>DAOUEW010000282.1:0-5613 GCA_034430275.1 Anaerolineae bacterium | reverse complement strand
CTGGGGGAGATCGGTGAGGGCTGGGAGTACTCGATCGAGACGGGCCAGCCTGCGCTGGACCACTCCACCTTCGAACGTCTGCACGGCAATACTGCTCAGCGCATCTGGACCGATGGCGTTCCGTTCAGGGGGAGCATCTACCAGCGGGTGGAGAACGTCACACCTGGCGTTGTGTACTTGGCCATGGTGGACTGGGCAGCTATCAGTCCGAGCAAGGAGGCCAACGTTGGGCGTAAGGTCGGCATTGACCCTCTCGGCGGCAGTGATCCTACCTCCGCGAGCGTTGTCTGGAGCCCCTCTCTGTGGAGCTGGGGACACGATTTCTCGGCCCTGAGGGTGTCGGCCGTCGCTCAGGCCAGGACCATCACGGTGTTCGTCGAGGTAGATGTGCCGTCGTCCGAGGGCAAGGACGAGGCCTTCATCGATCTAGTGCGCCTGGAGGTGGACTATAGCCAGCCCACAGCCACGGCCACGCCTGTGCCGCCGAGCCCGACGCCCACTTCTGCACCGCCCACGGCCACCGCAACCCCCTTGCCGCCCACCCAGACGCCCATGCCGACAGATACGCCTCTCCCCACCGTCACGGCTACTCTGGAGCCGTCAGCTACGCCGGTGCCCACCGAGACTCCCCTGCCGACGGAGACCCCGACGACTAGCCCCGCTCCCACGGGCACGGTCGGCTCTGCGGACCTGGTCGATCCCAACGTGGCCCCGGCACCCACTGATACAGCGCTGGCGACTGTTGTGTCCTCCAGCACGCCAGGGGCCGACTCCGCCTCGTGGATCCCGACGGTCTTGCTGGCAGTGGCCGTAGTCTCGTTTGGGGGAGCGGCGGTGCTCGGCGCCGTACTGATCGTGCTCCGGCGCTCTCAGGGACGGACGTAGATGGGGTTGGTGAAGACCCAGCCACGTCTCTGGAAGAGCCGGCGGCGGTAGGCCTCGACGCGATAGACCCCGCTCTCGCAAACCACGTAGCGAAGCTCCTTGCCTCTCTCCACGGCTACGAGTTGGCCATCCCTGAGGAGACGCAGTTCGGCCTTCAGAGGTGACGTGATTTCCAGCACGAGGTCGTCAACAAAGGGGATCTGACCACCCATGGTGGCTGTGGAAGAGTCGCTGCGGGCTGTCAGGCGAAAACCGGTCGCGTCGCCGATGGCATCGTAGGCCGCGAAGCAGCTTCCCATTCTCAGCGCGTCGTAGACCAGTGTCCTGTCATGCTCCAGGTCGTGATCGAAGGGCTCCGAAGTCAGAATGTGCGTCCTCACCGCCTTGAAGCAGTGCTCGTACGGCAGGACTGCGCGGCGCAATGGACCGACACTGTACGTGTTGCCGTGGGCGTCAGTGCCTGCGATGCCGACCGTGGGGCGGTCACGGAGCAGTTCGTCCCACTTGGCCAGGGTCTCCGGGAACGGCCCTCTGATCGCCGTTTGCGGAAGCAGGATGAAGAACAGCGCTCGCAGCGTATCCTCGAGGTAGCTCTTGAACTCCGACATGTAGTTCCAGATTTCCAGGCCAGTGAAGCCTGTGACCTGCCAGTCCACCCATAATAGCTCCGGCTCCCGGGTGAAAGGAGGGCTGTGCTCGAAGGGATGGGCCAGAAAGCCGAAACCTCCCTGGGAGCAAACCTCGTCGATGACCCTCTGAGGTGGTGTGTGGTCCCCTGGCACGTGCTCCTTGATGTCAAGAGCCAGATAGTGGTTGGCCTCAGGCTGCCTCCTGGTGTCGTGGATCTCCTCTCCGACGAGTAGAAGCGTGTCGCTGTGCCAGCCGTCGGCGCCTGCGGTGAACACGTTGTGATCGGTGACGATGAGGAAATCGAGGCCAGCCCGCGAGGCGACCGAAGCCACCTCCGCGTGGGTCATGGCGCCGTCGGAGGCGGTGGTGTGCAGGTGAATGTTACCCACGTATTCGTGACAGGGGTGGCTCATGCTGTGTCTCCGATGACCGGCCGCTGAGGCAGAGGTACTTCCCGAGGGACGCGCCGACCGTCCCGAGGTGGTTCGTCTCAGGGTTCGGTGCGCGCTATGATCTTTCTGGCTTTGTCGGCCAGTTGCTCCGGAACCAGGATGCGCACCTCCCCCAGGCCATCTATAGTGACGGCAAAGACCTGGCTCTCGTACTGGAGCAGTACGGGGATGCCCTCGCTCTCGAGCTTGCCCTTGATCACGTGCGCCTGAAGCTGGCCGTGGGCGGTGTGGACCTTCTCGAGCTTCGCTTCACCCTGTTCGGACATACGGTTTGTTCCTTGTCAGTGGGCTGCTGAGGGCTGGCCAGGAACATGCCTCCATTACGGCATGTGGCGTGAGGGTTTGTTAGGCGTGGCGATAAACCTCCCTAGCCCAGACTCAGTCGCTCCACCTCTTTCGTCGACGAGGCCTCGAACCTCCTCCTATTGTGCGATGGCTGCGGCAACCATACGCCACACCCGGCTTGGAGTCAAGCCATGATGGCGACGTCTCTAGCTCGTTCTCGATTCGCCGGTGCCTGTGCCAAGCGAAGGAAAGGCGGACTACTCGACCACGATCGTGGCGTCGGCGGGCATCCCGGGCTTGAGATCGTGGTCTGGGTTTGGTATGAGGATCTTGACGGCGAACACCGTGTTGACCCGCTCTTCTTCGGTCTGGACGTTGCGTGGCGTGAACTCTGCCTCCGACGAGATGTACACCACTTCTCCCTTGTAAACCTGGTCTGGAAACGAGTCGACCTCCACATCCACCTGCTGGCCGAGCTGGATGCGACCGTACCGGTTCTCGGGGATGTACACGGTCAGCTTAACCTCTTCAAGGTTGGCTATGGTCATCAGGGTGGCGCCGGCAGAGGCTGTCTCGCCGACGTGGATCGATCGGTTGCTGACCAGGCCACTCAGCGGTGAGAGCAGGCTCATCTTGTCAAGCTGGACCTGGAGGATGCCCAGCGCGGCCTCGGCCTGACTGAGCTGGGCCTGGGCCACGGAGACTTCCTCGGCCGTCGGTTTGGCCAGCAGTGAGTCGAGACTGGCTTGCGCGACCTCCACAGCCGCTGCCGCATCGTTGTACATAGATTGGGCCTGGTTCTCCGCTGCGTTCAAGGGCACGGGGTTGCTGCGCATCTCCAGCAGGTTGTCCAGTTGTGCCTGCGCCCCAGCCAGTTGCTCCTCGGCGATGGTGACGTTTGCCTCCGCCGCTTGCACCTGCTGGTCCAGGGCCGCGTAGCTGGTCTTGCTCTGGTCATCGCCCGCGCCGGCGTAGGCATCTCTCTGTATGATCGTGGTTTGGAGTTGTGCTTGAGCCTGAGTCACTCCTCGCTGGGCCACTTCCACCTGCGTACGGGCTTCATCTATGTGGGTGTCCAGTTGCTGTGGATTGTCCCGGAGGGCCACAGCATCGCGCCAGGCCAACTCGGCCCCGTCCCTGGCGGCGAGAGCTTGTTCCAGAAAGGCTTCCGCCGTTTGTATCTCCCCAGGCCGGGCCCCGGCCTGCACCAGATCGAGGTTGGCCTGCGCTGTGCCGACGGCGGAGTCGGCCTGGCCAATCCGAGCCTCGAGGAGCGCGGAGTCCAGGAGTACCAGGAGTTGACCTTCCTCTACCTCGTCGCCTTCGTCGGCCAGCACGTCCTCGATGCGGCCTCCGAACTCCGAGGCGATGACCACTTCCTCGGCCTCGATGGTTCCAGACGCCTCTATAGCCCCGGCTGCTTCAGTGCCCTGGCAGCCGGAAGTCAATGTGGCCAGGAGCGATACGATTACCAGCGAGAGAGCAACGGCTCTTGTTCTCTCCGTGAATCTCATTGGTTGGCCTCCCCTTATCCTTCCACCAGGATCTCGGCATCGGCGGGCATGCCGGGCTTCAGTGCGTGATCCAGGTTCGGTATCTCTATCTTCACTGCGAAGACGGTGCTGACGCGTTCCTCTTTCGTTTGCACGTTCTTGGGGGTAAACTCGGCGCTCGATGCAATGTGCACGACCTTGCCATCCAAGGTCCGCTCAGGATACGAGTCCACCGTGATCTTCACCGCTTGGTTCACTTTCACCAATCCTATCTCGTTCTCAGGGACGTAGACCGTGAGGGTCACCTGGTCGAGGTCGGCCAGGGTGAGCAGGGCGAAGTTTGGCGGGGCGATCTCGCCTGCGCTGACCATCCGCTCCAGCACGACGCCGGTCCTGGGTGCCTGGAGCGTCATCTTCTCGAGCTGTACCTGAAGGGTAGCCAGCGCTGCCTCGGCCTGCTCCACTAACGACTGCGCAACGCCTACCTCCTGATCCGTAGCTCCCGTACGCATGGCGTCGAGCTGAGCCTGGGCCACTTCCACGTTGGCCTCGGCGACCAGGTGCTGGGCCTCAGCGGCGCTGACCAGAGCGTTCGCCTGCAATGGGTTGTCACGCATCTCCAGCAGGTTGCTCAGGTTCTGGCGGGCGCCCTCGCGAGCAGCCTCGGCTGCGAAAAGCCCCTCCCACGCCATCCAGGCCTCCTGGTTCGACAGATTGCCCTGTCTACGAACCTCGCTCAACACCGCCTCCCCCACGTTGAAGTGCCTCTTCAGGACTACAGCGAGGCCGGGCACGGGTATCTCTACGTCGAACCCCTCCACCAACTGCGCGTAGGTGCGTTCGAAGTAGGCCGTTTGAATGTCCGTGGCCCGCGCGTTGGCGATAGCTTGCTCCACGTTGAGCTCGGCGATGGTTAACTGGGTTCTGGCAGCGTCGATCTGCGCCTCCAGTTGCTGGGGCTCAGCGCGAGCGGTCTTGGTGTCATCGAGGGCCTGAAGTGCCCCATCTCGGGCCACTTCCGCCTGACGCAGCAGTGCCTCCGCCTGGTCGACGTCGGCCCATGGCGCGCCGGCCTCCACCTGAGCGAGGACTGCCTGCGCGCTCGCAAGCGCTGCCTCCGCCTGAGCCATCTGGGCCTGGAGAAGAGCATCATCCAGGATGATGAGTGCGGCGCCTTCCTCGACCAGGTCACCTTCGTCGGCCAGCACCTCCGCCACTCGGCCCCCGAGCTCCGTGGTCACCGATACTTCCTCTGCTTCGATGATCCCGGAAGCCGCGAGGACCCCAGCGGGACTGGCTTCGGTCTGCAAGCCGAGATCGGCCAGTAGCTGATCCCAGACGCCGGACTGGGAGCTCAAGTACCACAACCCGGCGGCAGCGCCAACGAGCACCAGCGCCACTACCAGGAAAGCCAGGTTTCTCTTTCTCATTGCCTTCTTCTCCTCTAGACGTTCTGACTCCATGGGTGCGCTACCCCCTGTTCTGCTGGCTCACTCTCCGGTCCTCTTCCTTTATGCTGGAGATGAAGACGTCCTCCAGGGAGGGTGCGATGATGTCCATGCCCCTGATCTCCACTCTCTTGTCTCGCAGCAGATGCTCTATCGCGGGCCTGTGGGCTTCCAGGTCTGCTCCCACGACATGGATGAGACGGCCATAGAGGGCCACCTCGTCGAAGAGAGAGGAATCTCGCAGCGTGCTCAGCGCCAGCTCTGGATCTGAGCAGTCGATCTCCATGACCTGCCCCTTCATGATCGTCTCCTTGATCTCTTGAGGCGTTCCCCGGGCCACGATCCGGCCCAGGTGGATGAAGGCCAGGCTCTGGCAATGCTCTGCCTCGTCCATGTAATGGGTGGTGACGAAGATGGTGG
>DAOUEW010000281.1:0-5178 GCA_034430275.1 Anaerolineae bacterium | reverse complement strand
TAGCTTTGGACCCGGGTTTTCGTGACGAGGCGAGGTCGGAAGCGGACTTCGATAACCTGCGTGACGATGAGCGGTTCGCCAGGCTGGTTATGGGTCTCTAGGCCGACACGGTTGGGCGATTGACATCTTTGCTTCATAGAGAAGAAGCGGGCTCAGCGCCCGCGTCCTTTGTTCGGATTAGCACACTATGTCGATTGTGTGTTACTTCTTCGGTCCCTTGACCTTGATCACCTTGGGCTTGGCCTCCGGTGCCTTGGGGATGGTGAGTGTGAGTACACCATCCTCGAAGGAAGCTTCCGCCTCGTCAGCCTTGAGGCTCTCCGGCAGCACCACCGAGCGAGAGAAGGATCCATAGCGTCGCTCGCGCCGGATGTAGTTCTCCTCTTTGACTTCCTCCTCTTGCTTGGTCTCGCCCGAGATGGTCAGAGTGTTGCCGGAGATGGTGATGTCGATGTCTTCCGGCTTGACTCCCGGTACGGCGGTCTTGACCACCGCGGCGTCCTCGGTCTCGTACATGTCTACCGCCAGGGTGCCCTCGGCAGCGGCCGCCCACTCCCTCGGACGTCGCCCCACGAAGCTGTCTTCGAAGAGCCTGTCCATCGCTTCTCTCAAAGTCATGAAATCTCGGAAGGGTTCCCATCTTACGATACTCATGCTGAACACTCCTTTCCATCCCTCTTTTCGTTCTCCATACGCAGAGACGTTCTATTCCAAGTATAGCATATTCTCTGTCGTATGTCAAGTATCCCTACAATAGTTCACTCAACTATCATCACTTGATGCTTGACGAAAGTGTCATAAAATGGTATAATGGTATCAGTACAACGAGAGCGGGTGAGCCGGTCTATCGAGGAGGAGTATGGAGTACAAAGACTACTACAAGATCCTGGGGGTGGGGAAGAAGGCGAGCGAAAAGGAGATCAAGAAGGCCTACCGCAAGCTAGCTCGCAAGCACCATCCCGACGTCAACCCCGGCGACCCAGACGCTGAGGAGCGCTTCAAGGAGATCAACGAGGCTCACGAGGTCCTCAGCGACCCCGAGAAGCGGAAGAAATACGATCAGCTAGGTGCCAGTTGGCGGCAGTGGCAGCGTACAGGCCCCGATGAGGGTGGGTTCGATTGGGGTCAATGGTACGCGCAGCCGGGTGGTGGGGGCGTGCACGTCGAGTACGCTGATCTGGGCGATCTCTTCGGTGGAGGGGGCGGCTTCTCCGACTTTTTCAGCGCCATCTTCGGAGGTACGGGAAGAGGGGGCGGCGCGTCGTGGGGTGCAGGCGGTCAGCCTCGCACCGGCCCGGGGCAGGACTACGAGCACGAGGTAGAGGTCACACTGGAGGAAGCCTTCTCCGGCACGACCAGGGTCTTGCAGAAGGATGGGCGCCGGCTGGAGGTGAAGATCCCCGCTGGTGTGGCCACGGGATCGAAGGTCCGCATGAGAGGTGAAGGCGGCCAGGGTCTTGGCGCAGGCACCAAGGGCGACTTGTACTTGAGGGTCACGGTGCTGCCTCATCGGTCCCTCGAACGGAAAGGCGATGACCTGTACTGCGAGGTTCCCGTCGATCTCTACACCGCTGTTCTGGGCGGGGAGGTGAGAGTCCCCACCCTCAAAGGAGGAGCAATGCTCAGAATCCCTCCCGAGACTCAAAGCGGAAAGACCTTTCGACTGAAGAGTCAAGGTATGCCTTTCTTGAAGGACCCTCAGAAGCGGGGCGATCTATACGCCAAGGTGAGGGTCGAGGTGCCCGAGAACTTGAGTGAGAGAGAAAGGGAGCTGTTCACGGAGCTCGCCGCTATGCGCTAAGCTCCCACATTGCCTTGGAGGACAGTCACAGCCGCTTGAGGAGGTGAGATGTATGGAGAACGAAGAAGAGCTGTACGATGAGCCCTGCTACGTGATTAGCGTGGCTGCCAGGATGCTGGAGCTTCATCCCCAGACGCTTCGGTATTATGAAAGGGTAGGACTGGTCAGCCCGCACCGATCGAAAGGTAATCGCCGACTCTACTCTCCTCGGGATGTCGAGCACTTGCGGGCAGTGATTCGCTTGGTGGGCGACCTCGGAGTGAATCTGGCCGGCGTCGAGGTCATTTTTAACATGAGGAAGAGGATGCAAGAGATGCAGGAGGAGATGGATCGCTCGCGCGCCGAATTCGAGAGGGAGATAGCGCGCCTCCGCAGCCTGCTGGACGATATGTCGTAGCAGAGATTCGATCTGGAGGAGAGCCATAGACAATGGATCTGAACAAGTTCACTGAGAAAGCTCAGGGGGCGGTTGTTGCCGCCCAGGAGTTGGCCACAAGCCATCATCACAGTCAAATAGAACCGGAGCACTTGCTCCTGGCCCTGGTCAGCCAGGAGGGGGGCATAACGTCACAGGTTCTGCGCAAGCTAGAGGTCGATCCCGGCCTGGTGCAGCAGAGGCTGGAGGAGGCACTGGGCAAGATGCCGCAGGTCCACGGGGCGGCCGCCCAGGTGTACGTCTCTCCGCGCTTGCAGCAGGTCTTCAATATCGCCCTGGAAGAGGCCGGCCGCCTGAAAGACGAGTATGTCTCCACGGAACACCTGCTCATCGGGATCGGCGACGAGCGCGTGAAGGGCGCAGCGTACGACATCCTGAAGAGCCTGGGCGTGACCAGGGAGAGCATCTATCAGGTGTTGACCAGCATCAGGGGGTCACAGCGTGTGACGGACGCCAACCCGGAAGGCAAGTATCAGGCTCTGGAGAAGTACAGTCGGGACCTCACACAGCTTGCGCGGCAGGGCAAGCTGGACCCGGTGATCGGGCGGGATGAGGAGATACGTCGGGTGATCCAGGTGCTTTCGCGCCGCACCAAGAACAACCCGGTACTCATTGGGGACCCGGGTGTGGGCAAGACCGCCATCGTGGAGGGACTGGCACAGCGCGTCGTTCGGGGTGATGTGCCCGAGGGACTCAAGAACAAGCAAGTGGTAGCCCTGGACCTGGGCGCTCTCATCGCCGGAGCCAAGTTCAGAGGGGAGTTCGAGGAGCGTCTGAAGGCCGTCCTCAACGAGGTGACCGAGTCGGAGGGCCAGATCATCCTCTTCATCGACGAGCTGCATACCGTGGTGGGGGCTGGTGCGGCCCAGGGGGCCATGGACGCCTCCAACATGCTCAAGCCCATGCTGGCCCGAGGCGAGTTGCACGCCATCGGGGCCACGACCATCGACGAGTACCGGCAGTACATCGAAAAGGACGCGGCACTGGAGCGCAGGTTCCAGCCTATTCTCATCGACGAGCCCTCAGTAGAGGAGACTATCTCCATTCTGCGGGGTCTCAAGGAGAGGTACGAGGTGCACCACGGGGTGCGTATCCAGGACTCCGCGGTCATCGCCGCTGCCACGCTGTCGGACCGCTACATCAGCGATCGGTTTCTGCCGGACAAGGCCATCGACTTGATAGACGAGGCGGCGTCGCGGCTGCGAATGGAGATCGACAGTAAGCCGGCGGAGCTGGACGAGATCGACCGCAAGATCATGCAGCTAGAGATCGAGCGCGAGGCCTTGAAGAAGGAGAAGGACGAGGCGTCGAAGGAACGGTTGCAGCGTTTGGAGAAGGACCTGGCGGAGCTCCAGGAGGAAAGCAACCGCATGAAGGCCCATTGGCAGCTGGAGCGGGATGCCATCCAGGAGCTGCGCCAGCGGAAGGAACAGATCGAACAGACCAAGGTGGAGATCGAGCAGGCGGAGCGGCACGCGGACCTGGAGCAGGCCGCCCGGTTGAGATATGGCAAGCTGGCCGAGCTAGAGGGTCAGTTGAAGGAGAGCGAGGGTCGCCTGCGCGAGCTGCAGGCCGGCCAGCGGATGCTGAAAGAGGAAGTGGACGCAGAAGACATCGCCGAGGTGGTCTCCAAGTGGACCAACATACCCATCTCCAAGCTTCTGGAGGGTGAGGTGGAGAAGCTGCTCAAGATGGAGGAGCGGCTACACTTGCGCGTCGTAGGCCAGGACGAGGCCATCGAGGCGGTGGCCAACGCCGTGCGCCGGGCGAGAGCTGGATTGCAGGACCCCAACCGGCCCATCGGCAGCTTCATCTTCCTCGGCCCCACCGGTGTGGGCAAGACGGAGCTGGGGAAGGCCCTTGCCGAGTTCCTTTTCGATGACGAGGAGAACATGATCCGGCTGGACATGTCCGAGTACCAGGAGCGTCATACTGTGGCTCGACTGATTGGGGCACCTCCCGGTTATATCGGCTACGAGGAAGGCGGACAACTGACCGAGGCGGTGCGCAGGAAGCCCTATTCGGTGATCCTCTTCGACGAGATAGAGAAGGCCCACGCCGAGGTCTTCAACGTACTGTTGCAGATACTGGACGACGGCCGGCTGACGGACGGTCACGGTCGGGTGGTGAACTTCAAGAACACGGTGGTGATCATGACCTCTAACATCGGCAGCCAGTGGATCCGGGACCTAGCGGGTCAGGATGAGGAGGAGATGCGCCGGCGGGTGATGGAGGCGCTCAACCAGCACTTCCGTCCCGAGTTCCTGAACCGGGTGGACGAGATCATCATCTTCCACTCTCTAAGCCTGGAGAACCTGGTGAAGATCGTGGACCTCCAGTTGGGCCAGCTCGAAAAGCGCCTGGCGGACTACAAGATCACCCTCCAGGTGAGTGACGAGGCCAAGCGGTATCTGGCGCAGGAGGGCTACGATCCGGTCTACGGCGCTCGGCCGCTGAAGCGAGTGATCCAGCGAGAGCTTCAGGATCCTCTGGCGAGAGAGATGCTCGAGGGCACGTTCAGCGACGGCGATGGGGTGAGGGTAGAGCTCCAGGATGGCCACCTCACTTTCGAGAAAGCGGCCGCGCTGGAGCACGCGGGATAGCAGCGTCGCTGGTGATGATACCTCTGGACAAGCAGGAGAGATACCGGGAGCTCTACCGCGGCCTGCGCCCGGGCTACGAGGACGGAGTCTCCCTCTACGCGAGGCTGGTTGGGCAGCACGTCGGGCCGGAGACGAGAGTCCTGGACGCGGGATGCGGACGGGGTGGAGTGATCGAACTCTACTGGGAGAACGTGAGGCAGGCCGTGGGGGTGGACGCTGACCTGGCTTCCCTGGGCGAACACCGTTGCCTGGGGCAACTGGTGAACGGGGATCTGGCGCGGTTGCCCTTCCCGGCGGCCTGCTTCGATGTCGTAATGTGCAGTTGGGTGCTGGAGCAC
>DAOUEW010000280.1:0-9010 GCA_034430275.1 Anaerolineae bacterium | reverse complement strand
GCAAACACGGCCGCGCACCCACTAGGAGACGGCGGGAACGCCAACGGGCACTCCCTCCGTCACGCCGGTCAGAGTCTTCTGCACCGCGTTTAGCAACTCTGAGGGCTTGACCGGTTTGTTGAGCCACGCGCTCACTGCGACGCGCTGGTCGCTAGGGAACAACTCGTGACTCTTGACGCCCGTGAGCGACGTGATCATGATCACAGGGATACTCTTCAGATGAGGATCTCTCTGCATCGCATTGCTGACATCCAGACCATCCGTGATGTAGTCCATCATGATATCCAGCAATACCACGTCAGGCTTGACAGAAGAGCCGCGCATCGCTTTCAGCGCCTCAGCGCCGCTCGAAGCGGTGTGGACTTCGTGCCCGTGGTTGACTAGGATCCTCTTCGTGATGTTCAGGAAGTCCGGATCGTCGTCTACGACTAGTATTCTGGCCGCTCGTTCGGCCCGTCCAGGCAAGTGAGTGCGTGTTCTGTCCAGATAGGACCTAACCATGGCATAGATCAGCAGTCCGACCAACAGAATCAACGCAGCAGCAATCTCAATTGTCAACATTCCACTAACCTCCGCAGCTAGGTGTAGTCTTGTTCAGCGGCCAGCCTAGGCCCCGCTCGAGGGGCGGACCGACTCCGCAAGCTTTTCTCCCTCTGCCTTCTTCTTGTCGGCAACGTGCAAACGCCTGCGCTCGAGTTGCGTCACAACCATCACGTAGGCCACGAAGACGAACAGCAGACCGAAAATCCCTATCAGCTCCAGTGACAGCACAGTTCTCACCTCCTTTCCAAACCGTTTGTGATACTGGCCAGAGCACTGCGCGCCCGAGGGCCCTCGGAACCGACTACTAACGAGTCTCCTCCGCGGGCCTCGCGGCGTGCTCCCCAGCCTGGTGCTCTGTCTGTGATATCCTTCTGGCTGCCTGGGTCCTGACCATGGCGTACACCAGGAAGGCAAACAGTCCACCCATTACACCTACTATCTCAAGAGACAACATGTCAGTCACCTCCTAAACCGTGTTTCCCTACTTCCACTGACAGTCTACCATAGTGGGGGCCACCTTTGAAGAGGGAAAGCGCTTGTTATGCACCCCGAAGAAAGGCGCAAGCTGTCGCGGGGTCTGTGGGTGTTTAGGCCGGGGCTGCTGCAGGGGAGCTTGGGTACATCCGCCCGACAAGCGATACGCATATATGCCTATGGTGTTTGGGAGAGGGGGAGTGGAAAGGCAGGGGATGGTTGCGGGAGCTAGGGCCCTGCCGCACGGCAGCAAAGGCCGTCCGGTGCTGGTGCCAGCGTAGCTATATCCGACTACTCGCGTGTCTTCACGTTGTGTCGAGTGGGTGGAGAATGGTGCAGTCCCAGCGCGAGATACTCTTTGGGGACGAGGCGGACGATCTCTGACTCAGGCCACAGAGGCGGGGGTATGTACCGCGAGGGAATTGTCTCTCACTTCGCCGGAGGAGCCAGATACTGGTCGGGGGCGCATCACCGCTCGGGCGTGGCTTCCACGGCTGGCTCTGGGTGGCCGGCGGAACGCTTCCTCCACCACAACACGCCACCTGGCAGGCTGGAGACGATGATGATGGCCTGCATGATGAGGGAGATGGCTAGTGATCTCTGCTCCGGGACGCCCACCAGGTTGAAGAAGAAGACGTAAGCGCTCTGATTGAGTCCGATGCCGCCTATGGAGATGGGTATCAATAGAACGAACGTGATGAGCGGCGTGAAGAGGAAGATGTGCAGAAGAGAGATGCCGCCTCCCAGGGCCAGGGAGATGAGGTAGTTCACCACACTGCCGATAGTGAGTACCAGAACGGAGATGCCGAAGCACACCGTCAGGGCGGCGTAGCTCCGCCGGTAGGCCGACAACGCTTCCGACAGCCGATCGTAAAGAGGGGCCAGGCGAGAGAGGAACGAGATACGGAAGAGACGCCTGATCTGTGCCCGCAGCCGGCCGCTGAGCATGAGGGCGAAGACTGCGCAAAGCGCCAGGAGCACTAGTGCAGCGACGACAGCTACTTCCCAGAGTGCGGCCTGGCCCTCGGAGTACACCACCAGCAAGGCCATCACCGCCGCCACGAAGACGAAAGCGATGAGGCCCAGCATCCTGTCCACCAGCACGGAGATGGCGGTTTCGGCGGGAAGTAGGGTGTGGCGGGCGAGATCATAGCCGCGTACCAGGTCGCCGCCTACGTTGGTGGGCAGGAAGTTGCCGAAGAAGAGACCTACGAAGGTAAAGGAGAGAAGGGTGCCAAGGGGCACCCTTATCCCCTGCGCCTTGAGCAGTATCTGCCACTTGACGGAGCCCACCGCTATGGCTCCGAAGTAAAGGAACAGCGCTACGAGGACATATAGGTAGTTGGCCGAGGCAGAAGACGTCACCTCGACCAACTTTTCCATCCCCACTCGGCTCAGCAGATAGGCGATCAACCCCACGCTGACAACAACCTTGAGGACTGCGATCAGCTTGTCCCTCAACTCATTCCTCCGGTGAGGCCTTCAGGGACTTCTCCGCTGCTTCCACCCTGGCCTGGTCCACCTCTTTGGTCGTCCAGGCCATATCCCACACGACGTGCTTGTCGCGTTTGACGTAGTAGTCGTAGCTGCCGAGGATGCGGGAGAACACCTCGATGCCTGCCAGGGCGGAGAAGACGTATATCAGGCGTACGGTGTGCCTGATGGCTCGCCAGACCTCACCCACCGCCAGACGCGCCACCCGCGTGTTGTCCAGGCTGGATACCCGGTAGCCGTACTTGCGCTTGAGGTGGAGGTGTCCCGCGTAATTCCTGCGCCGCTGACGCACGAAATCGCCGAGGGTTTCGGGGCCCATGTTGTAGACCATCGCATCGGGCGCGTACCGCACCTGCAACCCGCGTTTGATCATCAGGGCTTCGACGAAGGCCTCGTCCATGGCTACGTCCGGGGGTATCTCGTCGAAGACCTTGCGAAAGGCGATCATCTCGCCCAGGCGCGGAATCTCCAGGCACAACGAATGCTCCAGAGTCAGGCGCAGGTGAGAGAGATAGCCGACGACCTGGTCCGGCACGTTTACAGGGACCTTGTGCGCCCCGGTCATGCCCACCTGGGGGTCCCGGAACATCTTGACCAGGTTCTCCACGGTTTCCTCGCCGGGCAGGGTGTCGCCGCTCTCCAGGACGCAGATATCCTGCACGGCGTGTCTGAGGAACAGGTTGACGGCCGAGACTTTGCCCTCCCGCTCCTCCTGAACGAGCAGCTTGATACGGGGATCTCTGGCCTGGAAACCTTGCACTACGGCGGAGGTGCTGTCTGTACAGCCGCTAGCCACGACGATGATCTCGGTGATCTCCACCGTTTCGAGTCGCTGGCCGATCATCGCTTCCAGCAGTTGGCCGATATTCGCCTCTTCGTTGTGGGCTGTAATGCCCACACTGCACTTTGTTCTCTCGGGTCGACTCACCGGTACCTCTCAAGGCGGCCGAAGGACCCACCTCGATGGTGTGTGGGACTCTCTCGAGTCTGGCCGGTCCGATTGTACGGACGCTGGGCAAGCTTGTCAAGGGGCGACTTCACTAGCTCACCACTGTCTTCCAGGCCATACGGACGGTGCGGGGCAGTTCCAGCCAGGTGCGCCTGCGCAGCAGTGTATGAGCCACGCGGTGTGGCCGGAGATAGAAGCGGCGGTAGGCCTCGCGCCATTTACGCTCCACGAGCTCCGCGGGCATCTCATCGGTCTCGAACTGGGCCTTGTTCTCGAAGAAGGCGAACTCGTGCCAATCGTGCACCAGGAGCCTGCCCTGCTCCAACACCTGGTCGTACATCTGTGTGCCGGGGAAGGGAGTAGCCATGGAGAAATTGGCGATGATGGGATCGAGTTCACAGGCGAAGCGGATGGTGTCTTCCATGGTCTCTTCCGTCTCCCCCGGTAGCCCGATGATGAAGAAACCAATGGTCTCCATGCCCACCGCTTTGGCGGCCTTGAAGGCTGAGCGCACCTGGTCCAGCGTGAGTTGCTTGTGGATGACTGTGTCCAGAATGCGCTGGTTTCCGCTCTCCACTCCAAAGGCCGTCCGTATACAGCCGGCTTGACGCATCCTGCCTAGCAGCACCTCGTCGGCCAGGTTGGCGCGAATACCGTTGATCATGATCCAGGGCACGTGGTTCAAGCCCTCGGCGATGAGCAGGTCGCAGATCTCCAGAGCTCGGTGCCGGTCGATGTTGAAGGAGTCGTCGAGAACGCCTATTTCCGCGGCGCCCAGGTCCTGGACCAGCCATCGCCACTCTGAGACCACACTCTCAGGCGACCGCGCTCTCCATCCCCGGGGGAGGATCTGTGAGCAGTAGCTGCACCGGTACGGGCAGCCTCGCGAGGTGAGGATGGGATAGCTTGGTCCTTCCACGTCGTCGAGCGTAGGCTGTAGATTGGAGTAACGATCCATCTGGAAGTGGCGGTAGGCCGGAAAGGGGAGGAAATCCACGTCTTCGATGACGGATCGGTCGGGGTTGTGGACTACTTGCCCATCGCGCTGGAAGGTGATGCCTAGAATTCCGTCCAAGGCTTCGCCCTTTTCCAGGTGGTTGCAGACGTCGATCCAGGTGAGCTCTCCCTCACCTCGTGCCACAGCGTCGATCTCGGGCCTCTGGACCGATTCCTCCGGCAAGACCGTGGGGTGAGAGCCTCCGAGGACGATGCAGGCGTTCGTCAATCGCTTCAGCTCGCGAGCGAAACGCCAGGCACTCTCGATCTGAATAGTCGTGGCCGTGATCCCGACCACATCAGGGGGAAACTCGGCCACGACTCGCTCCAGTCGTGTGTCTTCCGCCTGCATGTCGAAGACGCGGACCTCGTCGCCCCGTCGTTCAGAGACGGCAGCCAGGTAAGCGAGGCCCAGTGAGGGGCTACTGCGCACGTCTATGGGCAGGTCCATCTTGGGGTCGATAAGCAGGACTCTCAACTCGACTCTCCTCACGCCGGGTTGCTGGCGCACCTTCCCATTATAACAGAGCGGTGCTCAAAGAGGAAACGGCGGGCGGCCCTGAACCTTCGTCCGTCGAGTTATCACGACCCGGTGGTCTGACGACGGTTGACCGTTGCGGCAGCCCAGCGGAGTATCCTGTCCAGCGGTACGGTGAACAGAGGTGGAACGAGGATCATGAAGGCGGCGAGGCCAAGCTGCACCAGCGCGGAGACCTGGAGAAAGGCGAAGAGAGGATCGGGCAAACGCCAGGTGATCTCGAAGCCGTTGAGCGCGTAGGCGGCGGCCAGAGGGAGGGCCAGGAGGTAGGCCAGAATGAGAGCGAAGCTGTAGCTCAGAGTGGCCACTTCGATGGGCGATCTCTCTTTCTGCTTCCAGACCAGCCAGACTAGGATGCAGATCGCTGGGAGAAGGGCTGTGCCCATGCGTGCCACGGAGCCGGACATGAAGGCGTCCCAGTTGTCGATGGTGCTGAAGGAGTATACTTCGCCTTCCCATAGAAACAGGAGATTGTAGAAGACTACAGTACCCAGTGCGCTGGCCACCAGGGCGGCGGTTGTGCGGCTCCAGCGGCGCCAGAGCAGGTAGGCCACCGCAGACACAGAAACGACGACGAAGGGTATTCTCCGGCGCTCTTCTGTGTCTAAACGCTGGCTGCGGCCCTTCTGCATTTCGGCGTCTGATCCTTGTATGGCGTATTCGGCCAATCGGCGGGCACTCTCGAAGTTCCTGACCAGCAGGGAACTGTACGCCACTTCGGCGTCGCCCTTGGCAGCCGCACTTAGAGGCTCCCGGCCGATACTCTCCAGATAGACGTCCGCCAGTTCCACCCTCTGCTGCGCCCATGATACCCATTTCTCTGTGCTCTCCGCTTCGTCCATGAGGAGTGCATCGAAGAGGATCTCTCCCTGTGCTGCGCTGGGTATCGCCGTTCCCAGCACGGCTGCGATGGTGGGCGCTATGTCTGTCTGCTCTATCTCCTCTCGGCTCCCCGGCGCCACTCGCCCTCCCGCCATCACCAACGGGGTGATCACAACGTCTTCGTCCGCTCCTCCGTGTCCGCCGTGGCTGAGATGACCGTGATCTGAGGTCACGATAAGCACGTTCCGCCTCAGGCTCATGGATCGTGCGATCTGCTCGAGTTGAGAATCGGCTCGGAGCACTGCGGCCTGGTAGGCCTGGCTGTGGGTACCGTAGCGCAGGGCAGCCTCCCTCACCTGGCTGAACTGCACCAGGAGGAAGTTGGGAGGCACATTCCCCATGAGGTCCAGAGTGGTCTCGGTCACACGCTGGTCAGCCTCTACGCCTGTCGTGGGCGCTACAAAGCTCCTATTGAGCACCTGTTCTGGAATAGTCTTCCCCCACCACGATGGGCCGACGACCGCGGTGGTGAGATTGGCTCTGTTTGCCTCGGTGAAGAGGCCATCAACGGTGAGGTAGTGCAACTGATCGTCGGGCACGTTGACCAGAGGGGCATCGTTGATCTCTGGTCCCGCACCGCTGATCAGAGTCGTCCAGGCGTTCTGAGAGTACGAGGGCCAGTAGCCCCGGCATCGGGCCTCGAACCCTTGCTCCCGCAGGCTGTTGAGGAAGGGCATCTCCAGAGAGGCGTCGTAGCGGAGGCCTTCGACGATGACCAGGACGACTTGCTGCACCAGGGGGCTGCCGGGCTGTCCCAGCTTGGGCTGGCCCGCCAGAACCGAGCGGTGGCTGTAGACCGAGTCCCTGATCCGCACCAACCACAGATTGGAGCCCCATATCGTGATGGTGAGCAGGACGATCCGGACGAGCAGCCCGGTGTATCTTCTCAGGGTGCTGGGCATCTTCTTGAACCTCGTCGCCCGTGTGGGGAAACCGGTAGCCTCACCCCCTCTCCTACTATATAATAGGCGCCTAGAAAGGACACTGCGGTGAGGACCAAGTCCTTCGACGTTCTCTTGCTCTTCGTACTGGTCTTGGCCAGAGTGCGTATAGACACCCTGGCCGATCGCCTTGTGGCCCAGAGAAGGGTCGAGCTCATCCAACGCATCCCGGTGGTAGGCTCGCTGCTCTCGGAGAAGGCACTGGAGCTGCTCGCCCACTGGATGACCGACCCCATCAGCCTGCTGCTGATCAGCGTCACTTTCGGCCTGTTGATCCTGTACGTGTCCTTCGATCTGTGGAAGGGGATCGGCGAGCGGGTCCGGCACCGGGCCAAGCTAGCCCTGATCGTGTGTATCGTGTTCACCACCGTGGTGGCCTCTTCCACGTTCTCCGTGCTCTTGCGCCACGTTACGGGTCCGGCCAGCTTCTGCCACGACGGCGGCGTCATTCAAACAGAGGAGGCCACCAAGTACATTCTGGCAGGCCAGAACCCATACGTCGAGGATTACGTAGACACGCCGATGGCCGAATGGGGCCTCGACTACCGCACCGCCTTGTATCACTATCCCTATCTTCCCTGGACTTTCCTCTTCTCGGCGCCCTTCTACGTCTCGAGCCAGGCGCTGCTGGGCTGGTACGATGAGAGGTTGGTGTATCTTCTGCTGTTTGTGATCACGCTGGTTGTGGCCTCACGGCTGGTGCGCGACCGGGTCCAGCAGTTGTGCCTGGTCATGGTGCTGGGGCTCAACCCCATCATGGGCAGCGATATCATCTTCGGACAGAACGATGTGTTCGTGCTGGCGTGGATCGTCTTCTCGGCGTATTTACTCAAACGAGGCGCCCATACGTGGTCGCTGGCGATGCTGGGCCTGGCCTGTGCGAGCAAGCCCACCGCCTGGTTTTTGGTGCCTTTCTATCTTCTGTACCTCATCCGCTCGAGCGGGTTCTCCGTTGGAGGCGAGATCAGGCCTCTGGCCCTGTTTCTGCTGCGCAGGATAGCGCCCATCATTCTTGTGCTGGTGCTCCTGCTTGGCCCCTTCGCGCTCTGGAACTTCGATGCCATGCTGGACGACGTGTGGCGGTGGAGCAGCGGTACAGCGGAGGCACCCTATCAGATCACGGGCTGGGGTGTGGCTAATCTGGTGTTGGCGCTGGAGTTGGTCGAATCCCGACTGGACTACTTCCCGTTTTGGATGCCTGAAATCTTGATCTGTGCGCCTCTGCTTCTGTATCTGCTGTGGCGACAATGGAAGCACAACTTTGTCTCCTCGATGCTCTACCACTACGCCTTCTTGACGCTGGCCTTCTTCTACACGTCGCGCTTCATGAATGAGAACTACCTGGGCTATCTGCTGGCCGTTCTGGCCCTCGCGTTCTTCGCCGACGAGCCGGATGGCCGCGAATCGGGGGAGGCGGCCTCCTAGTCCCATGGCGGCCACTACTCGATCATCTCGGCGACCGTGACGCCGTTTCCCCCTTCTTCGGGCAAGCCTGGTCGATAGGAAGCGACCAGGGGGTGCCGATGCAGTTCCTCGCGCACCACCTGCCGGAGAGTCCCCGTGCCTTTGCCGTGCACGATGCGGACCTCGGGAAGACGGGCTAGGTATACTTGGTCCAAGTACTTGTCCAGCTCGATGAGCGCCTCCTCAACTCGCTGGCCCCGCAACTGGAGGGCACTGGGCGGGGGCACACGGGGTGCGACAGCCAGATATGTGTCCTCCGCGCTGGTCTCGCCCTCCTCTTCCAGCAGTTCCAGATCGTCGAGCCTGACCTTGACCCGAAACCTGCCGAGGGCGATCTCCGCCTCATCTTCTTCCAAAAGAGCGGTGATCTGCCCTCGCTGTCGGAGGTCTTCGACCCATACGGATTGCCCCACGCGAAGCCGAGCTTTGTCGATTGGATAGCGCCTGAGCCGCGGCTCGGGAGGCTCTATGACCTCCTCTATCTCCTTCAGCTTCGCTTTGGCTTCCGACAGAATCTGTGGTTGGGGCCGGGCCTTGAGGCTCTTGGAGGTGGCCTGGAGTTCCCTCCGCACCTCTGCCAACTCCAATCGGGCTTGCTGGCGAGCTCGGTTCAGGATCTCCCGGCGTTCCTCGTCCACCCCCGCGAACTCTTCTTCCAGGGCGGCCTTCGTGCGCTCAGCCTCAGCGCGCGCCTCGTCGGTGGCTAGGCGGGCCGACACGGCCTCGTCG
>DAOUEW010000279.1:0-5369 GCA_034430275.1 Anaerolineae bacterium | reverse complement strand
TAGCTCTGACAGGCTTCACGTTTGGGATAACAGAATACCGCATCCTCAGACCTGAGCCGCTGGTGACCGATCCCGCCTGGCAGAGCATGTTGGTCGCTGGTACTATCTTGATGATCTGCACAGGCTTCGCGAAGGAGCTGATCTTCCGTGGCATGTTGCAGCGAGCATCGGTGCAGGTGCTCGGCCGTTTTGGTCTACTGTATGTGGCCCTGCTCTTCGCTGTTCTGCATACCGGATATCGGTCGCTGCTGGACGTGGTGTTCGTATTCGGTGTTGCCCTGCTATTCGGATGGGTTGCAGAAGCTTCGTGGTCTCTGATCGGGGTCACCCTCGCTCATGGGATAACCAACATTGTGCTATTCCTCGTCATGCCCTTCTGGGGAAGTTGAGGAGGTTGACCACGGGCCATCAAGAACACTGAACTGGCTCCGTGGGGTCTCCTGCCACAAACGACGCTCCGCCCCGGGCCTAGCCGTGCCTCCGGACGAGCGTCACACCAAGTGAGGTCTACACAGTGGCACGCTGCCCTCATCTGGGCCTAGGAGAACACGGCACAACTCCTTTCCCTTTTCCAAGCCCATCCCATCACTGCTACTTGGCGACGCCGGCGCTGGTGGTGGGCCAGCGCGAGCAACAACGCTACTGCCTTTCGAAGAGGTACAAGGAGTGTCCCCTCTACGTCAGTCGCTTCCCTCAAGAGACACTAGATGCGAGAGTGCCGGAAACCACCCCAGCGAGATTGGGTGCCGAGGCAGCCGTGGAGTCACCGCTCAAAGAGCGTGTGGAGGCCAGGGAGGCCGACGAGCAGACGCGTGACGAGGCTCCGCAGGTCGCGGTCCCGCCGAAGGCCCCAGAACCCGCTGTCCAGCCGGCAAGCATGAAAGAGATGGAACCCCCAGCGCCTCGAGAACCCCTGGCTGAGGAGCCTCTGGTCATCAAGGACAAGCTCGGCGTGCCCGAGCCCACGCTGGACAAGGTTGCAGAGAGCGTCACTCCGCGCGTAGCCAGGAAGCCAGACATCGAGCCGGCAAGAATGGAAGAGGTGGAACGCCCCCGTTCGGGGGAGGTGCTGGTCCAAGAACCATCCCTCTCCGCGGCGGACGACGAGGTGACGGGTGCAGCAGAGCCATCGCCCGAGGGCGACGCGCGGCCCAGAAGACTTCGGGTGTCGAGGAAAGTGCTTTGGATAGCGATGGGCGGAGCGTTCTTGCTGTTTGTCTGTGTCGGAGGGCTGGTGGTGGTCGGGGTTGTCTCCTCGTCACTAGGCATCGATGCCGCCTCGCTGCTCCACATCTCTTCCGCGCCCAATGCACTCCTGGTTGTGTCGGTCGCCAGCTTCCTTGGCGCGATCCCGCTCCTGGCACTGGTCATCTGGGTGCTTCGTCAAGGTCCCAGGTAGGTACTCCCCTATCCATTGGGCCCAAACTGGTGGAAATCGTAGGTCCCGCAGAGAAACATAAAGGCCGCACAGCATGTCGCGCGGCTCCATAGTCGGCAAACTGGTTCTTGAGGAAGGCAGACTCTCTAGCCCAATGTCTGCATGACCTTGACCACCATGCTCAGTGCAAAGGCCATCAGCAGTGGCGCGATGGCGGCGTTCAAGGTGCGCACGAGAACCTTGGCCCTTGCTCCATCGCTCACCGCAATCAGCTCTTTCTGCACCAGCAGAACCAGCAACGTCATGACCGCCACCAGTCCTAGAGAGCCCGCCATCATCACGCTGGTGACGGTGGACAACGTACTTGTCGTCACTCGTAGAAGCCACAGCGTTTGTCCTCGCTTCCCGCTCCGGATACCTCGGCACGCCAAGGCTCTTACTCCATGGAATGGCACAAAGCTACAGGCTTGTCAAGCTGCCGGACCTCCTGTAGAATAGCCCCAGGTGACAAGTGCCACCCTCTGTTACCACCGACACCGCAGTCTTCTTCTCAGTACGACCCACTGGCTTGGATGGTGAAAAGAAACGGGTCCTCAACGAGGCAATGTGGCATGGGTTGGACGGTTGGTTCCAGTGGACGTGGGAGATGTGCCTGCCGGTGCTGGTTGAGAAGGCAGCGCATTCGACACTGATAGCATCTAGCCATAGTGAGACATTCAAGTTTCAGTAGACATCGACCTACGAGAATCGCAACGGCCCTTCTGCTCCTCGCGACAGTTCTCCTCTGTGTCGCTCCGCCGCGGCTTCCGGCGGCTCCCGCCTACAGCACCACGGAAACTGCAGCAGCGGAGATGCCACGCCCTGCCGGTCTGTCCGAGGATGGTGCTCCATACCCTCCGCAGCAGTATGTCCCCCTGACGCTGAGGTACCTTCCGCCATCCTGGTCCGGAACCGCCCGTTTCGGCTTCGCGGTGGTGGAGAGCCCCATCGAGGAGTACGAAGTGTTTCGGCTGGGGGCCGATTGGTATGTCACCTTTGGTTTCCAGGATCAGCCGCCCACCGTGGTCGACCTGGAGTACGCCCAGACCATCCGCCTTTCCGAGAGTGGATACCTTGCGGAACAGGGGGCGATAGAGGCTTACGCTCGATTGCGACCAGGCACGCTCTGGCTAGTCGGCAACGAGCCCGACGCTCCCGCGCAGGACTGTGTTGCCCCCGATCGGTACGCCGAGCTCTACCACGAGCTGTACGGAATCATCAAGGGGTCTGACCCCACTGCCCAGGTGGCCATTGGAGGCGTCGTCCAGGCCACGCCGCTCCGTCTCCAGTACCTGGACATGATCCTCGACGAGTACCAGGATCTGTACGGTCAGAAGATCCCCGTGGATGTATGGAATGTGCACGGCTTCATTCTGCAAGAGAAGAAGAACTCCTGGGGCTGTCAAATCCCGTGTGGGATCGGGGGCGTTCAACAGGGGATGTTATACAGCCTAGACGACCACGATAGCATGACCGTCTTTCACCAGCAGATCCGCGACTTCCGGATCTGGATGAAGGAGCACGGCGAGAGAAACAAGCCGCTCATCGTAAGCGAGTACGGCATCCTCATGCCCGAGAGTCTAGGGTTCGATGAACCACGCGTCGAGGCCTTCATGCTGGCTACCTTCGACTACTTCCTCGACACCAAGCTGAGCTGGCTCGGGTATACCGCCGACGACAACAGGCTGGTCCAGGCCTGGAACTGGTACAGTCTGGACGACGACGACTTCGAAGGGTATGCCGGTCACGGCCATCTGTTTGACCCTGACAGCAAATCGCTGACAGCGCTGGGCAGAGCCTATCGAGACTATACCTCCTCACACCCCTGAGTGCCGCGCCCTCAAGGCAAAGGACCTAGCATTCGCCAAACTCCGGCCTATCCGACCCCCTAGTACTGCGTGAGGCTGCCTTCGATCTTGGCCCTCTTCACCGCATAACGAAAAGCCACGAAGCTCATCGGCAGCAGGATGGCGGCGAATAGCAGCAAAGCTATCACGTCTGATGCCATCGTGAGGAGCGAATCCCCGGTCAAGATGGCACGCCGCATGGCTTGCAGCGAGTAGGTCAGGGGTAAGAGGTACGAAACCGGCAACAGCCAGGCCGGCAACACTGTGACGGGGTACAGTACGCCCGCCAACAGTGTGGAGACACTTCCGAACATGAAGCTGATGGGATCGCCCCTCTTGAAGACCATGGTGAAGCTCGCTGACAAGATCCCTACTCCGCTGAAAGCCAGAATGGTCAGAACCTGAATGACCACCGCCGCCAGCAGGTTAGCGTGTCCCAGGTCGGCCCCGAAGAGGAACGCCCCCAACACTAGATAGATCAGCACCTGGAGGGAGGTGAAAGCGAAACTCCACAAGCTCGACGAGACGAGAACCGTTGAAAGCCGCGTTGGCGTGACCAGCATCGCCTCCAGGGTGCCCATCATCTGCCCCCTCCGGATCGTGGCCGCGAACGTGCTCATGGCCACGCCCTGGTAGCGCATGAAGGCGATTCCCACCAAGACGAAGGCGAAGTAGTCACCACCGTAGGCTTGGAGGTGCGGTGCCGCGGCCTCACCGAAGAGCAGCGCCACGAAGTAGAAGCTGGCCACGGAAAAGAGAATGCCCAAGGACTGCAACAGGAAGGCCAGGCGATAGCTGACCTGGAGCTTGAAGTCCCTGAGCACGAAGGCCCAGGTCTTCCTGAGGCCCGCGCGTAGCAGGCCGGGGATCCTGGCAGCCTCGAGGCCCGGCCCCTTGTCGAGGTACGGCAACACGTCCACCGACGGCATCTGAGAAGGATCAGGCACTCCGCTGCCCCCGGCAGGCCAATCCTCGCCCGTGAACTCCTCGAAGATCTCCTCCAGAGTGACGTCTTCTGCCCGGATGCTCCCTATCTCACCTCCACCTTCCACAATAAGGCGCAGAACCTCAGACAGGGCCGACTCCGACTCGAGCAAACGGACATCCAAGGCGACCCTGTCCGGACCTAGAGTCTCCGTCGAAAGCTCCAGGACGCCATCCAGACGCTGAAGCTCCCCCAGCTTCGTCTGCGACATGCCAGCTATCTCCATCTCGTACCGGAGCTCGGGTCTCACCAGCTCCCTCAGCCGCCCTACCTCGTGCACCACCGTCAATCTGCCACGGTCCATGATACCTATACGGTCGCACAGTTCCCCCGCCTCGCCGAGCTGGTGCGTCACCAGCACGATGGTATGCCCGCGCTCGTGGGCCAGACGGTGGATCGTCTCCCTCAGCCTGGCAGCCGAACCTGGATCGAGGCTCTTGGTCGGTTCGTCGAGGAACAGGATCTCTGCATCGTTCAACAATCCGCGGGCCAGCGCCAACCTCTGTCTCATGCCCGACGAGTACGTATCGAACCTCTGGTCCAGCACCTCCTGCAGCCCCAGTAGACTGGCAAGCTCTCTGACTCGACCCTCAGCCTCAGAGCGAGATAGGCCGTAGAGGGAAGCGTAGAACCGGAGATTATCTCTCCCGCTCAGCCGCCAGTAGAAGCTGCGCTCCTCTCCCGTGACCAGTCCGATATGCCTCCTTACCATCTCGCCGTCCGCTAGTGGATACCCGCTGATGAGGGCATCTCCAGAACTGGGCAATACCAGAGTGCTCAAGAGCTTGATCAGCGTCGTCTTGCCAGCTCCGTTGGGCCCTAACAGACCGAACAGCTCACCGCGCTCGATGGACACGCTCACACCGTCCACAGCGACCACCTCTTCGCGGCGGGATGGCCGCAGCAGTCCGTACAGTCCTTTCTGCCGAGGGAAACGCTTGGTCAGAGAGAAGGTTTCGATGGAGTAGGACAAATGCTCTCCTCGCTCTGCGATGGGAAGGATCTTGCACTCGCTCGCTGGCTGCCGCTCCACAGTCCAGTCGGCGCATGCCCACACCGACACTGCCTTCGATGTCGATCAAGAGCGACAGACAGTGAGGGCATTATAACACAGCGGACC
>DAOUEW010000278.1:0-3648 GCA_034430275.1 Anaerolineae bacterium | reverse complement strand
ATCGCAACTCTGGACCCTGCCATCGGCTACGATTGGGATAACTGGGGCATGGAGAAGTGGATCTATGACGCCCTGCTGGACTACGATGTGGACATGAACATGATTCCCCACATTGCCGAGATGCCTGAGGTGAGCGCTGACGGCACTGTCTATACCTTCACGCTCCGCGAGGGCGTCAAGTTCCACAACGGCCGCGAGCTCACCGCAGATGACGTAGCGTACACGATAACGCGCGTGATCGATCCCGAGACCATGAGTCCTGGTCAGAGCTTCTACTTCACGATCAAGGGCTCTGAGGAGTTTGCGAATGGTGAGGCCGACTCGGTCGAAGGCATCGAGGTGCTGGATGACTACACCATTCGCTTCACCCTAACCCAGCCTGATGCCAGTTTCCTCAACGTGGTGGCCTTGAACTTCTCGTTCATCGTACCCAAGGAAGAGGTGGAGAAATGGGGTGAGGACTTCGGCCATCACCCTATGGGTACAGGCCCCTTTGTCTTTGACGAATGGGTACCTGGGCAGAGGCTGACTTTCGTGCGGAGTGAAGAATACTTCCTTCCCGAACTACCCTATCTGGACGGCGTCGAGGTGCAAATCGGCGTGAGTCCTGACGTTGCCCTGCTCAGGCTAGAGAAGGGCGAGGTAGACTACTTGGGCGATGGCATCCCGCCTGGCGAGTTTGTGCGTCTCAGCGAGGACCCGGCGTGGGAGAATCGGATCGTGCACTCAGTGCGGGTGCACACCGGGTATATCGCCCTCAACACGCAGCTAGCCCCCTTCGATGATGTTCGAGTGCGCCGTGCGGTCAACATGGCCATCGATAAGGAGCGGATCGTGCAGTTGCTCAATGGCCGTGGCGTACCGGCCGTTGGGATGCTGCCCCCCTTGATGCCGGGTTACGACCCGGACGTCAAAGGCTACGACTACGACCCCGAGGGAGCCAAGGCTTTGCTTGCCGAGGCGGGCTATCCTGACGGGTTCAGCACGTTCATCGAGTGCATCTCGGTGGACCCGGAGCCCAAGCTGTGCGAGTCCATCCAGAACGATCTCAAGCAGATCGGAATCGATCTTGAGGTCCGAACTCTGTCCCCCAGCACCGTGATCGACGACGCTGGCACTCCTGGGAAAGTACCGATGGTCTGGTCCGGGGGCCTGGCATGGATACAAGACTACCCACACCCCTCCGACTTCTATGGGCCTATCCTGGGCTGTGATTCAGCCGTCCAGGGGGGATGGAACTGGCCCATGTACTGCAACCCAGAACTGGATGCCCGGGAGTTAGCGGCTCGGGGCATGAGTGACTGGGATGCGAGCATGGAAGAGTATCAGGAGATCTTCCAGATCCTGTTGGACGATGCGGTGTGGGTACCCGTCCTCCACCAGGAGGACTACAACGCACACTCTGATGCCCTGCACGGTGGCGTGAGGGATTTCTTGCACCCAGTGCACGACATCCGGGCATATATGCTCTGGAAATCGGAGTAGGGTAGAACCGGATTGACCGGGAATGCGAACTCACACAGACGCTAGTGAGCAGCCGGTCCGCATCTTTGAGGTCGCGGACCGGCTGCCGGAGCACCACAGTCAACTATCCTTAGTCTGGCGGCGTTTCAAACGTGATCGACTGGCGCTTCTCGGTGGGGCCATCGTGCTGCTACTGATCCTGGTCGCGGTTTTTGCAGATGAGCTGGCACCTTACGATCCCGCCGAGCCGTTGCACGATGGGCTCACAGCCCAGGGAATGCCTGTCCCCAGCACGCTGCCCGCAACGACTCGGTTCATTCTAGGCACCGACTCCAGCGGGCGCGATCTACTCAGTCGCATCCTCTTCGGTGCGCGGGTCTCCCTCACTGTCGGTGTGCTGGCCAATGGGCTCGCGGTGACCATAGGGGTCGTGCTCGGCAGCGTTGGCGGCTACTTCCGAGGCTGGCTGGGGGCCCTCGTTATGCGCTTCACCGACATGATGATGGCCTTCCCCAGTTTGCTGCTCGCCATCGCGCTGGTGGCGGTGCTGAAGCCTAGCTTGTGGGTCATTGTGCTGGTCATCGGGCTCGTGCAGTGGACCTGGATCGCGCGCGTGGTGTGCGGAGAGGTTCTCTCCCTCCGCGAGCGCGAGTTTGTCACTGCCGCCGTGTGTGCAGGGGCTTCGTCTGGTCGAATCTTGTTCCGCCACATTCTCCCTCATCTGATTCCCACAGCTATCGTGTGGGGGACGCTCGGCATCGCCACCAACGTCATGTTGGAAGCTTCGTTGAGCTACCTGGGTATTGGTGTACAACCACCCACGCCGACTTGGGGAGGGATGATCCAGCAGGCTCAGTATTACTACCGAAGTGCACCCTGGCTCATGCTCTTTCCAGGGCTGGCCATTATGCTGACCGTGCTGAGTTTCAATCTGCTCGGCGACGGTTTTCGCGACGCTCTGGATCCGTACCAGCGACGCTGATCTTGAAGAAGGGTTGACCATGGGTGGTTACCTGGCTCGTCGTCTCTTGATGATGCTACCGGTGATTTTTGGCATCTCTCTCATCACGTTCTTGCTCGCATACTTGCTCCCGGCCGATCCCGCCCGGATGTTTGCGGGCCCCAACGCATCCGTGGAAACGGTCAACAGCATCCGTCACCAGCTCGGGCTAGATCAGCCCTTCTACGAGCAGTACTTGAGCTACGTGTGGCGTGCAGCCCATGGGGACTTTGGTTACTCCTATCACTTCAAGATGCCGGTGTGGGATGCCATTCTGTCGCGGGTGCCCTACACGCTGCAACTCACCTTTGCGGGTATCCTGGTCGAGTTGTTGGTGGGGATCCCCGTCGGTACCCTGTCTGCGCTCAAGCAGTACTCCTGGGTTGACCGGCTCGGCACCCTCTTCGCCCTGCTTGCCGTGTCGGCACCTCCCTTCTGGCTGGGTCTCTTGTCCCTATACTTGCTGGGCTTCCGACTGCCCATCTTCCCTCTGGGTGGCGCTGGCAGCTTGCACCATCTTATCTTACCCGCGCTCTGTGCAGGGGCCGGGGGTGCTGCCTGGTACGCGCGCATGATGCGCTCCACCACGTTGGACGTGATGCACGCTGATTATGTGCGTACAGCCCGGGCCAAAGGGCTGCGCGAACGAATCGTGGTTTACCGCCATATCCTGCGCAATGCCATTATGCCTATCGTGACCATGGCCGGCATGGACATCCCCTGGTTCCTGAGCGGGGTAGTCCTGATCGAGATGGTGTTCGGATGGCCGGGTGTAGGAAAACTGGCAGTGGATGCCATTCATAACGTGGATATCCCCTTGATCTCGGGTACGGTTGTGTTCGCAGCGATAGTGGTTGTTATCGCCAACGTCATCACCGATCTGACCTACGCAGTTATTGATCCACGCATCCGCTATCAGTGATCGTCGCCTGCGCGAATCCTCTAGAGCAGATATTCTCAGAGTGAGAAGGGCCGCTTTCCCACAGAGGCGGCCCTGCTGCGATCCTCTGGCTGACCCGGCAGATGGTACAAGGGATGGTGGAGATTGCCTGCTCTCTGAGTGGTTTCAGGGTTCGGCTCGATGCTCAGTCACGTCTGTAGGTCATCGGACTGTAGATGAGGAGGTGAGAATGCTCGAGGATCTGGTGCGAACGTGCAGGAGCTATCGGCGCTTCTATCAGGAT
>DAOUEW010000277.1:0-4478 GCA_034430275.1 Anaerolineae bacterium | reverse complement strand
TGTGCGCAGCTACATCTACGATTACGCCAATCGGCTGACGCAAGTCACGCAAGGGTCCCAAAGTACCCAGTTCGCCTACAACGGCGATGGGGATAGGACCAGCAAGACCGTGAGCGGAGACGCCACCCAGTACGTCCTGGACCTGGCAGCGACGCTGCCCGTGGTGGTCAGCGATACCGAGGCCGTGTACCTGTACGGGTTGGATATCTTGGCTCAGCAGCAAGCTGACCGGCAGTATTACTTCCACGACGGGCTGGGCAGCGTGCGGCAACTGCTCGACAGCACCGGAGAGGTCCAGACCAACTACGCCTACGACCCCTTTGGCGTGCCAGTGGTGGCAGGGGACGCGTCGAACCCGTACCGGTTCACCGGCGAGGCCTGGGACGAGGAGGTGGAGTTGCTCTACCTGCGGGCCAGGTACTACCAGCCAGACACGGGGAGGTTCATCACCAAGGATCCGTGGCCAGGATACGTGTGGCAGCCGGGCACGTTGAACGGGTATGTGTACGTCACCGACAACCCCGCGAACTATGTCGACCCTGCAGGCTTGGATGGCTGGGGGCCTGAAGGTATTTGTCCAGAGTGCAAGGAGAAGCTCCGTCCGGGCGACTTCGATTGGCTTGTCGACTGGTTCTCGGACGACGAGTCTGGAATCTGGACCGTTCATGAGGAGGACGAGTGTGAAAAGTACCACGAGTGGATCCGGCACTTGCGCTGGCCGGACCCCTGGGGCCAAGAGGCACTAGTGTCCGCAAAAGTGGAGTGGATACCGCCTGTCAGGGAGAGGCTGATCTCAGAGGCCAAGAAGATCTACGAAGGCCGTGGCTTCGCCAACATCGAAGTGTATGCATGGAGCAAGCAAGATAACCCCCTCGATCCGAATCTGATGAGTGCTGGTTGCCTCGGTGGGTTGACTGTCCGCACAATCGCTAATTCGCTCCAGCCGCCCTTCAACATTCTGATAGACGCATTCGGCATGAACTGGCTGCGTCGGACGAATTACGAACCGTATTTCCTGAGTCTCCTGATGGACAAGAACGCCATTGAGATGAAGTCGGTGCGATTCGCCGTGTACAACTGGTGGTGCGGGTGGTGCAAGCTTTTTGACACGGAGCCCGAGGAGTTCTTCCACCCGGTCATAGCTGAATGATAAGCCATTGCACGCCTGTGAAGACCAACTGGCGGGTCGCTGGCCTATCATCGCTAAGGAGTTAACGAGTATGCTCATGGTGGCCATGTCCGCCTTGTCTCGACGAGCGCGGTGCAGACGGCTCAAGAGGACAGTCTGGGCGGCAGTGTTCTGGTGCTTCGTCGTTTGTGGTGTCGCTGCTGGTTGCCGTTCAGATGAGGATCTGTTCGACGCAACGCCCCAGCTAGATGTGTTGTCCGCCGCTCAGCACTACGATGAGGCTTTGCGAAAAGCGAGGCTGTGGCAATCGGACGCGTATCTAACTGGGATAGCCGCCATTCCAGGCTCGACGGAAGGCATTGGCGGTTACCCGGTGCTCGTCTACACGTTCATTTCAGCGACTGCACCGGGCACCTTCTTCGTGGCCAACTTCAGCGCGGATAGGTGGAGCTCGGAGGTGGCGGCGAGAGACTCGAGCGTGCCGATGCCCTTGCCCATCGCGCGTGGCGATTGGCCCCTGGACAGTGTTGACGCCTGGAGCATCGCACTAGCCAATGGAGGCGAGGAATTCCTACTGAGCCATCAGGACCCACTCACAAACATGGGACTGACCCTGGACTACTGGCGCCTCCACACTGGGCAGACGGTTCTTGCGTGGGATGTCCGCTATCTCGTGCTATTCACTTCGAGCCTGCATCTGAGGATCGACCCCAGAACAGGCGACATTGTCGAGGTCATTGAGCAGTCAGTATCGGCAACACCAGTCACGACCACACCGACTTAGGAGGCCATATGGTCCCCCGCCACCCCTCAGGCGTCTTGGATCAGCGCGCCACCCGAACGGATGACTCCCCTCAAGCCGAGGGTCTCCTTCCATCAGCCATGCTATTTCTTCAGTCCAGGATCCTGCAGTCTTGCCGTGTGCCCGCCCACGGGGCCACCCCCGCGTGGTCTGCGCGTGGCCGACGGGCAGCTTGTGCATGCAGCACCGGTGACAGGCTGCACATGTGCCTCATGGACGACAACGGCAACCTCACCAGCGACGGTGTGCGCAGCTACACCTACGACCACGCTAACCGGCTGACGCAAGTCACGCAAGGGTCCCAAACCACCCAGTTCGCCTACAACGGCGATGGGGTGAGGACCGGCAAGACTGTGAGCGGAGACACCACCCAGTACGTCCTCGACCTGGCAGCGACGCTGCCCGTGGTGGTCAGCGACACCGAGGCCGTGTACCTCTACGGATTGGACATCATCGCGCAGCAGCAAGCTGAGCGGCAGCATTACTTCCACGACGGGCTGGGCAGCGTGCGGCAACTACTCGACAGCACGGGCGAGGTACAGACCAACTACGCCTACGACCCCTTCGGCGTGCCGGTGGTGGAAGGGGACGCGTCTAACCCCTACCGGTTCACCGGCGAGGCCTGGGACGAGGAGGTGGAGTTGCTGTACCTGCGGGCCAGGTACTACCAGCCCGAGACGGGGAGGTTCATCACCAGGGATCCGGCCAGCGACAGCACCGCGCAATCGTTCAACTTGGACGGCTGGGCCTACGTTGACAGCAATCCTGTCAACCGTATCGACCCCACGGGCCTGGTTCCTCAGGGCCCTGGCACACAAGACTTCGAATCTCCATGGGCCTGGAGTTGGTGGGAGGATGATCGCGATCTCACACTCTGGCTGTTCCGCGAACTCAAGGCAAACGTGTACAGCCAGGAGGCAAACGAGATACGCCGCCACTTCGCCTCCGCAAGGGACCTGCTCCTGACACCTTGGTTTTACCCGGAGGCAGTAGTGCACGTGAAGCTGGGGATAGACAGGTGGAACAACCTCGTGGGTGACCGGTGCAAGTGGGACTTCAAGCACAAGATCCGTGGCGAGATAGGCGAAGTAATCATGCTCACTCACGAGGACCCCGGTGGGCACCTGGGCTACCGCTGGTACGAGTACTCGACCCCGGGCAACGTCTTCTTCGGCTGGATGGGCATGTCTGTTGGGTTTCCCGATTGGTTCCTCCACCGGGGTGCTGGCTATGCAGAAGTGCAGGACCCAGCGCACCAGCGGTTGGGTGACTGTGTAATCACAACGCAGCTCCCGTTCCGCAACCCGCTCACTGGGGAGCCGGAGACCAACATATGCATCAATCCAGAGTGGGGCAAGACCTGTTTTGACGAGCCAGGCGACTACTGGAAAGTCGAGTTTGGGATCCAGCTATACAAGACCTACGGGCCCGGCATGAGCTATGCTAGTTTCTTGAGCTTCTTGGGCAGCCATGGCTCTATGCTCATCAGTCTGAGCGAATTGGGCCAAGCACCGGACCTGGTGGACACCCATGAGAATCCAGCACATCCCTATCCCGTCGGTCACTTCAATGGCAGTGGTTGTACAAGATGGCAATGAACGGTCGCACCTATTCATGTAGATGGTTTCTTGCGGGTGGTTTGATACTCCTGCTCGCGAGTCTGGCGTTGCTGTGTGTTAGAGTCGAAGGCGATACCATCGTTGTTGGACTCGGTGTCGAACCTGTCCCGACCCCCGCTTTCCCGATCGAGAAGCTCTTACTGGACGAATCAGCATTCCCAGAGGGATGGGGCCAGCAGGGTACGCCGAGCTACAAGAACGCATACACGCTAGGTGTGGAGCGCACTGGTGTCACCTTCATCAACCGGGTCGTAGCGGTACATGAGGTCTATCGATTCAGCAGTGCTGAGCGAGCGATTTCCAAGTACCCTGGTAGCAATGATTCATGGTGGTTTTCTCCCAGGGAAGGGTGGGGTCCTTGGAGTGTCCCCGCCGAGTTACCATATCAAAGTCCTGTGGCCGACCAGTTTCGTTTTGCCTGCTACACCGAACAGCAAACTGGCAGGCAAGCCTGTCAGGCAGTCGGTCAATACGAACAGTACCTCGTTCGGTTTCATACCTTCATGTGGCCAGAGACTATGACGTTCGCCGATCTGCAGCGCATCCTCGTTGCCATCGACGAACGGATGGCATTCTATCTGGGGACGGACATGCCGTGAGGTGACAGCCGTACTCGCCACGACAGGCACTGCCGGGCAACACACAAACGTACCTTAACAACCGAATCCGCGCACAACGGCGACGGGGACAGGACCTGTGGTGAGCACAGACGAACTACCAGCAAGACCGTGAGCGGAGACACCACCCAGTACATCCTCGACCTGGCAGCCGCGCTGCCCGTGGTGGTCAGCGACACGGAGGCCGTCTACCTCTACGGGCTGGACATCATCGCCCAGCAGCAAGCCGGGAGGCAGTATTACTTCCACGACGGGCTGGGCAGCGTGCGGCAGATGCTCGATAGCACAGGCGACCTGGAGGCCAACTACGC
>DAOUEW010000276.1:0-3249 GCA_034430275.1 Anaerolineae bacterium | reverse complement strand
TCCCGTACCTCCATCGGCTCTCCTGGCGCGACCATCACCGCTGCCCTGTACATACACTCCTCCTATCTCTCCACACGTTTGCCCATCAGGTTGAGCTTAAACTCTCTGATGATGTCGGGTGGTATGACGCCGCCCTTCGCATCCTCGAAGTGAATGGCGTCGCAGGGACACTGGACAATGCAGGCCCCGCACTTCACGCATCGCTGCGCCCCGGCCATAGTCGCCCTGTGGAGACGGCGGTCCACTTCGTAGCAGCCGCGAGGGCAGACGTCCTGGCAATAGCCCACACCCTTACAGCGCTCCTCCTTCAGCACGACCTCGAGCAGCCGGTCCTCCTGCAAGCCACTCTTGTACAGCGGCGTGCTACCCAGGAAGTCTACACCCATCACCAGCAGGACGACCAGGGTCAAAACCGCCCACCGAAGTACCTCCGCCCACGATCCCTGGCCAAGCAGGTACTGGTAGCTTGTGTATCCGCACAGGACCAGGACCCACAGAGCCGCGAAGCCAGCCAGGACGGCCCCACTGCCCCTGGCCCGAGAACCCAGCCACCTCGCGTACAGCGGAAAGGGCAGATACACAGCCAGGGACAACCCCCAGACCACGAAGATGGAAGGCAGAAACGCCTGACGCCAGAGCACCGCCAGGATCAGCGCCGTCGCCACGGAGATAGGAAAGGCCCACGCAGCGGCCATCTCCACCCGCTGTCTCCACGGGAAAGCCACCTCGCTCATCTCCTTACTCTTGGTTTGTCCGCTCTCCACGAAACGCGGCAAATCCCTGGCGTAGACCGGACCCCAGAGTACCTGCCACCCCGCCTTTTTCGCCACCACGCCGGCTTCGATGCCCGTCGCGGCGAGCTGAGGAAGGATGACCCTCCGATGGTCCACGCGCTCCTCTATGCCACTGGTCTTGAGCGCGGACAGGACGTCGTGATTGGTAAGCAACCCGCCGGTGGCCGCGCACCACACGTTGACACCTCTACTGTTGGCCACCAGGAGATAGGCGTTCGTGCCCCTCAGCGCCCAGCGAACCCTGGCTACCGTGAGACGGTAGTTGCAGGTCAGGAACACGGGGGAGTCCCTGCCCGGCAGCCCTATCTCCGCCAGCCCGGTCCGGCAGGGCCAGGGAAAGAACCTGAGCACCACCCCGAGGATGTTCACCACGACGTATCTCAAGAGGTTCATTCTCCTGCTCCAGCCGGCCTTCTGGCCACCAACTCCAAGAGGCTGCCAAGGTTTTGTTGTCTGGTGGACTCGACGATGAATCCTGCTTCCTGCACCTCGTGGGGCAGATCGACCACCGCGTGGGTGGTGCCCTGAGTCCAGAGGTAGACGACGACACTGAGGGGTATCCTGAGCAGCGCGTTCAGCACCCGCTGAGTGAGACCGTCGGGCACGACCTCGTCCGCAAGGAGCAGCAGGCCCCGTGGCTTCAGCACGCGTCTCGCCTGCTGGAGCGCGAAGGCGACCTCATCCGCCGTGAGCTCCGAGAAGCAGAGCCCGCTCACGACCACGTCGTAGGAGACAGCCTCCTCGTTCTCTAGCTCTGCCACGCCCATCTCGGCCCACTGCACCCTGTGATCGAGCTTCGCCTGCCTGGCCCTCGACCGGGCGATCTCCAGCATCTGGGGGTTGACGTCTATGCCCTTGACCCAAGCTCCTTTGGAGGCGGCCCTGAGCGCCAGCGCACCTGTGCCGCACCCCACGTCGAGGACTCGCTGCCCCTCCTCCACATGGGAGATCAAGCGCTCATAGACACCATCTAGCCGCCCCAGGGTCAGTATCCGCAGGCCTCGGTCATACCTGCTGGGCGCGGATTCCAGTATGCGCATCAGCACGTAGGTGCTCACGGTTCACACCCCACCCGGCCTGGCTGTTGCGCTCAATGGCGTTTTGCAGAGCGCGAACGTTGACACAGCAAAAAGGCGGGAAGGGTTGCTCCTTCCCGCCTGCGAGATCCTAGCTCTGCCTAGCTTCGTTGCCGATCTACGTGTTCCAGCGAGAGCCGCTTGATCCCAAGGGAGGCCACCGGCTCTGGCCATCGCGCGGTGGATTATCTGAAGACGGCGAAGGTTCGGGGCTCCAGCTTCTTTCCCACCTCCCTGGCTACCCCGGCCATGATCTCCGGCGCTTTCAGGGCCTTCTCTCGAGTGAACCGGTAGGAGGGGCCGACGACTCCGATGGCCGCGACCACGCCTTCCTCCCCCTTCTCCACGGGCACCGCAACAGCATTGATATCTTGGTCTTCCTCGCCCCAGGAGGTCCCATAGCCACGCTCGCGCACCTGCTGCAACTCCGCGGTCAACTGAGAAGCGTCGGTGACGGTCTTGTCGGTGAAGCGACTCAGGCCTTTGGCCATGTAGGCTTGCTGCTCGTCGCTCGTCATGTAGGCTAGGAAGATCTTCCCCGTGGACGTAGCATGTAGGGCCCCGCCCCCCATCCAGCCAACCGATTGCACGAGGTGAGGTCCCGGCACCTGGAGGACGTTGAGAATCCTGTCATCGTCCCTTACGGCCAGATACGTGATCTCCTCCAGGGTATCGGCCAGGTAGTGCAGATATGGAAGCGCCACCTGCGGAAGCCCTCTGCTGTTCAGCACTGCGTTTCCCAGCTCCACCAGCCGAATCCCCAGGCGGTACTTGCGTGTTCGAGGATCCCGTTCCGCCAACCCGCCACGCCGAAGCGATACGAGGAGGCGGTGAACCGTGCTCTTGTGTAAACCTAGCTCATTGCTCAACTCCGTTACACCTAGGTAATCCTGCTTGGCCCTCAGAGCATCAAGGATGGCCACAGCTCTGTCAACCGATTGTACGGGCATGTTTAACAATCACCTCCGTCTAAGTAAAGATGTCTCTGTTATTATAACAGTCGTCTGGCCAATGTCAAGCTGAGGTCCGCTCTCGTCTCCCCGTGTTGACCTCCCCACCGACCTGGCCTATACTCCCCTCGCATGGTGGCCAGCAGGGTCGCTCCGCCGCTGGCGCTGACCGATGTTCGCCACCACTCGCACATCGAACCCTGGAGGAGAATCAGTATGCCGCGCCAGACCTTCGACCGTGAACTCCAGCGACTTCAGGAGGAGATACTCCATCTCGGAGACGTGGTCGAGAAAGCGATTGTCCAGTCCGTGAGCGCCCTCTGCGACCGAAACCGCCAGGCGTCCAGCAGGGTGATCGCCGGAGACCGGGCCATCAACGAGAAGCGCTCCGCCATCGAGGGCGATGCTCTCACCCTCATCGCCACTCAG
>DAOUEW010000275.1:0-1949 GCA_034430275.1 Anaerolineae bacterium | reverse complement strand
TGCCGCTAATCGCCAATGTGCGGCGCAACCACGCCATCGAGCACGCGGCCATGCACATCCTGGCCCAGAGACAGCCCTACTTGAACGCTGTGGGCCGCACCGTGTTGGACGGCTTCTACGTCTACGGAAACGTGGACACCCAGGCGTTGGCTGACTCCGTGGCAGACGGTCTGGCCCGGCTCCAGGCGGGCGAGGCCGACCTCGCTGTCCACCCACGCTGTGGCACGAACCTCGCCGTATCCGGCTTCCTGGCCGGTGTGGCGACCTTCCTGGCTATGGGCGGATCGAAGTCCCGCCTCAGCAAGTTCCCCCGCTTCATACTCGCGGCCACCCTGGCCGTGATCGCCGCTCAGCCTCTGGGCCTGCTGGTCCAGGAGCGCTTCACCACCTCGACGGATGTCGCTGCCACCAGGATCCGACAGATCACCAGGCAGCAAAGGGGGCGACTGACCGTCCACAAGGTAGCCCTAGAGCACTATCGCTAGAAGTCTGACCAGGTGTCTCCCATGTTCTACCTGCTCCACGGCACAGATGAATACCGCCGCTCCCTGGAGCTGGACAAGATGAAGGCCAAGCTGGGCGATTCCACCACCGTCGACCTCAACACAACCATCCTCGACGGCCGAAAGGTCACCCTGGATGAGCTGGCCTTCGCGTGTGATACCATCCCCTTCTTGTCCGACAAGCGCCTGGTGATCGTCAACGATCTCGCCGCCCGCCTGGACAAGCGAACAGGCGAAACACCGGGCGAGCCGGAGCAGGATTCCGCTTTTCTCGAGCGTCTCGAACTGTACCTGAAGGACCTGCCGGATAGCGCCCGCTTGGTCTTCCTGGAGAGACGGAAGATCGGCAAGCGCAATCCGATTCGCAAGCTGGTCACGCAGACTGACCACGGGTACGAGCGCGAGTTCACGCCCCTGCGCCCCGGTGAGCTCTCCCGCTGGATCGCCGCACGTGCACAAGAGAAGGGGGGAAGGATAGAGCCGGGGGCCATCCGGGTGCTCGCCACCTACGTAGGCAGCGATCTCCGGCTCCTGGATCACGAGATCGAGAAACTACTCACCTATGCAGGCGATGAAAGACCCGTCACAGAGAAGGATGCCCAGCTCCTGGTCAGCTATGCCCGCGAGGCCGACATCTTCGCCATGGTAGATGCACTGGGCGCACGGGACACCCGACGGGCGATGGAGCTCATGGAGAAGCTCCTGGCCGAGGGCCAACACCCGCTGTATCTCCTCCGTATGATCACCCGGCAGTTCAGGATCTTGTTCCAGATCAAGGAGCTACTGAACAAGGGAACCCCAGCCACCGACGTCAGGGGGTTACTGCACCTGCATCCCTACGTGGCGAAGAAGACCATGGCTCAGGCACAGAACTTCTCAGTGCCTCAACTGGAGGAGATCTACCACCGTCTGCTGGAGATAGACGAGGCGGTCAAGACGGGACAGCTAGAGGATCACCTGGCGCTCAACCTGTTCGTAGCCGAGCTTGGCCGCTAGTGCCTCGACGTGACTACAGGCCCAGTGGTGCACGCTGGAGATGGAACTCCGTGCTCTGCTCGTAGGCGTAGGCCACGTGTAGCACGGTGCCCTCGGCAAAGGGGTGTCCCAAAATCTGCATACCGACCGGCAGTCCTTGGTGAAAACCACACGGCACGCTGATGCATGGCAGTCCGGCCAGGTTCGCTGGGATCATGTATAGGTCTGCCAGGTACATCTCTAAGGGATCATCCACCTTCTCGCCGATGCCGAAAGCCACGATGGGAGATGTAGGCCCCACCACCACGTCGACCCCCTGCGCGAAGGCATGATCGAAATCCTCCTTGATCAACGTGCGCACCTTCTGGGCGTTGAGGTAGTAGGCGTCGTAGTAGCCCGAGCTCAGAGCGTAGGTGCCGAGCATGATCCGGCGTTTCACTTCTCTCCCGAACCCTCTGCCACGCGCCTTGC
>DAOUEW010000274.1:0-5150 GCA_034430275.1 Anaerolineae bacterium | reverse complement strand
AACGCCTCCACCGTGGCGACTCCACCCTTCCTCAACTTCTGGGCATACACGGGTCCGATTCCCTCAATGATCTCCAGCTTCGTCATCACTACCTCCCTGCCCTCTTATCCCGATCCACAGCGCTATGACCTCATTCCATAGCGGCCGACAACAGCTTCGTCAACCCCTCCACGACTTCAACGTGCCCCACCTCGTAGTACTGCTCCGCGAGATCGTTGACCATACCCATCAACCGCCGCACTTTGCTCACACCCGCCGAGACGTACCTGTCTGCTTGGTCGTCCTCCATGTCGCCGGTGGCAAAGGCGCACTTGTCAGCCCGAGACAATGCCCAATGCAGCAACGCCTCAGCCGCGTCGTCTCCCAGTGCCGGAGTTACGATCCCGCCCTCCAGGATCATTCGCGCAGCTCGTTCTCTGCGCCCCTCCAATTCTGCCTCCGAGACCATTCTCCTTCCTCCTTGCCCTGCTATTCCAGATTATAGCAGATCACCTTGCAGGCCGCCACGGCAATTGGAAAGGTATCAGATTGCGGTCACGAAATCCACCGCGCGGTTGAGGACTACAGCGAGGGGTGGTATGATAACCGCGGCGCACCACCACTCAAGGTCACGACCACGGGGAGGAGCCCTCACCATGATACCTCTCAAGTTGAGCCTACGAAACTTCATGTGCTACGGTGAGCAGGTCTCGTCGCTGGATTTCTCCGGCATCCATCTGGCTTGTCTCGCGGGTGACAACGGCCACGGCAAGTCAGCCATCATCGACGCTATGACCTGGGCCCTCTGGGGAAAGGCGCGCGCCCACCGAGACGACGATCTAGTCCACCTGGGGGCAGCGGACATGGAAGTAGAGCTCGAGTTCCTCCTCGCGGACAACCACTTCCGTGTAGTGCGCCAGCGACAGAAGAACGGGGCCAAGGGCCGCACGAACCTCGAGTTTCAGATCCTGGACGATGGACAATTCCGCTCGCTGACGGGCAACACCGTCCGCCAGACTCAGGCCGCCATCACCGAGACGCTACACATGGAGTACGAGACCTTCATCAACTCCGCCTTTCTCCTGCAGGGTCGCGCCGACGAGTTCACCGCACACCCCCCGGCAGAGCGGAAGCGCATACTGGGAGAGATACTGGACCTCAGCCAGTACGACATGCTGGAACAGAGGTCCAAGGAGCGGGCCCGGGGACTGGAGTTTCAGTTGTCTCAGATCCGGGCTGCTCTTGCGGAGATGGAGAGAGAACTGGCCCACAGAGCACAGTACGAGTCAGAGCTGGAAGAAGCGGAGAGCGTCGCTCACGACGTAGGCGCCAGTCTGAGAACCCAAGAGGACCACCTGAGAGCCCTCCGCGAACAAAGAAAGGAACTCGAGCTCAGGAGGGACCAGCTCGAGCAACTGGAAGCCGAGCAGGTACGAAAAGACTCCGAACTGAATCGTGTGAAGGCGGAGCTCATCCAGACAAAAGAGAGGATCGCCGACTACCAGAGCATCATCTCGGAGGCAGTCAGCATCGAAGAAGGCTATGGTTCTCTGCTGGCCGCCCGAGAGACCAATGATCTGCTCTCCCGCAAGCTGAGCAAGCACATGAGCCTCAACGCACAGATAGCAGAGCTTCGCAGGGCCATTGAGGAAGCCCGAAGCAAGCTTCTCGTCGAGCAAGAGCGACATTCGAGCAGCGCTCGTAGTCTGGAGGACAAGGTTAGCCGTGCAGAGGAGGTGGACGCCAGGCTGGAAGTGGTCCGAGCCGAGCTGGCACAACTGATCGAGAGGGAGGAAGACCGTGAGAGCCTGCTACTTTCCGAGCAGCGGCTGTCCAACGAGATAGCCACCCTGCGCGCCCAGAACGGGCAACTGAAGTCGGAGATGGACCTCCTCAAGGAGAAGCTGGATCTGCTCCAGGAGGCCGAAGCCGCCTGTCCCCTGTGCGGGTCCGAGCTTCAGGAAGAAGAAAGAAAGCACATTGAGGACAACTATGCCCGGGAGGGCACAGAAAAGGGAGACTCCTACCGCCTCAACGCCGCCTCTATCCGCCGTTTGAGCGAATCCCTCGAGGAGACCCGCCGCGCCAGAGAGAAGTGTGAGGCAGAGCTGGCGACCCTCGCGTCGCTGCGGGGTGAGGAAAGCGCTCTGGCCCAGAGGCTCGAGGAGACACTGGCCGCCAAGCGTGAACTCGAGCAGGCCAGAGCCAGAGTGGCCCTCTTGGACGAGCAACTGGAGAGGGAGGAATTCGCACCAGAGGAGAGGGAAAGCCTTTCGGAGCTGGAGCGACAGCTCGACTCCCTGGGCTACGACGCACGGGAGCACGAGAGGATACGTCAGGCCCTGGCTGAGACCGCCCGATGGGAGCAGGCCAAGAAAGAGCTCGACTCCGCCGGAGAACGCTTGAAGGCGGACACGCTGAGGCTGGATGAGCACGAGCAACGAGCCCAGGGACTCGATCAGGAACTCGAGGTTCTCAGAGCCAAGGAAAGCGCCTTGAGGGCACAGGTAGCTGACCTGACCGCCGCCACACGCGACCTTGACCAACAGGCGCGACTCGTGGAGCAGCTCCAGTTGAAGGATAACGATGCGCGACTCCGCCTTGGTGCAGCCAGGCAGAGACTCGAGCACCTCGCCTATCTCGACAAGGAGAAGGAGGCGAAGTCCGAGGAGGAGCGACAAGCGCAAGAGGAGAAAGGCATCTACGATGAGCTACGAGTCGCCTTCGGCAAGAAAGGCGTCCAGGCCATGATCATCGAAGCCGCCATTCCGGAGATCGAGGAGGAGGCCAACCGCCTCCTGGCTCGCATGACTGACGGCAGGCTGCACGTCCGGCTGATGAGCCAGCGCGAGACTCTCAAGGGCAAGACGGTGGAGACTCTGGACATAGAGGTGGCAGACGAACTGGGCCCCCGCAGCTACGACCTCTTCTCCGGTGGCGAGGCCTTCCGCATCAACTTCGCCATCCGCGTGGCGCTATCCAAGTTGCTGGCACGGCGTGCCGGAGCGAGGCTCCAGACGCTCATCGTAGACGAGGGCTTTGGCACCCAGGATGCCCAGGGCCGGGAACGGCTGGTGGAGGCCATCGGCTCCATCCAGGAGGACTTCGAGCGTATCCTGGTGGTGACCCACATCGAGGAGCTGAAGGACTCCTTCCCTGTGCGCATCGATGTATTCAAGACGCCGCAGGGCTCTCAGATCGCGATAGCCTAGCGTGCGCCCACGAGCCGGCGCTCGACTTCGCGCCCTATAGCCGTCTCTCTGACTCCCCCTTCTGAATCCTCCAGCGAATCATTGCCCCCTCAATCTGGCTTCGCAGGGCCCGGTGGTCCTCTACCAGCAAGACGAGGGCGCTCTTGAGGATCATTCGGCTGTCCATCCATAGCCTCAACTGCTGTCTCGGCTTCGGCAGCAGCTCGACGTGCACCACCAGCGCAGTGATCTGCCAAAGAGGCCTGAGAAAGTTGCGCGACGAGAAGGCTTGCTTCGATGGGGGATACAACGTGGCCAGGGAGGCAGCACGAGTCTGAACGATGGAGTCATACAGCACGTGGACACGATAGAACGGCAACTGGATGAGCACACCATCCTCGCCGCACTGCACGTAAGCCAGCCTGCTCATGATGAAGGTCAGCAGAAGCAGGATCACCGAGAGTAGGAGAGTCATCACCGCGGGCAATGTCAGTACCCGGAGCGAAGGGTGATCCCAGACCAGGAGCACCAGCGAAACCAGCAGCAGCCAGAGACAGGGGGCCCGGTAGTAGCTCCATAGCCGCCGGTACAGCAGCAGCGCATGTCTCGTCCTGACCCGACCCTGTCCTCTCTTCATCGCCCCTGGTGCAAGTAGTCACAAAGCCGTGCCATGACGCAGACATCGCAACCCGGTCGCTGCGCGTGGCACACCCGCCGACCGTGGGTTACCATGTTCACGTGAAAGTCGTACACGGCACCGTCAGAGACCATATCCCCAAGTATCTCGTGAGCCTTCTCGGCCGAGGTGCCGGGTTCAACGAGCCCCACTCTTCGGCTGACCCTCAGCACGTGGGTATCTACGGGAAGTACGGGCCTGCCCAACGAGAACAGGAGTACGCAGGCCGCCGTCTTCGGCCCGACGCCGTCCAGAGACTCCAGCCAAACCTTCGCCTCGTGAACGTCTAACTCCTGGAGGAAGCTCAGGTCCAGATCACCTCTCTCCCCCAGGATTGCCTCCAGCGCCCCCTTGATCCGCGGCGCCTTGATCCGCCCCAGCCCTCCGGGCCTGATGGCCTCGACTATCTCCTCCACGTCCGCGCTCAGGACATCCTCCCAGTCAAGAAACCGGTCGCGCAGCCGAGAGAAGGCTCGATTACTGTTTACGTCCGAGGTGTTCTGCGAGAGAATGGTACGCACCAACTCGCTCAACGCGTCCCGATGCGCCTTCCACCCGTGATGCCCATACTCTCCAATGAGGAGTTCGTGGACCTCCTTCACCTTCTCAGATAGGCGCACCTGGTTGTCCTTCTCCCGCAAGCGACCTCCTTAGCGCAGTCTGCTACTCGGCCGCACGGCGCGCCGGGCCACAGCCTATCAGCTTGCCGGCTCTCTCTCGACGGTCCCAAGTAGATACACGAGTCAGGCCGACCTCGTGATGAAGTACAAGAGGCGGGACATCTGATGGCCCGCCTCCTGGAATATACTAGATGTTGCTGTGTCAGGCAACTTCACACAGCTTTGGTCCTACCCACAATCACCGACTATCGTCTGCTCCTGGCCAGCTTGGGGTCTAGTATGTCCCTGAACGCATCCCCGATCAGATTCCATCCCAGCACGAACAGCAGTATCGCTATCCCTGGATACACGATGATATACCAGTAGTCGAATAGACTCGGCATCCAGTTCCTCGCGAAGCTGATCAACTGCCCCCAGTCCGCATACCCTGGCTCCGCTCCCAACCCCAGGAAACTCAACGCCGCAAAGTTCAGCACGTACGATCCTATGTCCATCGACGCTACCACCAACGTCGGGAAGATCGAGTTCGGTATCACGTGCCTCAGCATGATCCGTTGGTGAGTCGCCCCCAACGTCCTCGCCGCCATCACATAATCCCTCTCCTTCACCGACTGGATGTCCCCTCTCAACAACCTCGCATACGTCGTCCATCCAAACACGATCAAGGCGATCATCCCCGTCGTG
>DAOUEW010000273.1:0-3246 GCA_034430275.1 Anaerolineae bacterium | reverse complement strand
AATGAGGCCCACGCCGCCCTCGGCGAGCCGCGACACGAAGGCTACGAGCTGATCGGTGCACTCGCCTTGCGGTGTGGCCAGGCCCTCCCAGGTGGCGGACCGGAACACGCGGTTCTCGAGAATCAGGCCGTTAATCTCGGATCGATCGAACAGACTGGGCATAACGCTTCTCTTCTCTTCATAGGACGATACCGTAGTTCCTCATCAAGGCGTCCTCGACGCCCTCCCAGGTCCCGTCCGCCTCGGGCGCCAGCCTCTCTCCGAGGGCCAGGTCCTTGAACCCGCTGGACGTACTGATGCATACCACAGGGCCCTTGGCTTTCAGGTCTCCGGCCACTGCCTTGCGTAGGCCAGCCAGTGACGCGGCAGCCGAGGCCTCCGCCCAGATCCCGGCGTAGGCGAGCCGCCTCTGCGCTTCCCTCATCTCCTCGTCGGTGACGCCGATGGCAAAGCCGCCCGATTCCTGAACGGCCAGCACACCTCGGTACCCGTTCACGTTGGTGGCGATGGCGTAGGCGATGGTGGGTTGGGAAGACACCGTGGCCGTGTTCGCCCCGGAAGCGAGGGCCTCTCGCAGCGGACCCATGGCGTCCGGCTCGCAGGCTATCATGAGAGGTGCTGAATCAGCCAGACCCAGATCGCGGAGTTCCCTGAATCCCTTCCAGACACCGTGGAGGAGTTCGGCGTAGCCGGTGGGGACGAACACGGTTCCGGGCGGGCGGCGGTCGAGTTGTTGCCAGATCTCGTAGGCGATGGTCTTGTAGCCTTCGCCGCCATAGGGCGGCCCGGTGGGCGTGGGGGTGAAGGTGCTGGCCGGGTACCAGCGACCTTGGTGCACTCCCTCTCCGATCACACTAGAGGCCGCTCGGCGGTGCACAACCAGCACCGCAGCTCCATAGGCCAGAAGGAACGACTGCACGGCTGGTGGGCAGAAGGACGGGATCAGGACAATGCAGGGCAATCCAGCTCGGGACGCGTAGGCCGCCGTGGCCGCGCCGTGATTGCCGGTGGAGCTCACGACGACCGCCTTAGCTTTGGCCTCCAGCGCGCCGCTGATAGTGGTGTAAGCGAAGCGATCCTTGTGAGACCAGGTGGGGTTGCGGGACTCGTCTTTGACGAACAACTCGCCCTCGAAGCCGGCCCAGGAAGCGAGTTCAGGTGCGGCTACCAGCGGCGTTCCGCCCTCCCCCATGGATAGGCCATCGGCCAGAGGGGGCAGGAGAGGGGCGTAGCGGGCCAGACCCTGTATCGGGGCGTCAGGCAGGAGGCCCTCGCCCGAATCTGGATAGTCGTAGGTGACGTCCAGCGGAGCCTGGAACTGCTCGGTCATACACGCCGTGCAGCCCACGAAGAGCTTGGGGTCGAGGGGGAAGGTCTCGCCGCAGGATAGACAGCGCAGGCCGGTAGCCAGGGAAGAACTCTGGGACATGGGTGCTCCTTTCTTGGGAGGGAGTACGCAAGGAATAGTATCGTATTTACGGGATGGTGTCAAGCATGCGGTGGGGGGAATGATGCGTGGCCGTGTGAGACTGTGCCCTTCGATACTGTGCTCCACTTCGTTTCGCAGCTATTCAGGGCCCTTGGGGTCCGGACTGCACAGACAAGCCCAGCATGCTGAGCCACGTCCTGAGCTTGTCAAAGGATAGGGCGAAGACCGTGTCGAGGCGAGTGGGCGTGATATGCTTGGTGAGCTAAGCCGGCGGCCTCAGGTTATGTATCGCTCGGTGGTCAGGTAGCGGTCCCTGCTATCGGCAAGGATGGTGACGATGGTCTTGCCCCGGCCCAGCCTCTTCGCCACCTGTAGGGCGGCGAAGACGTTGGCCCCGCCGGACATCCCGCAGAAGAGCCCTTCCTCTCGGGCCAAGCGTCGCGCCATCTGCACCGCGTCCTCGTCGGTGACCCAGATGATCTCGTCGGCCACGCCCCCATCCAAGATGTCGAAAAGCAGACCGTCGGTGATGTTTTCGATGAAAGGTATGGCCTCTTTTCCTCTGCCGATCCACGGCGCTCCGGCGGGCTCCACCGCAATCATCTCTGCGCGGGGGCACACGGGTTTCAGGGCTTGGGCAACCCCCAGCAGGGTGCCTCCTGTGCCGATGGAGGCTAGAAAAGCGTCTAGCTTCCCCCCAGTCTGCTCCAGAATCTCCATGCCCGTCGTCTCCCGGTGCGCGGCCACGTTGTCGGGGTTGCTGAACTGCCTGGCCCACCACGTGTGAGGGGTCGAGCTCTCCACCTCCAGGCACTTCTGTCGGGGGACGATCTCGATCACACCGCCATGGACGCTGGGATCGAGCGCACTGTCCAGGTCTTCGGTGCCCACCAGCTCGATCTTGGCACCGTAGCTTTCCATCATCCGTGTTCTCTCTTCGCTGGCTACGGCCTTGGGCATGTAGACGGTCATAGGATAGCCCTTGACCGCGGCCACGAAGGACAGGGCGATGCCTGTATTCCCGGTACTGGCCTCCAGGATGGTATCGCCCGGCTTCAAATCTCCTCTCTTCTCGGCGTTCTCGATCATGAACAGGGCCATGCGGTCTTTGATGCTGCCACTGGGATTGAGGTATTCCAGCTTGGCCAGAATGTCTACGTCGAGACCATCTGTGAGCCGATTGAGGCGCACCAGTGGTGTATTGCCGATGAGGTCCAGCACGCTTGGCTTCACGCTGGCCAATGACCTGTGGTTCATGTCGCCATCTCCTTCACTGCGATGGGTGGGTCATGACTCTGCACAGGAAGCTCCTGATTGGAGCGGGAGTCGTTGGGCAGAGGCGGGGTGTATACTATAGCACGGGGCGGTGCTTGTCAAGGCAAGCGGCACGAAGGTATCGGGGCGAGACCTCGGTCCGGCTCACCCTTCGCCGGACCCAGGATCGGAGCTCGCGGGCAGGCGGGCTGCCGCAGGCCGTTGACAGGGTGGCTTGCCTGTGGTTAAATACATAGTTAGGCTCTTGCGCGACAAGAACCTCAGGTGCAGGGGGTGAGGGGATGTACAAGCATGTGCGTGTCCTGGTGATTCTTCTTGCCATATCGGTCTTGCTCGTAGGATCGACCTCGCCGCTTCTGGGGTCCCCGGAGAGACAGAGCTCCCTGGTCCACATCGTGCAGTGGGGCGAAACCCTGTCCATCATCGCCGCGCGATATGGCGTTACCGTCAATGCCATCGTGTCGGCCAACGGCATCTCCAATCCCAACTACATCTACGCGGGTCAGAGCCTGGTCATTCCCGGCGGCAGCGCCCCGTCGCCT
>DAOUEW010000272.1:0-3644 GCA_034430275.1 Anaerolineae bacterium | reverse complement strand
GCGTGCGCTCAGGATGCTACAATGCGGAGGATTGGGCGCGCATCACAGGACTCTGCCTAGGGAGATGGGACACTCTGTGAGTAAGAAAGCCAAGCCCGGTGGTTCGGCCCCTGCCAGTCCCGACTTAGACCGTCTAGCGCTGCTGGTAGTGGCGGCGCTCGTCCTGGCGGCCTTCGTGCTCAGAGCGTGGGGCGCCCGGTTCGGCCTGCCCGAGGCGTTCTTCCACCCCGACGAACATGCCATCGTGGAGAGGGCCGCTTCGATCCTGCGTACGGGCGACTACAGCCCCCACTGGTTCAACTACCCGTCGGCCTACGTCTACCTCCAGGCTATAGCCTACATACCCTACTTCCTCATCTCCGCGGCACGAGGCTTCGGTAACGCCATCCCCAGCACAGCACCTTATGGGTTCTACTTCGCGGGCCGGCTGATGACCGCTTTACTGGGCGCCTTCACCGTGCCCGTGGTCTTCGCCCTGGCCTCCAGGGCCTTCGGCAGGAAGACCGGACTGATCTCGGCAGCGCTGCTGACCTTCAACCTGCTCCACGTGGTGCACTCCCACTACGTGACCACAGACGTTCCCACGGCCTTCTTCGTGGCCCTCTGCTTGCTGTTCTGCTTCCTCTCCGTGCAGAAAGGGGAGACGAAGTACACCATGCTGGGGGCGCTCTTCGCCGGACTGGCCGCCTCCACCAAGTACCCAGGCGGCGTGGTCATCGTTCCTGTGCTGGTGGCCCAGGCCTTCGGCCACGGCAGGCGAAACTGGTCAGCTCTGGCACAGTGGTGGGGACTCTGTGTGGGGGTCTTTGTCGGCGGCTTTCTGCTGGGGACACCCTACGCCTTCCTGGAGTTGAACACCTTCCTCAGGAGCCTGGCCACGGTCGTAGGCCATTACGGGGCCAGCCAACCCGGCTTTGAAGGCTCTGGGAGTGCCCTGTGGTATCTCACACAGATGTTGACCAGTGCGGACGCGCCTGTGGTCGCCTTGGGGCTGGCAGGAGTGGTCTGGGCGGCGGTGAACCACAGACGACAGGACCTGCTGCTCCTCTCCTTCGTGGTGCCCCACTACCTGCTCATCTCGTTGTGGAGGGTGAGGTTCGAGCGCAACCTGGTGGTCCTCTTGCCCCTGCTGGCGGTCTTGGGAGCCCGGGTCCTGGGCGATGTGGTCTCGTGGGTGATCAACAAACGTGCCAGTCTGCGCCGGTGGGAGGTCCCCATTCTCGTCTGTTTGACAGCCCTGGTCGTTGTGCTGCCCGCCAAGGCCGCCATCGACTTCGACAAGGCCATGGCCCAGAAGGACCACCGCACTCTCGCCGCTGAGTGGGTAGATGCCAACGTGCCTCCAGGCTCCAGGATCGTCGTCGAGGCCTTTTCCATCCCGCTGGACGAGGAGCGCTTCGACCTGATCGAGCTGGTGCGGATAGACAGCGAGGATCTGGAATGGTACGTCGAGGAAGGTGTGAAGTACGTCATCGTCAGCGACGGTCACTGGCGCATCCTGTTCCAGGAACCGGAGAGGTATGCTCGGGAGATAGCGACCTACGATGAGATCCTGGCCCACTCGTCGATCGTCCAAGACTTCCCCGGGCGGGTCCCTGCCCTGCTGAGCCGGGGCTATCCCACGATCGCCATCTACCACTTCCCCGATGTACTGGTCCTGAAGATGGACCAGCCGCTCCGCTGAGCGAACCAGCATCAGCTACGCTGACAGCTCCACACCTCGCAGCCGCAGGCTATTGCTGACCACGAAGATGGAGCTGAAGGCCATGGCCGCCGCCGCCATCCAGGGCACCAGTATCCCCAAAGCAGCGATGGGGATCCCCGCCGTGTTGTAGGCGAAGGCCCAGAACAGGTTGGCCTTGATGGTGCCCATCGTCTTGCGGCTGAGCTCGATGGCCGCGGGCACGCTGCGCAGGTCCCCCCTCATGAGCACGATGTCCCCTACCTCCATGGCCACGTCCGTCCCGGTGCCAATGGCGATACCGATGTCCGCCTGGGCCAAAGCTGGGGCGTCGTTGATGCCGTCCCCCACCATTGCCACGACGTGCCCTTGCTCCTGGAGCTTGGTCACCTCTGCTGCCTTGTCCTCGGGTAGGACCTCGGCCAGGACAGTGTCGATGCCCACCTGGTCAGCGATGGCCCGTGCGGTCCGCTCGTTGTCTCCGCTGATCATGACCACGTCGAGCCCCATCTGCTGGAGCCGGCCGACAGCCTCCTGGGAGCCTTCCTTCACAGTGTCGGCCACGGCGATGACCCCTGCCACGTCGCTTTCCAAAGCCAGGGCCACGGCCGTCTTGCCCTCCGACTGGAGGCGGTCCACGTCCCCCTGGACTTGATCTAGGGCCACGCCGTTCTCGCCCAGGAACCTGAGGTTGCCCAGGAGAACCTGCTTGGCGTTCAGACGGACCTTGATGCCCTGACCGGCCACCGCTTCGAAATCCTGCGCCTCTTCCAGAGCGAGATCCGCGGTCGATGCGGCTTCCACGATGGCCTCCCCCAGGGGATGCTCAGAGCCTTTCTCCGCACTGGCCGCCAGCCGCAGCACCTCGTTCTTGCTCAACGCACCATAAGCCACCACGTCGGTGACCTGCGGCTCACCGCGAGTGATGGTACCCGTCTTGTCCAGCACCACGGTGTCCAGTGACCCGGCGCGCTCCAGGCTCTCTCCGCTCTTGATCAGGATGCCGCGCTCGGCGCCCTTTCCAGTGCCCACCATCACCGCCGTGGGCGTGGCCAGGCCCAGAGCGCACGGACAGGCGATGACCAGCACCGCCACCATATTGATCAAGGCCCTCTCCAGACCCACCCCGCCGAGGAAGTACCAGCCCAGGAATGTCACTACCGCCACGCTGATCACAGCAGGCACGAACACACTGGCCACTCTGTCCGCCAACCGCTGCACCGGCGCCTTACTGCCCTGTGCTTGCTCCACCAGACGGATGATCTGGGCCAGCACGGTGTCCTTGCCCACTTTGGTGGCCTGGAACTTGAAGCTGCCGCTCTTGTTGATCGTGGCGCCGAAGACCTCGTCACCGACCTCCTTGGCCACCGGCAGGCTCTCGCCGGTGATCATGGACTCGTCCACTGCCGACCGACCCTCCACCACCGCCCCGTCCACTGGGATCTTCTCCCCAGGACGAACGACGATCACGTCGCCCACTTGGACCTCTTCCACGGGAACATCCATCTCCTGCCTGTCGCGAACGACCCGCGCCGTCCGGGCCCGCAAACCCATCATCCTCTTGAGGGCCTCGGACGTGCGGCCCTTGGCCCTGGCCTCCAGGTACTTGCCCAGAACGATCAGCGTGATGATCATCGCCGCCGTCTCGTAGTAGACGGGCCCGCCGATGAGAAACGTGGCCGCCAGGCTGTAGAAGTAGGCTGCTGAGGAGCCCAAAGCGATCAGCGTATCCATGCCAGCCGTGAGCAGCTTCAGCGACTTCCACGTGCCGCGATAGAACTGCCACCCCACGTAGAACTGCACCGGCGTGGCCAGAGCCAGCAAGACGTACTTTCTCAAAGCGAACTCGGGCAGCAGCCCCAGATCCACCCCCATGGAGAGGATGAACGTGGGTATGGTGAAGATCAAGCCAACGATCAGGAGAAGCCTCTGGTGTCTGATCTCCTGCTCTCGCGCTTTGGCC
>DAOUEW010000271.1:0-1554 GCA_034430275.1 Anaerolineae bacterium | reverse complement strand
GTAGCGGTCTCGGAGAGGACCGCAGGGCTGCTGATCACCAACCCCGAAGACACCGGCATCTTCAACCCCAGGATCGAGGAGTTCGTCAACGTGGTCCACGAGGCTGGAGGGCTCTGTTCCTACGACCAGGCCAACGCCAACGGCGTCCTGGGTATCACCAGGGCCGGTGAAGCGGGGTTCGATATGTGCCATTTCAACCTGCACAAGACGTTCTCATCGCCGCACGGGTGCGGAGGCCCTGCTGTGGGTGCCACCGGGGTGGCCCAGGAGCTGGCCGGGTTCTTGCCTGTCCCTGTGGTGGACTTCGACGGCCAGAGGTATCACCTCAACTACGAGCTGCCGGACAGCGTGGGCAAGATCGGTCCCTTCTACGGTGTTGTGCCCGTGGTGGTCAAGGCGTATGCCTGGGCTATGAGCATGGGGGCGGAGGGGCTGCGGGAGGTCGCCGAGATCGCGGTGCTGAACAACAACTACCTGCTCCAGAAGATGCTGGAGATCCCCGGGGTTTGCGCGCCGTACGCCAGGGGGAAGCGCCGCATCGAGCAGGTGCGGTATAGTTGGGAGGAACTGGGCAGAGAGACGGGGGTCCATTCGGAGGAGATCGGGCTCCGAGCGGCGGACTTCGGCGTCCACTACTGGACCAGCCACCACCCCTTCGTCGTGCCAGAGCCCTGCACTCTGGAGCCGACGGAGTCGTATTCCAGGGACGAGCTGGACGAGTACGCGGCGATCCTGGCTCACGTGGCAAGAGAGGCCCGGAGCGATCCGGAACTGGTGAAGACCGCTCCTCACAACAGCACTGTGCATACCATCGACCCCACGCCTCTGGACGATCTTGACCAGTGGGCGACGACCTGGCGGGCCTACAAGAGGAAGGTTCAGCAGCACGAGGAATAGCGCGTCGAGAACGGGGATGGGAAAGAAGCGCCTGGGGCTCATCGTCAACCCCGTGGCCGGGATCGGCGGGAGGGTTGGCCTCAAGGGGAGCGATGGGGCCGAGATCCAGAGAAAGGCGCTCGAGCTTGGAGCCGTGCCGAGATCGAACGAACGGGCCAAGGAAGCACTTGCCGTGCTCAGCCCGATAGCTGGAGACGTGGAGTTGATCACGTATCCGGCTGAGATGGGGGAGGATGTGGCCAGGGAGTGTGGTCTCGAGCCGAGGGTGGTGGGGAGGATCGAGAGCGGACAGACCACTGCGGAGGATACGCGCCGGGCGGCCCGGGCCGTGGAGGAGTTGAAGGTCGATCTGCTGGCGTTTGTAGGAGGAGACGGCACAGCCAGGGACATCTACGAGGCGGTGGGCGGGGACGTGCCGGCTCTGGGGATACCAGCCGGCGTGAAGATCCATTCAGCGGTGTTTGCCACGAGCCCGGCGACTGCCGGAGAGTTGGTGGTGTCCTACCTGGGGGGGCGTGTGTCCAGACTCCGGGAGGCGGAGGTGATGGACGTCGACGAGGATGCCTTCCGGCGCGGCGTCCTGTCGGCCCGGTTGTATGGCTACCTGAGAGTGCCCTTCCGAAGGTCACTGGTCCAGAGCTTGAAGACGGCGAGCTC
>DAOUEW010000270.1:0-20656 GCA_034430275.1 Anaerolineae bacterium | reverse complement strand
CCTGTAACCGAACTACGTGACCTACGAGCTCTTTGGAGATGTCCGGATCTTCGTGGCAGTCGAGACAGAGCGCATTTGCCGCCTGAACCCCTGCCACGGTGTCCAGATTGGGCTGCCGGTGGCAAGCCCAGCACTGCTGTTCTTCTGGCTCCTGAGCGAAAGACGGCACCGCTGTAGCTAGCAACAGCACGGCCAGGATCACGATGCAGGAAGAGACCAGGCGTTTCCTCACTTCACCCTCGCCTCCTCCATCCGGTTTGGATCCTCTTGCAAAAGCTCCCACTCCAGCGCGTGCTCCTGCTTCAGCTCTTCCTCGCTGACCTTGCCGGTGAAGATGGACGTGTCGACGGGGAACTTCTCTGCCCTCAAGTGGGTGTTGAACATGTGCACCACGAAGATGAAGCCGACGGCCAGAACCGCCTCGTCACTGTGCATGATCTGCGCGATGTTGATCACAATGCCCGGCAAGAAGCGGGTGGACAACTCCGGGAACCAGAGCACCAGCCCTGAGAACCCGATGATCATCACCCCCCAGAAGACAGCCCAGTAGTCGAACTTCTCCCAATAGGTAAAGCGGTCGAACTTCGGTCGCGGTCGTCGCCCGAAAAAGTAGAGGAAGTTGGACCAAAGATCGACCATATCCTGGGGACGGGGAATCATTGAGGTGCCGCCGAAGAGGGGACCTTTCCTCCGCACCACGTAGTAGACAATGAACAAGAAATGAAGAAAGCAGTAGAAGGCGATGACTATGGCGCACACCCGGTGCAGCCAGGCCGAGCCAGGCACGCCGCCCATGAGCTGCATGGCTATCCTGGCCCAGGCCGCGGTTCTGAACTTCAGCGCCATGCCAGAGATGGCTGAGCCAGCGAAGCTGGTCATGACCAGGACGTGGATGAAGCGGTGGAAGAGGTTGAATCGCCAGTACTGCGTCGTTCTCTCCGGCATCTTCATCGCCTCCGCAGCTTCTCGTGTAGCCCACGCAGAAGCCAGAGGAAGGTATGACCATAGAAGAAGGCCAGCACACTCACCGTCAGGACCAGGAAGAAGGTCTGGACGAGAAACAACACCACAGATTCGCGGGCGTGAGAGGCGTCAGCCTCTGGAGAGAGAGTCTCCTCTGCGTGAATGAGGACACCGGCTATGTTCTCGGTGGCTTCGGGGTGGCATTTCTGGCACGCCTGGACCGCCTCCTGGGGCTGGTCCAGGGCCAGCACTTGGTGAGAGCCGTGGCAGTCCGCACAAGACGCAGAGTCCTCGAAGTCCAGGTCTACCGCCGTCTTGCCGTGGTAGTTCTCCAGGTACGTCTCCAGCTCCGAAGGGTGACACTGCCCGCAAATGTTGACCTGTGCGTCGATGACTTCCAGACGTGACAACACCTGACGGTAATGAGGATCGTGGCAGTGGCCGCAAGTGGGGGCGGGATACTCGCTTTTCGGCAGAGGGTCTCCCCTCAGGGCTTCGGCGTGGACTCCGAGCTGGTAGTACTCGTACTCCTGGGGGTGGCAGTTGGCGCAGGCCTCGTAGTTGAAGAGGTCTGTGGCGCTCTCGCCGAGATTCTCGGGGTTCGGGTGCTCGGCCAGGTCGATCTCCACGTGACACAGGGAGCAGTCCAGGCCTCCGTGGACACCCTCATTGTAGCGTTCCACGTCGACGTACCAGGAGGTGGGCTCTGGCTCGCTCGACGGTCGCCCTGTGATGCGGTAGCCGTAGCGCGTGAGCAACGCCACGAGAGTCACGATGATCACTGCCACCATTGCCAGGGACAACAAGAACACCGGCCTCTTCAACGATGTCACCCCACTTGCCCTAGCGCACACACCATACTACCCTGAGGCGTCCTCGCCTCAAGGTAGAACCTAGAAGCACTCGAACCGGACTGAGCTACGGCTGCGTACTACGCCCTACCCGAGGATGTCTTTGTACTTCTCGATCTCTGACTCGATGAAAGACTTGAACTCTGCGTCCGAAGCCTTGGCGAGGTTGTCGAGCTCGCCAACGTCCGAGGCCTCGATCTTCGCCAGCCAGCCTTCCCCTAAGGGATCATCGTTAATCGGTGCCACGTCCCATTCCAGTTCCTCATTGGCCTCGGAAATGGTGCCGCCGACCATGGCCGCGATGCGGCCCACCCACTTGCCTGACTCCATGGACATGAACGTCTTGCCCTGTTCGACCGTGCGTCCGGCCCTCGGCACCTCGACGTACACTATCTCCTTGGAGATCTTCTGGGCGAACTCGGTTACCCCCTGGGTGACGACGTTCCCGTCTACCTTTGCCCAGCCGTGGTTCTTGTCGTAGTATAGATCGTCTGGAAAACTGTATCCACCGATCTGCATGGCTTCCGTACCTCCTCTCCGAATCTGAGACGCAATTCTAACACAGATGTGACGGATTATCAAAGCCGGGGCGGTCCCAGCTCTCTATGCGCACAGCGCTGGGGTCGAGGTCAGGCCAAACCGGGTCATAGGTCCTGCGTGCAGAGTCACCTGTGCGGCACCGTGGCGGGCCTGGTCCCTCTTCTGCGCGCTAACCCTGCCTCTTGATCTCGAACCTGTCGAAATCTCTGGTCACGATAGTGTGGGGGAAGACAGCCAGCGCCTCCTTCAAGACATCCTGAGGCGAGTACCTGCGGGATATGTGGTTCAGATAGAGGCTGCGCACACCCGCCTCTCGTGCCAGGGCCGCCGCCTGTACCGCGGTCAGGTGGCCGTACTGCTGGGCGAGATCAGCTTCCGCCGACAGGTACGTGGCCTCGATCACCAGGGCGTCGACCCCCTGGGCGTACGGGATCAGATCGGAGACCTCTGCGGCGTCGCCGACGTAGACCAGCCTGGCGCCTTCCCGGGGCTCTCCCAGCACCTGGTCAGGGTGCACGGTGGTGCCATCGGCCAGGGTTACAGATTCGCCTTCCACCAGCCGCCTGCGCTCCTTCCCCGCTGGGACACCCAGTCTCTCCGCCTCGTCCGCCAGGAATGGTCGTCTGCTTCGTTCCTCGAAGCTGAAGCCGAAGCAACCAGGTCCCCGGTGGCTCACCGGGAAGGCGGAAAGGACGAACTCCTCGTCCTCCAGGACCACCCCCGGTGAGAGCTCGATGAACTCCAGATCTATGGGTGGCCTCGCACCCCTCAGAACGACGCCGAGAAGGAGGTCTTCCACCCTGTCGAGGGCCCATCTCCCGCCGTAGATCTCCAAAGACTCCACAGCCTCCCAGCGACTGAAGGTGGAGACGAGGCCGCCCAGGCCGAGGATGTGGTCCAGATGCCCGTGGGTGAGCAGTATGCGCTTCAGCCTCTTGAAGCCGAGGCCGCTTTTCAGCAATTGCCTCTGTGTCCCCTCGCCGCAGTCGATGAGGAAGCGGTAGTGTTTGTGGAGCACCATGCTGGCGCTCAGGTTCCTCGCCACCGAAGGTGCCGAGGCAGACGTGCCCAGGAAAACGATCTCAAACATCCTTTAGTCCCAAGATGGTCACTTTTCCCGCCTCTCCTTGCTCCCCATCGACGATGATCTCCCTGCCGAGCAGTTGCTCCACGATCCAGGCATTCGTCAGCAGGTGCTGGGTGACGCGGGAGGTGGTGAACGACGACCTCCCCTTGGCCAGGGCCAGCGGCAAGACAACCTGGTCGGCCAGATGTTGATCGAGAGCCATCTCGCTCTCAAAATGGCGCAGGAACTCCCCGACGGCTTCCTCGGCCACCGTCTCCGCCGGCTTGCCCTTCCTGCCCAGAGAAGTGAACCCGACCCGCACGTGCTCGAACTCAGCGACGAGGAAGACCATCGTTCCCTGCCCCTCGGCTGGGGCCTCGACGATCTCGATCTCCGGATCGAAGCCCCTGGCTCGCAACTCCTTCTCGGCCTGGAGCTTCTGTCGCTCTGCGATGTGTTCGGGTAGGTTGGAGAGCGCAGAGATCCCGAACACCCTTCTCAGACCGCCACGCTCCTCCAATTCGAGCGCGCGCAGGTCGGAGAGGGCAGCGTTGGATCCTCTGATCTGGGCTGTTACGACCCCTCCGCCGATGGGGTACCAGCCCCACCGCTCGATTCCGATTGTCGTACGGATGCCCATGCGGCGCAAGATGGGCAGATACACCAGGTCCAGGTAGTCAAATGGCGGACTCCACGCAACGTGGGTGCCTCCTCGCAGGAAGACCCTCGACTCCCCTTCGGCCAGGAGGAGAGGCATCAATAGGGCCTGGAAGATGAGGGTCGTGGCTCCGGCGCTGCCACCCTTGCGGGCCTTCGACACGTCCCAGGAGTACTCTCCGCTCTGAGGGGAGGACTCGGGCCTGAACGTCAACGCCGAGGAGCCCAACTCGGCGCCTTCCGTCGACGCCCTGCATACCCTCGCCAGAGCGCGAACGGTGGTCAGATGCTGAGCCTGAAGTCCTGGGTTGGGCCGTTTGCTGCGAATGCTCTCGATCCTGACGGGGATGCCCAGAACGGCGGCCAGGGCGAGGGAGTTGCGTAGCACTGCCCCCCCTCCCTCCCCGTGAGAGCCATCAATGACTAGCATGGAGGTCGCCTTGTCCCGGCCAGGTCTGAGACGCGATCGACGGTCGTACAGCCGAGCCTTCTCACCGACGCAGCAGCGTCCCTTCCTCGATCTCGCTCTCCACCAGCGCCTTCTTGACGAGACCCTCCCGCTCCCCGGAGATGATGCGCACCGTGAGGGCCGGGTGCACCTCGATCAGCCGGGACATGATTCGCACTTTGGACAGCATTCCGCCTGTCACGTCGGTGTCTGGGGAGCCAGCAAGCAGCCTCTCTACCTCGCCCAGTCTCGAGACCGAGATGGTCTTGACCAAACGGGTGCCGGTGTCCCGTAAAGGGTCTGCTGTGAACACCCCGTCTACGAGACCAGCCAGGATCACTCGGGTCGGCTTCAGACGGGGGCCAAGATAGGCGAAGATCTGTTCCGTAGAGATGATCGCGCTGCCCCGCACCGCATCGAAGGAAACGTCGCCGTACACCACTGGCACTAGCCCCCGCCTGAGGGCCTCCTCGACGGGGGCGGTCTCGAGCTGCACCAGATTCCCCTCGCGGCAGAGAGCCGAGGCGGACGGCTGTAGAGGTAGCGCTGGTATCCCCTGGTCGAAAAGGGCGTCGACGACCACCCGGTTCAACCGAGAGGCCACGAGTGCGGTCTCGGCGTAGCCGCTCCAATCGTCACCGTCGCCCAGTCCCTCCTGGATGCCATACTTGCTGGCGGTGGGGTGCCCATACGATCCGCTCCCGTGCCCCAGGACCAGCCTGAGTTCGGGGACCTCGTCGAGGGCTTCCCGTATCTCGCGAGCGACCCGCTGGATGACCTCTCTCCTCGCAGTCTGCGGTGATCCCTTCTCCGTGATCAGAGATCCACCCAGTTTGAGGAGCACCAACTCCTCCAAAGCTCTGCCGCCTTCTGCCCAATACTAGGTCTGCTCTGGTCCGCTCTTGGTTGCCAGCACGATCAGCGCGCTCTTAGGGGCTTGGACTCGGTATGTGGCTCCCTTGGGTACCACGGTGATATCGCCCCTGGTCAAGGATACGGCTTCCAGTTCGGTTTCCAGGGTCACACTGTCCTGGTGGACGAGTAGGAGTTCGCTGCCATGGTGACAGTGGTGTTCTTCGGTCTCGCCCTGGTATTTGACCAGGGACAACGCTAGCTCATCGACGGTGACCAGTCTTCGGGGCACGGAAGGCCCTTCGAGCTCCAGGGCCTCGGCTCCGATGCTGACCGACGAGAGCTCTCCCGCTCCCTGGAGGACGAATAGCCTGCGTTGTCCGTTCTGCCTGTTGGAGAAGTACCTTCTCTCGAAGACCAGAGCCGTGGCTCGCGCCAGGGAGCCACAGCTGTGGCTAACCGCCTTCGGTATCACCGCCATCTCTCCGCTCCGCAGCGTGGTGTTGCCCCATTCGGTCTCCAGCGTCAGCTCCCCATCGAGAGTGTAGAAGAGTTGCTCCTGATCTATGTGCTTGTGCGGGTGCACCATGCCCTCGCTGACGAACAAACGAGCCGCGAAGTCATCGACCTCGGCTAGATCCACAACCAGGAAGGGTTGCTCGAGGATCTTGGCCTGCTCAAAGACGTTGATCTTCGCGATAGACATCACCCCTCCCACTTTCGGTGCCAGGTCGGACTATGCAGTGGTCAGTCCTTCAAGGCGCTATGGACGATGCCACACGGGACGGCGTATTCTGGCTGGCCGGAATCTCGGTCTGAATCACACTCTGCGCGCCCTCGGAGATCAAGGCCCTCTCCACGTCACCTCGCCTCTCCGGTGGCACCAGAGCGATCATGTTCCCACCTCGTCCGGCTCCCGAGAGCTTGGCCCCCAAGGCCCCGCCACGTCTGGCCGCCTCTATCAGCGTATCCAGTTGCGGAGACGAGACGCCCATGTCTTGCAGCAGCCGGTGGTTCTCGTCCATTCTGCGACCCACGCTTTCCTCGTCGCCCATCTCCATCGCCCGGCGGACTGCTCTCGAGATGTTGCCCACGTCATCGAAGAGAGCCTCGTACTCGTCCGTCGAGCGTTCCCATGCCCTCCGCACCCACTCCACCACCGTTCTGGTGGAGCTGGCGACCCCCGTGTCCGCGATGACGAGCTGGAGGGTTCTGCCTACTGGGAATGTCTCCAAGTCCCCACCGCGCACGAAGTATACCGGGCGTTCGTAGACGATGACGGTATTGTCTATACCGCTGGGCGTTCCGTGGTGCAACCTCTCCACTTCGTACACCAATTGAGAGACCTCTTCCGCACTGAGTCTGGCAGAGAAGTGCAGACCCAGGGCCCTCACCATCGCCGTGGCCACAGCGGCGCCGCTTCCCAGGCCTCGGGCGATGGGGATAGTGGAGCTGACCGTGATGGTGAGGTCGTGTTTCAGGGAGAGACGAAGGTGGTGAAGGACACCAAGGACCGCGGCTTCCAGGGGGAGCACCTCTGGGTCGGCCTCGCCGCGCCCCGCGACGAACGTACGTCCTAGATCCGCCGCCACGACGACTATCCCTTGTCCCGCGTCGCCGGCCTCGACCGTCGCTCGTGCGCGGACCTGAAACACGGGTATGGCCACGGCAGGTCGGCCGTACACTACAGCGTGCTCTCCGACGAGTATGACTTTTCCCGGCGCGTACGCCTCTGTCACAGCCGAGCACCTCTCGTGGTATCGAATCTAGTATATCATAGGAGAGAAGACCGACACAAGGACTGGCGGGCTGAGCGGAGATATGAGCGCATGCTAGGGGGTGTAGGAGCTACGATGGTCGCGCGATTGCTCTTGCACATCATCCATCCCCGGCCTGTCCAGCCAAATGAAGACGTTACCGAAGGGAAGCCCTTCTATCAAATGATAATGTTACCGGAATTCCGGTAGCGCGAGCATAGGGGCGATGATATAATGGTTCCTCGGAGGTCTTTTTCGTGGGAGAGGCTACGCTCCCCATCGGGGGGTCGAATACGTCGGTCAGCTTCGCCATACTGCTGATCAGTATCTTGATGGTGGCTTTCTTCTCCAGTTCAGAGGCATCCCTGATCTCGGTCAGCAAGATCCGGATTCGCAGTCTGGCGGAGCAGGGTAACAGAGCTGCGCAGGCGGCCAGGGACTTGTGGGAGCACCACGACAGGCTGTTTGCCACTATCCTCTTGACCGAAAACGCGTTCATTATTTTCGCATCTTCTGTGGGCACCACCCTGGCACTAGCGCTCTTTGGTGAGCAAGGCTTGCTCGTGGCGAGCGTGGCTCTGACCGTCCTCATCGTGCTTTTCGGCGAGATAACCCCCAAGACCTTCGCCGCCCGCAATTCGGAGCGCATGTCCCTCCTGGTTGCCAGGCCCATCACTTTCATCGTCAAAGTGCTGACCCCCGTCATCTACCTCTTCACGCTGTTCGCCAATGCCATGATCAGCGTGGTGAGCAGGGGACAACGCGTTCAGTCTCCGTTTGTCACCGCAGAAGAGATCCGTATGCTGGCCACAATCGGAGAGGAGCAGGGCACGGTCCTGGAGATGGAACGGGACATGGTGCACAAGGTCTTCGAGTTCGGCCAGAGACAGGTGCGCGAAGCGATGATCCCACGGCCCGACATAGTGGGCGTTGAGATCGAGGCCACCTTCGAGGCTCTCTTGGAGACCTTCGCCAGCCACAGCCATTCCCGGTTTCCCGTATACAGTGGCGATCTGGACAACGTCGTGGGTCTTGTATCCATCAAGGACGTAGTCGTCGCTCTGGCCAGCGAGTCTGCTGAATCTCCCAGCGATCTGCGCGAGCTCGTCCGGCCCACCATCTTCGTCCCGGAGACCAAGCAGGTGGGCAGTCTGTTCCGGGAGATGCGAACCGAGCACATGCAGATGGCCGTCGTGATGGACGAATACGGCGGCACCGCAGGGTTGGTGACTCTGGAGGAGTTGGTGGAGGAGATCGTCGGGCGGCTGACTGATGAGTGGGTGACGGAACGACTTCTCGTGGAGGTCGACGAACACACCGTGCGGGTAGACGGCTTGATGCGTATAGACGAGGTCAACACGGAACTGGGCACGACCCTGCCGGAGGAAGACGACTACGACACGGTCGCCGGGTTCGTCCTCTACCAGCTTCGGCGTATCCCCGATGAGGGCGAGAAACTCTCTTATGGTGACATCGAGCTCACCGTCGAGGAGATGAAAGGCCCCAAGATAGAGAAACTCCTCATCAGGAGGACGTGAAGCGGCGTTCTCGAATCTCGTCGATCCTCTCTCTCATCCTCTGCCAGTGAGTACCCTTCCAGTACACCTTGTCGCAGCCCGGACACCGGGTGAAATCGTTGTGGCGAGACAAGACGTAACGCGGGACTCTAGCGCTGACTTCCTCTTTGGTAATCGGTAACAGAGCCGCGTTGCAGCGGGGGCAGCGGGGTGTCTGGTTCGTGCAATCCAGGTCCAGATCGCGCAGCAACTGGCCCAACTGTTCTTCGAACCTGTCGCTCTCGATGAGGAGCGATCTCACGCCCTTCCGTCTTGTTAGCTCCCGATCTCGCGTCAACAAGGTGCGCTCTTCCGCCCGCGCCAAGCGGACCAACTGAAAATCTTCGAGCTGCGGGAAGTAGGCGGTGTCGTGCCCCAAGATGCGCAACCACTTCGCCAGGCGGCCTAGCATGGCGTCTGCGAGGAACTTCATGGCCGATACGCCACGCTACTTGCGCATGCGCCATCGCCCGCGGTAGGCACGCTCCATCTCCTGCACCGTGATGAAGGCGCTCTCGTCGACGGCGCTGGCCACGGCCGTCACCGAGGGCACCTCTCTTCTCCTGACCACCGTGCGAATCATGTCCACTATGTTGTCCTGACCTGCGCCCAGGAACTCAGTAGCTCCGAAGCCCTCCCGGCGCAACGCCTCCGCTACCTCCGTTCCTTTGCCCATGGAGACTATATCCACCTCAGCGAGACCGATGGCTAGCTTCCTCTCGATGGTCATGCCCACCATCGTGCCCACGGCGAAGCCGCCTGCATAGCCCAACACGTTCCACCAGTTACCGATGTTGCGGATCACCTGGCTGATAGCCACCAGGAAGATGGTGACTTCAAAGAAGCCTATGACACCCGCCAGTAGCCGGCGTCCGCGCACGGCCATGAGAATCCTCACTGTGCCCATGGACACGTCTATCAGGCGCATGCAGAAGATAAGCAGCGCACCCAGCAGGATGTCTATGCTCATGTTCTAACCTCCAGCGATTGCAGGGCAACGCCTCCAGCGGTACAACTCGCCTCGCCGCGCGGCATGGGAAGCGACAGGGCACTCGTGTGGCGTGCCAAACGAAGTCTGCCTCACTCTCACCCCACCGCTCCCATTCTAGCTCACTATCTGGGTTTGTCAACGATCAACCCACGACCCCACGGCTATACAGGAGCAGCACGGCGCCGAGATACCCCAGGAAGATCAGCGAGGCGTCCACTTCCACGAACAGGAGATGACGCTCCACCTGAGCCAATGTGGCCACCAGTCCCAGGCTGGTCAACAGCAGCCCGGCAAGCCAAAGACGTAGCGACCGGGCACGCGGCGTGTCTGTCGCCGGTAGGCACCGAAAGTCTCCATGATGGTGACGCCGCTCACGCCAGCGGAGCCCCAGGGTTCCAGCACCTCGTCCAATCGGTTGGGATCGTCCAATACGAGCATGATCATGTGCATCGTTCACACCCTCCTGGCCGCCGCCGGGTGCACGAGCGAAGTGATGCGAGGGAAGCTCAGATAGACAGCCGTCATCGAATGCTTCCACATTGGGTGCGGGTCTCCTGGCTTGTGGGGAGTATCGGATGTCAGGTCCTTAACTAGGGAGGAAACTACCACATTATCTGCCAACAGTGGAGGTCTCGTGGGCGAGCGCGAGTAGGGTAGCTAGCAGACCACCCGAGCCTCTATGCCCGTCTCAGTCAGGATCTCCTGGGCGAACTTGAGCAGACCCTCTGGCGCGAAGGTGCACGCGGGATCGTCCTCGGCAGCCTGGCCCAGCACTACCATGGTCGCCCTCTCCTCGACGGCCGCTGCCTTGATCTCCGCTTGCACATCCCCCTGGCGAAGCACATACCTTGCCTCAATGCCTTGGTTCTGCGCCCGCTCCTGGGCCATGCTCAGCAGGAACTCGCCCAGGCGTGTCATCTCCTGCGCCACGACGTCGGGGCGCACCGCTCGCTCGGTCCTGTTGAGAAAGTCCAGGTCCACGACGTACAGGAACACTAGTTCATCACCGCTCTCCTTGGCCATGGCGATAGCGGCATCCTGTGTGCGATAGCTACCCTCTCCGCCCCGAGTGGGGCACAGAATCCTGCCCATGTTCTCCTCCGCTATCTAGAATCGGATCAGTAGCCATATCGTGCCCATGGCTACGGTGATGATCGTTGCCGGCAAGCCCACCTTGAGGAAGGCGACATAGCTAATACGATATCCCGCGCGTTCCGCGATGCCCGCCGCGACCATATTGGGCGAAGAGCCGATGAGAGTAGTGTTGCCACCCATGGCCGCTCCTACCGACAGCCCGTAGTAGAGCACTTTGCTGGACGCGCCCGGAATAGTCTGGGTCAGATAGCCCACCACTGGCAACATGGCGGCCGTGAACGGGATGTTGTCGATGACTCCAGACAGCAACGCCCCTGCCCAGATGATGGCCAACAATGAGAGACTGAGGTTCTCTCCCACCGCCTGCCTCATGCTGGCTGCGATCATGCTGACGAGACCGACTTCTTGAATGGCCCCGATGACCATGAATAGGGCGATGAAGAACATCAGTGTGGTCCAATCCACCACCGTGAGCATCTCCTGGACGTCGATGTCGACCACCAACAGCATGAACACCGCGCCCAGAATCGCTGTCACAGCAGGCACCAGATGGATTTGCTCCCCAACCACGAACAGCATCAGCGTAAGCGCGAAGATCCCGCCCGCCTTGGCCAGGGTCTTTGGTTGGGTGATGCGACCATTCTCCCTCAGCTTCTCCAACATCGCTGGCGACAATCCGCCGCTCGCTTCCCGATACTGACGGCGATATACGATTAGCACGTAAATGGTCAGTGCGGCCTGGGCCAGAATCACTCCTGGGGTCAGATTGATGAGGAAGTCTCCGAAGCCGATGTCCGCATACGACCCTATGAGGATGTTGGTGGGTGTCCCGATCAGCGTGCTGATCCCACCGATGTTGGAAGCCAGGACTTCCGGGATAATCAGTGAGAGCGGATTGATGCCCAGGGCCAGAGCTATCTCCAAGGTGATGGGCGCCATCAACAACATGGTGGTTACGTTGTCCAACATCGCCGAGGCCACCGAGGTGAGCAGCATCAAGATGATCACCAATACCCAGGCTCGGCCTCTGGATAGGCGATAGGCTTGATACGCCATCCACTGGAAAACGCCCGTCGTCTCCAATATGCCGACCACGATCATCATCCCCATCACCAGGAAGATGACATCGAAGTCTACGTATTGAAGTGCCCGCTCGAAGTCGAGGATGAAGAAATCGGGGTTGAGGGGCCTCCCCACGAAGCTGACTCCGAGGACTATGGCCGCACCCAGCAGGGCAGCCATGGTATTGTGCAGTTTCTCCAGAGCTATGAGCACCAACATGCCCACGAAGGTGAGTGTGGCTATCCAGAAGCCCAGAGTGATCCGCCTCTGCATGGTGATGTCGGGCAAGCGTACGGTGGCCCCCTCCCGCAGCCGGTCTAGCTCTTCCACGCCGGCGACCCACGTCTGCCCATGAAAGTGGGGATGCGAGATCTCTACCGACAGAGTCTCGAAGGAGAGGTCAGGAAGCTCGAGGATGAACGAGCCATCGCTTTGACTCTCACCTGTCGCCACAGGCTCCTCGGACTCGGAGTCGTAGACTTCGACGTCGGCGTTGCCTACGGGTTGTCCCTGCGCATCAACCAGCCATCCGACGACACTTGGTGCAGTGGAGGACGCGGCCGAGGGCGTCGAAAAAAGAGGGGCCAGATAGAACGTAAGCACTGAGAACACGAATCCCGCCGAGAACAGGAGAAGAACCAACCTGCGATCACGAATAAGGCGCAGTCTTGTAGGCAAACGAAACCTCCGATGATCTCCAGCCATTGGAGATTCTAGCACAGGCTTTCCACGTTAGCTAGGCTGGCTCGAAGGGACGTCGGGAAGGCTGTCAGACACGTGCGAAGTGGCCTCCACTCGCCCCGTGTCGGACCGACCCAGAGAGAGCCACTGCCGCCCACCAGACAAGGGGATAGCAGGAGGCGCGATCGTGGAGCTTGCGGGGTTCGCATCGACCAGAGGGCAGGCGGTCTTCCCTGGACTGCCTTGGCGTGTGGGCACCAGTCGGGCAGAGCGAAGAGGAGTGTGGCGACTAGGAGGGACCCCAGGAGATGACTCGCTCGTTCACTCCCTGGTACCTGGGCTTGAGCCGCGCGGTGATTTCCTCGAGGATCTCTCTCTGGCCGCTACCATCGGCGTTCATCACGTAGAACCCCCAGTCGCCATCTCGATCGGACAGAAAGACTATCTGTTCGCCGTCGGGGCTCCACGCGGGAGAGACGTTGTTGGGGCGTCGATTTAGCAGGGCGGAACTTCCCGTCAAGGGCCAGCGGCCACTGCCATCGGCGTTCATCACGTAGATCTCCCAGTGATCGTGCTGCCAATGCATGAACGCGATGCGGCTGCCGTCCGGGGAGGCGACCGGGTAGTGATCGTGAACCTTGTCGTTAAAGGGCACGTTGTTGGGACCCTCCACCGTGGTTACGCTCAGGCCGTGGTCACCGTCGTAGACCAACTGGTCGCTGGCCCCGGACCAGGTGGGAGAGAAGGCGAAGCGATCGCAGTATGGCTGGCGGAAGTAACCATCCGCCACGTCCACGACCCCCAGGTGCCATTCCGTCTGAGTCTGCGCCGGGATGAGCGTTATCCAACCGTAGCCCTCGACGTAGATCCTCCACGGCGGCGTCAGACCTTCCGTCTCGAAGTAGAACGCGATCTGAGTACCATCGGGGGACCACACCGGGGCACGGGCCACGTTGGAACTGAACAACAACTTCTCGTTGCTGCCATCCGCGTTCACGGTGTAGATGCCCCAGGGAGTTGTCCAGCGCGAGAAGGTTACCTGGCTGCCATCCGGCGACCAACTGGGGTCCATACCCCGTGTCAGACGAGTCAAGCCACTACCGTCGGCGTTCACAGTGTAGATGTCTCCCCCGCTCGCCACCTGGAACACGAAACGCCCTTGGAGGGCTGGCGTGGGCGCGGGAGTTGGCGCCACCGAGCTGGATATCTCAGTCGGTTCCGCTGTGGGAGTGGGCGTGGACGTGGCCGGAGCAGATGTGGGGGTACTCGTCGGTGTTTGCGTCGTCGTAGGCGTAGCGGTGGCGGTGCAGGTAGCAGCCGGAGCTCGCTCCTCTCTTGGGGGCAGCGGGATGATGGTCGGCTCGGGTGGGACCTCCTGACCACAGCCGGCCAGCAGAATCACCATAGCCACCATCCATAGCAGCAAAGATACCAACCTTGTCCTGCCCACACAGCACCCCCTACTCATAGCGTAAAGCATCGATGGGGTTCAAGCGCGCAGCTCGCAGCGCCGGGTAGAGACCGAAAACCACCCCCACCACCAGCGAGAAAGTAGTCGCCAGGATGACAGATTGCATAGACACCACTGTCATCAGGTCTTCCGAGAGCTGCGATACCCCTTGAGAAAGAAGGAACCCCAGGGCGATCCCCGCTCCCCCACCGAGAAGGCTCAACACCATGGACTCCACCAGGAATTGAAGCAAGATGTCGCGCCGCTTGGCTCCCACCGCCTTGCGGATGCCAATCTCCCGCGTGCGCTCGGTGACGGAGACCAGCATGATGTTCATGATGCCTATGCCTCCCACCAGGAGGGAGATAGCCGCGATGGCGCCCAGGAACAGGGTTAGGATGCCGGTCACCTCCTCCATGATGGCCACCAGGTCTGACTGACTGAGCACCGAGAAATCGTCGTCGTCCTGGAAGGAGATGTCGTGCCTGCGTCTCAGCAACTCGTTGATCTGTTCGCTCGCGGCGTCCATGCTCTGATCGGTCGTTGCCTGCACGTAGATCATCGTGACCATGAAATCACCGGACAGATTGCGCCGTTGGGGGTAGAGCCGGGCCTGAGCGGTGGTGATGGGAACGTAGACGTAGCCATCTTCGCTGCCCATCATGCCTGCGCCCTTCTCTGCCAACACACCGACCACTTTGAAGGGAATGCGGTTGATCTTGATCGTCTGATCCAGAGCGTAGCCGTTATCCCCAAATAGATCCTTTGCCACACTGGAGCCCAAGACGGCCACTCGCGCCCTTCTCTCCACGTCCTGAGTGGTGATATACTGGCCGAGGACTACCTCGAGGTTGCGTACAAGGTCATGGTCGCTCGTGACCCCCGCCGTGGTGGCTGTCACGTCTTCCCCATCGTAGCTCACGGAGGTGCTTCCTTCCATGGTGGGGGCCACGATGGCGGCATCTGGCACGTTCATGGGGTCGGCGATGGCTTGGGCATCTTCATAGGTCAGCGAGGGGTTGTACTCGAAGCCGCCGGTCTCCGTGATCTCGCCTGGCAGGATCATCAGCAGGTTGGAGCCAGCGCTCTGGATTTGCTCGGTGACCGACCTCTGCACCCCCTGGCCAATGGAGAGGAGGGCAATGACCGCGGCCACGCCGATGATGACACCGAGCATGGTGAGAGACGAACGCATCTTGTTGGCGGTCAGCGCCCCTGTGGCCACCCGCACACTGTCAACTACGTCCATGTTTTGCCTCCTGGGGGCCGGGTGGTGCCGCAACTAGCTCCTCATCTGCAATGCATCCGTCGCGCAGGTGGAGTATGCGCTGCGTCTCGGTGGCGACGTCTCGATCGTGAGTCACAAAGACGATCGTGATCCCCTGTCCCTCGCCGAGGTGCTTGAAGATCTCCACGATCTCCGCGCCAGACTTGGAGTCGAGGTTGCCGGTGGGTTCGTCGGCCAAGATGATCGACGGGTCGTTGACCAGGGCTCTGGCGATGGCTACCCGCTGTTGCTCTCCGCCGGACAGCTCGTTGGGGTTGTGGTTGGCCCTGTCGCCCAGGCCCACGGCCTCCAGAGCAGCCATCGCTCGCTCCCGCCGATCCTCGCCCCCGCCGTAGAGGAGAGGCAATTCGACATTGCGCAGGGCCGACGTGCGCGAGAGCAGGTTGTAGTTCTGGAAGACGAACCCTATCTTGCGGTTTCTGATCTCGGCCAGCTCGTCCTCATCCAGATCCTTCACATCGGTGCCATCGAGGTAGTAGTCGCCGGAGGTAGGTTGATCCAGACAGCCGATGATGTTCATCAGCGTGGACTTCCCAGAGCCGGATGGGCCCATGATGGACACCCACTGACCCTCTTCGATCTCGAGAGACACGCCACGCAACGCGTGCACCTCTACCTCGCCCATCTTATAGACCTTGGTGACGTTCTCTATCTTGATCATAGCCTCAAGTACCTGGCGGTACGTACGTGGCCCTAGAGTAGCCTACGACATGCTGCCACGCAGTCGGTCTCTCATGCTGGTTCCGCCGCCAACTACGACTTGATCCCCCTCGTCCAGGCCCCTCACTACCTCGGTGTAGCTGGCATCTTGGATACCGATCTCTATCTCCACACGCTCGATCTCGTGATCCGTCAGCCTTTCCGCGTAGTATGAGCCGGTGTCTCTGTCTGCGGAGATGGCCCTGCTGGGCAGGAGGAGTACGCTCTCACGACGCTCCGTCACGATGGTCATGCTGGCTGTCATTCCCGATCGCAGCGGCACAGCCGTGGGGTCGAAGCAGACCCTGACCGAGTAGCTGATGGCCCCCAGGTTCTCGGTGGACACGGGGGAGATGAACTCCACACGGCCTGGAAGCTCCTCGTCTGGGAAAGCATCGAGGACTACTCTGGCCTCCTGTCCCACCTCCACCTGACCGATGTCTATCTCGTCGATGAACACATCCACGTAGAAGCCTGACGGATCTATGAGCGTGATCATCGGCGTGCCAGGCGACACCTGCTCGTTGGCCTCCGCGCCAACGAAGGCCACTGTGCCGTCGAAAGGAGCGCTGATGGTGGCTCCATCCAACTGCAATTGAGCCAACTCCAGGGATGCCCTGGCCTGATCCACGGCTACCTGGGCCATGGTGAGGTCTTCCTCACTCGCACCCTCCAGCAGACTGCTGAGCTGACCCCGAGCCTGGGCCACCGCGGCCTCTGCTGCGCGAAGCTCGCTCTCGGTCGGGCCTTGCATGGCGATGTTGTAGGCAGCGAGCGCCTGTTCGTAGTTGATGGTCGCCTGCTGCAAGGATACCGCCTGCGGTAAAGCGCCTATCCCTCCCACCCAGGAGTACTGATCGTACAGTTCTTGCGCCTCCTGGAGGGCGATCTCAGCCCGACGAAGGTCTGCCTTGGCCACTGTGATCTCGTCCTCGCTGGGCCCCTCACGCAGCTTGGCCAGGGTCGCCTCTGCGCTGGCCAGATTGGCGCGCGCAGCTTCTATGTCGTCGGCATCCGCGCTGCCCATCAGTTTGGCCAAACTCGCCTCCGCACTGGTCAGTGCCAGTTGTGCCTGGGTGACTCCCAGCGCGAGTCCGGCGGTCTCTACCTGGGCCAGGATCTGGCCTTCTTGAACTTGGTCTCCTTCGGACACCTCGACAGAGACTACGACCCCTCCCATGTCGAAGGACAGCGTGACAGCAGCCGTTGGCTCCACGCTCCCTGTGGCATCGACCGTGGCCTCGATATCGCCGCGCTCCACGGTCACGGTCTCGAGATCCTCCAGGTCCACTCCAGGCTTCGCTGCCCCTTGCTGGAGGAACCAGTAGCCGATCACTCCCGCCCCCAGAAGGATGGCGGCGATGATTATGACTCTCCGCATCTCTTCCCCTCTTCTCTCCTAGTGCATTCCTATGGCAGATAACTGTGTACGAGCGCGGTTTATTCGGATCAGATCGTGTGCCGAGGCTGACGTCAGGTCTACGTCGGCACGCCCTCTCTCACTATGCCGGAACGACGGCGCTCTGTCAAATGCCTCCGCTGGCCATGGACGCACACGGTGCGTGGTGGTCTACAGTCCGGAGGCGGCAAGTAGTGGCCAGACACAGGGGCAGACAAATCTATGAGAAGGTGGTCAGGGTCGCCAGCAGAGTGGGTGCCAGCCCCACCAGTGCGGTAAGGACCCAATAGACCACGGTCCCGATGGCCGTCTTGGCCGTGCTCGCGCGCGTGCTCACCGCCAAGCCGACACCGACCAGCACGAGGTGCCATGCTAGAAACAGGTCGACCTGCGACAGGAGGCCATAGAGAAGGTTACCCGCATCCTGCACCTGATCGCCGCTAGTCACCAAGAAAGAGAGACCTCGATTGACGACGAGCTGCCCGTTGAGGAGCACGAAGATGGCGTTGACCAGATCACGCAGCGCGAACGGCCACCAGGACCAAAGCACCAGAGTGACCATCTGGATGTATCTGTTCTCCGTGCCGAACAGGTAGCCGACGAAGAACAACACTGCGCCGCGAAATAACCACGTCAAGATCAGCCCCAAGGTGCCCAGAGCGATCCCCGTCGCCCCTATGAACAGAGGCGACGTGAAGGTCTGGAGGCTGCGCTCTACCTCCGCGGCCTGCTCGTCGGACAATGAGCCCATCTGCGCAGACACCTGCTGCTCAGCCTGCTCCCGGGCCAGCTCCGAGCTCGCCGGTGCTGAGACGATGGTGACGATAACCAGAGCCACGATGATAGCCAGCGCCGGAGCCAGCAAGGTTGACCATCTGGCCTCCTCGATGACGTAGCGCATCGTCTTCTTGGGCTGGTCTATCCAGCCAAAGAGAGCGCGCCGCATCCCCATTCGGTTGTCTTTCACAGTGACCTTCCTCCTTCACTGCCATACTTTGTACGGCCCCACTACTATCTAGATAGATGTCGGCCGCAAAAGGTTCATTTCCCGCGGAACTGGACAGCAGTGCCAGCCACTTCCTTCGAACTACTGCCGACATTATACTATTTAGACTAGCACAATTATACCAATTTCCGGTAGCGTTGTCAAGGCTCGGAACCTCGGTATCTTGTTGACGACACGGGATGTTTCGAGGGTCGGTCGAGCAGGTCCGTGTCCGTGCTCAACCAGTCCAGTGCGACGGGCCCCCTTCTCCCGCCGATGATGGCTCGGCCGATCTGCCTGATGGCGCGCTGGGTGCTGGAGCGTCCGTCGCGCAGTCCACAGCCGCCCATCTGCTCCTGCCAAGGTTGCCATCAAACAGAAAGCGCGTCGCCACCAGGGCGTCGCGCGCCTCGTCGGGATCAGTGCCAGCCCAAATCAGTACTCTATAGTTCGGGCAGCGTCCGTTTCAAGACCTCGTATTCCTCAAAGGCCCTGCCGCAGCCTAGGGCAACGCAGGCGATCGCTTCGTCGGCGACGTAGCAGGGAACACCTAGTTCCTGCGTCAAGTAACGATCCAAACTGCGCAGCAGAGAGCCTCCCCCGGTCATCACGACTCCGCGGTCTATGATGTCGGCAGCTAACTCGGGCGGCGTCTTCTCCAGCACGCCCTTGAGAGCCGAGACTATGGTGCCCAGCGGCTCGGCGATGGCCTCGGCCACCTCGGTCGATGAGACGGTGACGATTCTGGGCAATCCGGCCACAACACCTCTTCCTCGGACCTCCATGGTCAGTTCTTCTTCCAGAGGAAGGGCGGCCCCGATCTGAAGCTTGATCTCCTCAGCCGTTTGATCGCCGATCATCAGGTTGTACTTCCGCCTGATGTAGGAAGCGATGGCCTCGCTGATCTTGATCCCACCTACGCGCACCGCCCCGCTGACTACGATGTCGTTCATGGCGATGACGGCGGCCTCGCTCGTCCCACCTCCGATGCTGACAATGAAGTTGCCCGATGGAGTGTCAACGGGCATGCCAGCACCCATCGCAGCGGCCAGAGGCTCGGGTATGAGGTGAGCCACCTTGGCCCCCGCCTGGATGGCGGCGTCGTGCACGGCTCGCTTCTCCACCGTGGTCACGCCGATGGGAACGCTGATCATGATCTCCGGCTTGAAGAGGCGAACCCGCCCCACGATGCCGGAAATGAAATAATGAAGCATCAACTCCGTGACTACGTAGTCGGCAATCACACCGTCGCGCAGGGGGGAGAGCACTTCGATGCTGTCCGGAGTACGGCCCAGCATGGCCTGTGCTTCTCGACCCAGGGCCACGATCCTATTGTCGTGGGTGGACAGAGCCACGACGGACGGCTCGAAGAGCACGATGCCCTTGCCCTTGGTCCACACGAGCACGTTGACAGTGCCCAGATCCACTCCAATTTGCTTAGAGAACATGTATACTCCTCATCGGCTTCGCCCAAGATGGGGGTCTTCAGGCTATCCTTCGTCGCTTTTGTATTCCATCGCGGGCCGGCGTGGTCTGCGGCGGGCTACTCTGAGGCGGACTCGCGAGCGTCTCAGTGCCTGTTGCAGACGAGCCATGTCCACGCCCTCAGGCCTCTCGCGGAAGCGCTTCTCGGCGCGGGCCCTGGCTTCCTCGGCTCTCGCCATGTCTATCTCAACAGCGCGCTCCGCGACGCTGGCCATGACGATGACCTTGTTAGCCAGCACCTCCAGAAAGCCGCCGTGAACGGCGAAGGACTCCTCTTCCGTGCCCTTCTTCAGCCTGAGTTCGCCTATGCCCAGGGCCGCCAGCAGGGGTGCGTGGCTGGGTAGGATCCCTAGCTCGCCGTCGGCCCCAGGGGCTATGACCATGTCCACGTCGTTGGCGGAGTAGACTACACGTTCTGGTGTCACCAACTCAAAGGTGAGCTTCGCCATTTGCCGTCCCCTTATCCGTCCCCGGCTTCTGCCTCAGACTCCGTGGAGGTGGGTTGGTCGGCGACCCCTGCCATAGTCCTCGCCTTCTCCACCGCCTCCTCTATGGTGCCCACCATGAAGAAGGCGCCCTCCGGTATGTCGTCGTGCTTCCCGTCGAGAATCTCCTTGAACCCCCGCACAGTTTCCTTGATGGGCACGTAGGCACCCTCTCGCCCGGTGAAGGCCTCCGCCACGAACATGGGCTGCGAGAGAAAGCGTTGTATCTTCCTTGCCCGGGCCACAGTCAGCTTGTCGTCCTCGCTCAACTCCTCCACGCCCAGTATGGCGATCACATCGCTGAGGTCCTTGTACCGTTGCAGGATCCGCTGGACCTCCCGCGCCA
>DAOUEW010000269.1:0-1628 GCA_034430275.1 Anaerolineae bacterium | reverse complement strand
ATGGTCATTGATGACGAAGAAGAGATACTGGAGGTCGTGGGTCGCATCCTCGAGCGTTTGGGGCACCAGGTCGTCACTGTAGACTCCGCCGAAACCGCGCTGGAAAAGATCGCGAGACAGCACTACGACCTGGTCATCTGCGACGTGAGAATGCCCGGCATTGGCGGCCAGGGCCTGTACCAGAGACTCAGGAGCAGCTACCCTGATCTGGCCAAGCGTATCATCTTCACCACAGGTGATACCGTCAGCCGCACCACGCGGGCCTTCCTGGAGAACGTGGGAACGCCCTACCTGTCCAAACCCTTCATGATCGAAGACCTGCAAAGGGCGATGGAAGAGGTCATGGGCAATGATCAAGCCTCTCACTGACAGCATCCTTCCCCTGGCGAGTGGCAACCCTCGACAACGACCCGTGGACCATGATACCGGGTGGCTCCGAGAGGCTACTGTCTCGCCGCGGCCCTGACCTTCGTGGACCCCTTCTCCGTTCGTAGCACCTCGGCCAGCACAGATGGTTCCTGGCTGCGGGCGATGGACCGCGATGCCCGGCGACTTGCATCCCCACATGGATTCCCTTTCCCTCACCAGGTGTGAAACCCACCGGCCCCACCCTCGGCCCCTACGCTAGCCATTACTCCCGTTATCTGGTATCATTCCGGGTTGTTCGAGCGCGCCTGGAAGAGACGTGTGACCTTCCAGGCACAGAAAGCGGATGGCATGCGGGAGGTGCCAGTATGACGGAAGTGGTCATTGTCAGCGGGGTCAGGACGCCCATAGGTACTTTCGGCGCTGCGTTGAGAGACATACCCGTGGTAGACCTTGGTGCTCTGGTCATCAAGGAGGCGCTGACCAGGGCAGGTCTGCGCCCCAAGTCCAGTGAGAAGCTGCTCCAGTACGCACCACAGACGCTGGCAGGCACTGGTTTGGTGGATCTCGAGAAACAGTACTACGACTGGAACGACTCGCTCACAGAGGTGCAAGTAGACGAAGTCATCATGGGGCACGTGATTCAGGCCGGCCAGGGCCAGAACACCGCCAGGCAGGCCATGATACGCGCAGGCGTCCCCAAGGAGACCAACGCCTTCACAGTGAACAAGGTCTGTGCCTCGGGCCTGAAAGCCATCACGCTGGGAACTCAAGCGATTCTACTCGGCGAAGCCGAGGTGGTGGTAGCGGGAGGGATGGAGAACATGAGCCAGGCCCCCTACGCCCTCCCCAAAGCCAGATGGGGCTACCGAATGGATATCACGGGCGCTGGTGAGGCTGCGGACCTCATGGTCCACGACGGGCTGTGGGAGATATTCTACGGCTACCACATGGGGCTGACAGCGGAGAACATCGCGCAGAAGTACGATATCACCAGGCAAGAACAAGACGAACTCGGTCTTCTCAGCCACCAGCGTGCGTGCTAGGCCATAGCCGACGGTCTGTTCGCGCAGGAGATTGTGCCCGTGCTCATACCTCAGCGTAAGGGCGACCCCATAGTGTTCGACACAGACGAGCGGCCGATGGACACCAGCTTGGAGAAGATGGCCAAGCTCCGGCCAGCTTTCAGCAAGGACGGAACCGTCACTGCGGGCAACGCTTCAGGGATAAACGATGCCGCCGCAGCGGTGGTCCTCATGTCC
>DAOUEW010000268.1:0-11594 GCA_034430275.1 Anaerolineae bacterium | reverse complement strand
GCAGCAAGCAGCACTAGGACCCGGCCCTTCCTGGGTTGGTGTGGTGTGCATGGAGTCGAGATTGGGCAGGGGTTCTCCTCTGCCCAATCTACTATAGATTGTGGCAATGGAGTCGTCGTCCGGGCGTATCGCTGGGGACGGCGTGGTGGGAGGGGGTTGATGCTTGAGATACAGAACCTGACCAAGGTCTACGACGGTGGGACGGTGGCGCTCAAGAACGTGAGTTTCACCGTTGAGGATGGTGAGTTTCTGGTCGTCATCGGGCTGAGCGGCTCTGGCAAGTCCACGCTTCTAAGGTGTATCAACAGGCTCATCGAGCCAACGGAGGGACACATCATCTGGGACGGCGTGGATGTCACCCAGCTCTCTGGCGAGGAACTGCGGAAGGTGCGCCGCAAGATAGGGATGATCTTCCAGCAGTTTAACCTGGTGAGGCGATCCTCTGTACTGACCAACGTACTCTCGGGCCGGCTTGGCTACGTGAATCCGTGGCGAAGTGCCATGGGCCGGTTTCCGAGGAAGGACGTAGACAAGGCTCTGAGTTGTTTGGAGCGGGTCGGTATTCTGAACCAGGCTTACAAGCGAGCCGATGAGCTGAGTGGGGGACAGCAACAGAGAGTCGGGATCGCCCGGGCCTTGATGCAGGATCCCAGACTGATCCTGGCCGACGAACCGGTAGCCAGTCTCGACCCGGCTACGTCACACTCTATCCTCAGATACGTTGAACAGTTGAACAAAGAGGACGGGGCGACAGTGTTGTGCAGTCTCCATTTCCTCAGTCTGGCGCGGGCTTACGCCACGCGCATGATCGCGCTGAAGGATGGTGAGGTCGTGTTCCAGGGCCTGCCGACAGAGATAGACGACAACCGGTTCAAGGAGATCTACGGCGAGGACGCCATCCAGGTAGAGATTCGATAGGAGGAACCCCGGCAGTGAGTGATCAGGAAGGTAAGGACATGAAAGGCAGGCCACGGGGCCTCCTGTCCTCGTGGCGCTTCTTGGTGGCGCTCTTGGTCGCAGTCGTCGTCTACGCCTATGGCTGGCGGGAAACGGAGATCAACATACACACGTTGATAACGGGGGCGCCGGACATCGTGCACATCGTGACGCAGATCGTCCAGCCGGATCTGCTGGCACGCGACAAGGAGTATCAAGCCGCGTACGCTGAGTTCCAGCTCCCCTGTGCTGCAACACCGCCGTCACAGCCTGCCAGAAGTGAGTCGGAACCGTACCTCGTGCTCTCCCACACGTGCGGCTCGACCGGCGAGCCCCTCTCCGTCGAGGGCTTCAACTTCAGGCCGAACACGAGAGGCACCCTGAGGTGGACCCCGCCAGTCGGCACCCAGAGATCTTTACAGCATATCGACTCCGACGAGAATGGCCATTTCGTACTCGCCGTCTCCGTGCCGGCGGTGGAGGAGTCCGAGCAGGTCCAGGAGATTGAGGCGGAGCTAAGGTGGAACGTGGGTATACCATACCCCAGCGAGACGCTGAGGGTCGTCCTCGACAAGATGGTGGAGACCGTCTTCCTGGCACTAATGGCTACCACCTTCGCCATTTTCATCGCTGTGCCCCTCAGCTTCCTGGGGGCGCGCAACCTGATGGGCGGTCATCGAGGCACAGTGATCCTCTACTTCGCGGTAAGGGGTTTCTTCAACATCGTGCGCTCCATCGAGCCTCTCATCTGGGCCATCATCTTCGCCGTCTGGGTCAGCATCGGTCCTTTCGCCGGAGTGTTGGCTCTAGGTATGCACTCAATCGCGGCCCTGGGCAAGCTTTACTCTGAGCAGGTAGAGAGTATAGACCCGGGACCGATAGAGGCCATCCGGGCTACTGGCGCGAATGCGCTGCAAACCGTCATCTACGCCGTTGTTCCCCAAATCGTTCCTCCGTACCTGGCCTTCACCATCTACCGCTGGGACATCAACGTGAGGATGTCAACGGTGATCGGTATGGTGGGCGGTGGCAGCATTGGCTTCCTCCTCATCCAGTGGGTCAACCTGTTGCGCTACAAGCAGGCCGGCGTCGCTGTGTGGGCCATCACCGTGGTCGTGTGGGTCATGGACTACGTGAGCGGTGTGGTGAGGGAGAAGATCGTCTAGTCGGGGGGTTTGACACTCCCAAGGCCACCGACTATAATCAGCGCCGTTGACTGAAGCAAGGCGAGGAAGTAAGCGTGTTGACCGACAGGCGTAGAACAGTGGCCCTATTGGGCTGTATCATCGTGCTGGCTTTGGGTGCGGCCTGGGTGGATCTGCCCGACAATCCCGGGATTCACATCCACCTGGGGCCTATCAATGTGGATCGCGACCTAGAGCTGCGCAGGGGGTTGGATCTTCAGGGTGGGCTCGAGGTGCTACTGGAAGCCGATCTCCCGGCCGACGAGGCTGTGGATGCTGCGGCCATGGAGGCGACCAGGGCGATCATCGAGCAGCGGGTCAACGGCCTGGGCGTGTCCGAGCCATTGATTCAGCTCTCCGGTAGCAGGCGCATCATCGTCGAACTGCCGGGAATCGAAGATCCAGACCGGGCCATCGAGACCTTTGGCGAGACCGGGCTTCTGGAGTTCATTGATGCTGGCTATCAGTATCTGATTCCCGGGGAGGTGGTGACGACCACCGAGGAGCTATCGGCAGGGACGGAGGTCACACCCACGGTGACGATCACACCTGCGGTGACCGCCACACCTACGGTGGAGGCGATACCCACGGTGACAATCACAGCCACCGAGGAGATCTCCTTGACCACGCCCGTTACGCCGACCGTGGCTATCACGGCGACGCCAGAGTTGACACCAACCGTGCCCGTCACGCCTTCGCTCTCCACGGAGACCGAGGGACAGGTGTACCGGACCATCTTGACCGGGCGTCACCTGACCGGAGCCTCCATGGACTTCGACCAACTGGGGCTGATCGAGATCCACTTCCAGCTCAACGACGAGGGAGCTGCGCTTTTTGCGGCCTACACTGCGGAGAACGTGGGCAGACTGATGTGTATCGTACTGGACAAAGAGGTGGTGAGTTGCGCTACAATCCAGCAGACCATCCCGGACGGCAAAGTGCGCATCACCAGGGAAGGCGGCTTCACGGCCGAGGAGGCGCAAGGCGTAGTGATTCGACTTCGATATGGAGCGCTGCCCATTCCCTTGCGGGTGGAGACCAGTCGCACCGTGGGGCCCACGCTGGGTGAAGACTCTTTGCAGAAGAGTCTACTCGCTGGACTCATAGGGCTGACCACGGTGATGGTGTTCATGCTCCTCTACTACCGGTTCCCTGGTCTCCTGGCCGACATGGCGCTGATCATCTACGCTCTGCTGGTGGTGGCCCTCTACGAGTCGATACCGGTGGTGCTGACGCTGCCCGGCATTGCAGGCTTCATTCTGTCGGTGGGCATGGCTGTGGACGCTAACATCTTGATCTTCGAACGGATGAAAGAGGAACTGCGTGCTGGCAAGGGCTTGCGTCTGGCCGTAGAGCAAGGGTTCAGTCGCGCCTGGCCGTCGATTCGCGACTCCAACTTCTCCACCCTCATCACTTGTGCGATTCTGTTCTGGTTCGGGTCCTACTTCGGTGCGTCTGTGGTCAAGGGGTTCGCGCTGACGTTGGGGCTGGGAGTCGTAGTGAGCATGTTCACGGCCATCATCGTGACCCGCACTTTCCTGCGTCTGATCATAGACTTGGACGTGGTCAAGCACCACCGTTGGTTCGGGGTATAGGATAGAGATGCTCGACATAGTTGGCAAGCGCTACTGGTACTATCTGATATCGGCCATCGTGGTGGTGCCGGGGTTGATCTCACTCATCCTCTTCGGTCTCAACTTCTCCATCGACTTCACCGGTGGGTCAATGTTGGAGGTGCAGTTTGAAGAGAGTGCGGCTGTCCACCCCGCCGAACTGAAAGAGCTCTTCGGGGAGTACGGCTTCGGCGACACCCTGGTGCAGAGCTCCCAGAGCAACATATTCCTCATTCGTAGCAAGACGCTGGACTCCGAGACGAAGGTGGCGATTGAGGACGAGATGGAGGCGCGCTTCGGCGCATTGACGGAGCTGCGCTTCGAGTCCGTGGGGCCGTCTGTGGGGGGCGAGGTCCAGAGACGGGCCTATATGGTAGTTGCGCTGGCTGCCGTGGCTATCCTGGTCTACATCTCGTTTGCCTTTCGTCACGTCTCCAATCCGGTCCGGTATGGCACGTGTGCGATTATCGCCATGGTGCACGACATTCTCGTGGTCGTGGGCCTGGCTTCCATCTTCGGCGTACTGCATGGTTGGGAGGTCGACAGCCTGTTTCTCACAGCACTCCTGACGGTCATCGGCTTCTCTGTCCACGACAGCATCGTGGTCTTCGATCGTATCCGAGAGAATAGCAGGCGGTACGCCGGCTCCCCCATCGAGGACGTGGTCAACCACAGTGTTATTCAGACCCTTGATCGCTCCATCAACACGCAGCTCACGGTGATCTTCACCCTGACCGCGCTCCTGTTGTACGGCGGGGTCACCATCAGGAACTTCGTGCTGACCCTCTTGATCGGCATTATCAGTGGAACCTACTCCTCGATTTTCAACGCGAGCCCTCTGCTCGTGGAGTGGGAACGACATCCCCAGTTGCTGATCTATGCGTTGTCATTCCTCGTTCCCCCTGTAGGCCTGGTTGTCGGGATCTATTTGCTGCTCAAGGGAAGCGACAGATCGAAACCGTGGGCCAAGGTGTGCCTCTTGTGCGCCCTGGGCGGGGTGGTCGCCATCGGTGGACTGCTTCTGGTCAGGGGACTGATACCATCCTAGGTAGCCTGTTGTAGCCTGATGCCACCAAGCATCGGGATGGGCAGGGTTTACCTGGTTCGAGGACTCACTGTGGCAATTGTATGAAGCAGCTTATGGTATGTGCGCGACGGAATACCCATTGAGGGTAAAGGAGGGACCAAGAATGGATACGAGAGCAAGAGTGTTGACTATGGCGATGAGTCTGATCCTCCTGGTATCACTCACCATGGCCTGCTCGCTGCCGGGGCTTCCGACCGGGAGTGATGTGGTACCTTCGGAGGAGGAGACTCCTGAGACCGCGGCTCCTCCCGCAGAGGAGCCGGCGGCCGGCGAGGCAGTCTGTGGAGATGGTGTGTGCGAGGGACCCGAGACCCAGGAGACCTGCCCCCAGGACTGCGGCGAGCCCGAGGCCCAACCACCCACGGAAGAGGAGTTGCCCTTCGATCTGAACGTGGACGCTCTGGACGGCCTAAGCTCGTACGCATACACGCTGCACATCGATACGAGCACCAGCCAGACCACTGGGGAAATGGTGCTCGACATCGAGGGGCGGCGACAGGCAACCCCCACGAGGGCGGAATACCTGAAGTTCTCCAGCACTTCCGATGGCGAGGTTACCGCCATGGAGATGATCTACATCGAGGAGCAGGGCAAGCTGTGGATGCGTGAGGGCGGCGCTGCCTGGCAGGAGATCCCTGCAATGCAGGAGTCGGTATTGCAGATGTTTGACAGCTTCAGCATGCTCTATTGGTGGGACGAACTCTTCGTGGGAGATCCAGAGGACGCCCAGTACCTGGGTCAGGAAGTGGTGAACGGAGTCCAGTGTCACCACTACCGCGGTGCAGAGGCCGCGGGGTTGGGAGCCCTCACCAGCGGCTGTAGTTTCGTTTCCTACAATGATGAGGTCTGGGTCGCGGTGGAGGGCAGCTTCCCGGTGAAGAGGCAGCTGAGTGCTCAAGGAGACTGTCAGGGGGAGAGCGGCGCGGTCAACTTCTCCATGGAGATCAGCTCCGTCAACCAGCCGCTCGACATCACGCCGCCGATGTAGAGTATGATAGGGGTGGGCCGGCGCGTTGGTGCGATGCCGGCCCCATCCCCTCTCCTGTTTCCTGGCGTCCACCGTGACGAGAAGTGAGCAAACCGTAGCTCTCACGACGTTGCTTCTGGTCCTGGCCGCTTGCGCCGGACCGAGACCAGAAGCTGCCCCCTCATCCGTGGCCCCTGTCTCGTTGGAGTACGATCACAGCGCGGAGGCGCTGGTGATCGAGGCCGACACATTCGGCGGGCTCAATCCTCCCCCTCCAGGCAGGCACGTGCCTGAGGTGAGGGTGTATGGCGACGGTCTGGTGGTGCTGGCGACTGAGGATCAGGCTCCCAGAGTGGGCATCGACCGGGCGGTCACCATTGGCTACCTCGAAGAGGGGGAGCTGGATGAACTTCTCGTCTTCATTGCAGATAGCGGCTTCTTCGGCCTCGATGACCGCTATATGCCCTCTCCAGCGGTTCCCGACACGGCGTGGAGGCACGTTCTCGTCGATCTCATGGGTGGCACCAAGAGTGTGTCCATCTATCCGTTCGACTACTCTGACGCACCAAGCGCGTTCTCGGCCACGTACGAAGAGATCCTCAGTATCCGCCCCGCTGACCCGCAGGTCTTCACCCCCTCTTCGGGTACTCTATCCGTTACGGATTTGGGGCCCATTGACGCTCTGCCAGCCGGGCAGGCGAACCAGGTGGCACCGTGGGACACGCCGTTGATGGGGATAGCCCTTCCCGAAGCCGAGGAAGGGCTCCATGTGGAGGGCGAGCAGTATGGGATTGTGGAGGAGTTCCTGCTGCGGTATCCTGCGGGGCAGCTCTTCGGGTCTCAGGAGGGACGGGCCTACCAGGTGCTGCTGGAGGCCGATCTGCCTTGGGAGGAGGGTTCTCCGTAGTCGGTGGGGCGGGCCGCACAAGACGTTCTTGGTCTCTGTTGACGCAAACTTCCCGTAGCCGCGCGCTTTGGCGTGCGGCTTGGTGATCGTTGGGCCGTATATGGACAGCAAAGTAAGATCGGGCACTACCGACGAACCCCCGGCTGGCTCCCCCGGCTGGCGAGGCTTGCCCCGCAACGTATGGGTCCTGGGCGTCACCAGCTTTCTCACCGACGTCTCCAGCGAGATGATCGTCAACCTGCTGCCGCTCTTCCTGGCCAACGTCCTGGGGGCGGGCACCGCCGTCGTCGGTCTGATCGAGGGTCTGGCCGAGAGCACGGCAAGTCTGTTCAAAGTCTTCTCGGGCTGGCTCTCGGACAGGCTGGGACGGCGAAAGTGGATCACGGTAGCGGGCTACGGGTTGTCCACACTGGCCAAGCCCTTCCTCTACCTGGCTGCCTCCTGGTCCTGGGTCCTGGGCGTGCGCTTCGCCGACAGGGTGGGGAAGGGCATCCGCACCGCGCCCCGCGATGCCTTGATCGCAGATTCGACGCGGGAGGATCGCCGTGGGCTCAGCTTCGGCTTCCATCGTGCCATGGACACTGCGGGTGCTTTCTGCGGTCTCCTGATCGCTGCTGGAGTAGTGTGGACGAAACAAGCGAGCGGCGGAATCCTGCAGCGGGCCACGTTCCAGACGGTGGTGCTGCTGAGCATCGTTCCGGCGGCGCTGGCGGTGCTGGTTCTAGTCGTGGGCGCGCGAGAGGTCCGTGGTGTCACCGACGGGGTCAAGCGCCCGTCCCTCTCGCTCGAAGGGTTCGGAACGCGCTTCCGAGGTTTCCTGCTCATAGTGGTGCTGTTCACGCTGGGGAACTCCTCCGATGCCTTCCTGGTGCTGCGCGCTCAGGAGCGGGGGCTGTCGGTGCTGTCGGTGATGGGTGCGCTTCTGGCCCTCAATCTGACCTACACCCTCGTCTCTGGGCCTGCGGGAGTGCTGTCTGACCGTTTCGGGCGTAGACGCGTCATCGTTAGCGGATGGCTCCTCTACGGCATCGTCTACCTGGGGTTCGCCTTTGCGGGGACGGGGTGGCAGGTCTGGTTGCTCTATGCCTTCTACGGGCTCTACTACGGGGTAACAGAAGGCGTGCTCCGAGCCCTGGTGGCGGACATCGTCAGTCCGGAGCAGCGGGGCACGGCCTACGGACTGCTCAACGCCGCGATCGGAGCGACAGCCTTTCCGGCCAGTCTTGTCGCGGGGGTGCTGTGGCAGGGCGCAGGGGTGTGGAAGGGGTTCGGCCCGTCGGCACCGTTCTTGTTTGGCGCCGGGCTGGCCTTGATGGCGGCGCTGCTGATGGTGGTGTGGCTGCCGCGACTGAAGGGCGGAGCCGAGACGCGATAGGTTGGAGGTATGCTCAAGACTCGAGGTAGCGCAGGAGCAGCGTGAGGGCAGCTTCGGCGGACAGTGCTTTGTTCTGAGACCGGTCCCCCTGCCAGACGTGCCTCTCCCACAGCTCGGTTCCCTCGGCCGCGAGGGCTACGTAGACCAGGCCCACGGGCTTCTCCGCGGTCCCACCTGTCGGCCCCGCGATGCCGGTCACGGAGAGAGCCACGTCGACGCGGAGGAGGAGGCGGGCGCCACGGGCCATAGCCAGGGCGGTCTCCTTGCTCACCGCCCCGTGCTCGATCAGAGTCTCCTGGGGAACGCCGAGTAGACCCTCCTTGACCTCGTTGGAGTAGCTGATCACTCCGCCCTGGAAGTAAGCTGAGCTCCCGGATACGTTCGTGATGAGGTGGCCCAGGAGGCCCCCGGTGCAAGACTCTGCCACGGCCAGGGTCCAGCCCCGCCGCGACAGAAGCTCGCCGACTTGCTCCTCCAGAGACTGCTGCGAAGGGTCCATGCGATGACTAGTGCGCGGACCCGTGAGGCCCGCCGCTGCTGGCTGAGCTCATCTCGGCCAGCCCGTCGCTAGCGATGAACTGCTCGAACTCATCCATGGTGGGGAATACCCGGTCGGACAGGAACTTGATGACCCAATTGTCGGCCATGGGGGAGATGGTGAGGATGTGGGCACCGGCACCGTGGGCCTGCCACATCTCGATGGCGGTGCCCATGCTGGCCTCGGGTAGATAGGCGACCAGCACGTCGGCCTCTCCGGCCCGGTGGGCCAGGTCCAGAAAGGTGGCCTTGCCTTCTTCGTAGGCGTAGCCCACACTGTCTGGGTACAGCTCCATGGGACAGAGGACCTCGGCCTTTGGGTAATTGAGAGAGATGATGTCCCTGATAGGGCCGCGATAATCCTGATCGCAGATGTCGTCGTCCTGTCTGGACCCCTGCATGATGCCGGCGATGAAGAAACGCACCGAGACCTCCCCATCCACCCCACGATGTGGAAGGCATTATAGCACAGGAGGGAGCCCATAGATAGTAGCCGCACGGCATGCCGTGCGGCCGAGGTATAGACAGACGCGACCAGGGCTGTCGACAGGTCTTGGTACGGGTCGGGCAGCGATGGTATATTATGGTTGAGAGGCCGATGGAATACGCCAAGGTCGTGGTCAACACCAGGGTCCAGCCGCGCAGGATGACTGGCTGCGAGGTCCGAGACGATGAATATGGTGAGGCGCGCTCGACGCAGACCTTTCACTACTCCATACCCCGCGAGCTTCGCCAGGGTGTGAGACTGGGGCAGTTGGTGCTGGTGCCTTTCGGGCCGCGTCGCCTCCAGGGTGTGATCTTCGGCTTCGACGACAGTTCACCGGTGGACGAGACCAAGGAACTGTACGAAATAGCGGATCTTACACCGGTCCTCTCGCGCGACCAGGTGGAATTGGCCTGGTGGATCAGCAGCTACTACCTGGCTCCTCTGATCGACGTCGTGCTCCTCATGCTCCCCCCGGGCGTGGCGCGCAAGACCCAGATAGTGCTCACTTCGAGGGAGGGAGCTGCTCTTCCCGACGATCTTGTTGGTCGGCAGAGGGCGATTGTCGAGCTGCTTCAGCGTGAAGGGGAGGTGCTCCTGGATGGAGTCGGTCGGAGGTTGGGGTTGAGGGACTGCCGGCCCGTGGTGGAGGGGCTCGTCCGCCGGGGTCTGATACAGAAGCGCTCGCAGTTGGCAGAGGCGAAGGTGAGACCGAAGACGGAGCGGGTGGCCCGCCTCAAGGAGGGGCTGGCACCGGAGGTGATGGATGAGCTGAAGAGGGCACGAGTGCAGAGGGCCATCGTTGAGTATCTCGACGAAGGAGGCCCGGCCGCCGTGTCCGACATCTACGCCGAGGTGGGGGGTAACGCTTCCACTCTAAGAGCGCTGGAGGCGAAGGGGTTCGTGGAGATGGGGGAGCAGGAGGTGTGGAGGGACCCGCTCCAGGGACGCGTCTTTGTGCCCAGCTCTCCTCTCAAGTTGACCGCTGCTCAGGACGAGGCGTGGAGGCAGATCGTCGGCAGCCCTAGAGAAGACGGCTCCGAGGTGTTTCTGCTGCACGGCGTGACCGGGAGCGGCAAGACGGAGATCTACCTGCGCGTGTTGCAGGACGTGCTGGCCGGAGGGGAGCAGGCCATCGTCCTGGTCCCCGAGATAGCCCTCACCCCCCAAACGATCCGTCGGTTTGCGGCTCGGTTTCCGGGTCGCATAGCGGTGCTGCACAGCAAGCTGTCCATGGGCGAACGGTACGACGGCTGGCGCCGGGTTCGCGATGGGCTGGTGGACATCGTGATCGGTTCGAGGTCGGCGGTGTTCGCACCACTGCCCAGGCTGGGGGTGATCGTCATCGACGAGGAGCACGAGTGGAGCTACAAGCAGGATAGAATGCCTCGCTATCATGCCCGGGACGTGGCCATCAAGAGGGCGGAGATCAGCGGCTGCAAGGTCATACTGGGCACAGCCACGCCGGACGTGGCTTCCTATTACTGGGCTCAGCGGGGGAGATACCGACTGCTGCATCTGCCCCAGCGCATCATGGGGCATCGGCGCCGTGTGGAGGAGCAGCGAGTTCGACACGGCTTGGACGAGCAGCGTATCAACATGGTCAGGGAGGTCGGCGCGGAGTACGAAGACGCGATGTACATGGACCTGCCGCCGGTCCAGGTGGTAGACTTGCGAGAGGAACTGAAGGCCGGCAACCGCAGCATCTTCAGCCGGGCCCTGCGCGAGGCTATGGGCCAGGCGCTCGCTGCCAACGAGCAGGTGATCCTCTACCTGAACCGGCGTGGGGCCGCCACCTTCGTCATCTGCCGCGATTGCGGATACGTGTTGAAGTGCAAGCGGTGCGACGTGCCTCTGACCTATCACTCGGCGGACGAAGACCTGGTCTGCCACCACTGCAACTGGCGTACGTTCTTGCCCGATTCCTGTCCCAGTTGCTGGAGTGGGCGGATCAAGCAGTTCGGCCTGGGCACGCAAAGGGTCGAGGCGGTGACGCGCCAATTGTTTCCTCAGGCCAAGATCGTACGTTGGGACCGGGACACGACCGGCGGCAAGATGTCTCACGAGAAGATCCTGGAGAGGTTCATCAATCACGAGGCCGACGTGATGATCGGCACCCAGATGATCGCCAAGGGATTGGATCTGCCGCTGGTGACCCTGGTGGGCGTGATGTCAGCGGACACAGCGCTGCGCCTCCCGGACTTCCGGGCGGGGGAGCGCACGTTCCAGTTGCTGACCCAGGTGGCGGGCCGGGCGGGCCGGAGTCCCCTCGGCGGCAAGGTGATCCTACAAACGTACGCGCCGGACCACTACAGCGTCGATGCCGCCAGCCACCACGACTACGAGGGCTTCTACAGACAGGAGATCGAGTTCCGCCGGCAGCAGAGGTATCCCCCCTTCAGTCGGCTGGTGAGGCTGATGTACGTGCATCGCGATGCCGAGCGGTGCGAGGATGCTGCGCGCATCATGCACGAGGTGCTGGAGAACAAGATCGCTCGGCTGGG
>DAOUEW010000267.1:0-6570 GCA_034430275.1 Anaerolineae bacterium | reverse complement strand
TCCAGGCACTCCTCACAGATCACGCCTCCACCTTCCACGATCTCACCACAATGACGATCGACCGCCTCCTGGGTGAGGGCCAGCAGTAGATCCACAGACTCCACGTGGGCATACACGGGCCTGTCACTCACACGGATCTGATAGAAGTTGTGCCCTCCCCGAATGCGGGAGTAGTAGTCCTGCATACCGAAGACGTGCCAACCCGCACGCACCAGGGCCTTGGCGAACCCGGCCCCGCTGGACTCGACACCCTGTCCCGCCTCTCCTCCTATCTTGAAGGCCATTTCCATGCTGGGCATGATGATCCCTCGCCTATCTTTCTCACCACGACGCCCCAGGGCCGAGGGCCAAGCAGTCAGGCGATCCTGGCAAAAGCGTCGCTATTCGCCCCACAGACGGGACACACATCGGGCAAGACCCCGTCGGAGGTGTAACCACACACACCGCACACGTAGTAGTCGCTGTCCTCGTCCTGAAGGAGATGCTCCATGGCCTTCTTATAGAGCCCGGCGTGCCCTTCCTCCACGTCCCTGGCGTAACTGAAGGAGATCATGGCTGCTTGCTCCACCTCTTCCTCGGCGTCTCTGATCAACTGGGGGTAAGTCACCTCGTTGATCGTAGTCTCCCGCTCGAAGGAGAAGGCCAGGTTCTCCTCGGTACTTCCCATGACGGCCTCCCCCGCTGCTCTGAGATGATTAGCGGCATGCACCTCCTCCGCCGAGGCGACGGCCCGAAAGAGCTTCGCGATCTGAGCGTACCCCTCCTCCTGAGCCTTCCTGGCAAAGGCCAGCAGCCTGACGTGCGCCTTGGCTTCTCCCACGAAGGCGTCATAGAGGTTCGCGCGCGTTTTCGTTCCCAACCGCTTGCCGCCTGACGTCACTATGAGTAGCGCTCCTCCTTCCAGGGATCCGCATTGTTGTGATAGCCTCTCACCTCCCAGAAACCCAGGCGGTCCTCGGCCATCAACTCCAGCCCTCGCACCCACTTGGCGCTCTTCCAGAAGTATCGCTTGGGCGCTACCAGCCTCAGAGGATACCCGTGCTCAGCGGTGAGGGGCGCATCGTCGTACCGGTAGGCCAGCAGCACGTCGTCGTCCATGAGGACTTCCAGGGGCACGTTGGTGGTGAACCCCTGCTCGCAGTGCACCATCACGAATCTGGCTTCCGGTTTCCCCTGGACCCTACCCCACAACTCACGGAAGAGCACGCCCTCCCACACCGTGTCCAGCTTGCTCCAACCGGTGACGCAGTGGATATCGGCCACCATCCGTGTTGTGGGCAACTCCAAGAACTGATCGTAGGACAGCGCCAGAGGCTCTTCCACGAGGCCAAAGATCCGCAGATCCCAGGTCTGGCGGTCGAACCTGGGGATGCCGCCATAGTGCAGCACGGGGAACTTCTCCGTGACCCGCTGGCCAGGCGGAATCCGGTCCCGGTCCGCGTTCTCCGCTCCAGTCGACCTGCGAAACCTCATCTCTCACCTCGCCTTGCGTCTATCTGCTACACACCAAAGCAGGACGAAGACACCGCTGCTTTGCGCGCCTCGATCCTTCCTACAAGCTCACGCCGCTCGTCTCCCGCCAAGGCGCTCCGTCAAACCGCCCACCAGGGGAGGGACCCAGCACAAGTTGGCTGCAATCGCCTCCAGAGCGGTATAGGTCTGCGTGGTGGGGCTGAATCCCCCCACGCGCGCCAGAAGCAGTCCCATAGGAACAAAGAGGACGATGAATAGGCTCGTCACGAGCACTGGATGACGTACATAGCCGGCCAAGGCGGTGGGCCACGAACCCTGCTGCCTCCGCAGGAACAGAAGCCCCGAGACGTTGGCCCCCATCTGGTCGCTCATGGTGTAGAGATACGGGATGTAGAACCCTTGCACACCGTACACATCGACACCCAAAGCGCGACTGCCCCAGTCTACGATCCATGGCACAGTCATCCCCAGCACCTTGCCCCACCCGTAGGCCTCGGCCATACTGCCTCTCGCACGCCGAAACCGCTGACGCAGGGCATAGATGCCTTCGAAGACACTCTCCCCCTCGCCGGAGAGAGTGCGCACCAACCATTGTCCCACGGAACTGAGCTGATATCCGAGCGAGTCCAGCGCCACGCCCAGGACCAGGCCACCTGTGAACCCGGCTACGGTGAACCTGACCAGTTCACCGAACTGCTCACCGCTCTCCTGTTCCTCGATCTCTGCGTCCACCACCTGCGCCGTGCTCCGCCTGGTCCCCGTCCGTGCCACGCTGATGACGCTTGGGCCAAGTGACCTCAGTCCGCCCTGGAAACCGCCATGGTCTTGCCCAAAGCCACGGCCTCCTCCAGAGCGGTGGGGTGGTTCAAGATCGCCCCCTTTTCGTCCACTCCTGGAAAGGTCAAGTCGCCCCCGTACTCCGCGTCGAGGACGCCCAGAAAGGCCTTCGTCGTCCTGATGGCGCACTGAAAGCTGGTCTCCGCGCCACCTGCTGTAGAGATCAGGAAACCCAAACGCTTCACACCCGAATCGGTCGGCGGCAAAGGGTCCTGGATCACGTACTTCCGCACCCAGAAGCACTGGCAGCGATCGATGAAGGCCTTAGCTAGCGCCGCTAGCCCCAGGAAGCATATCGGGGCCGCCAACACGATGCGCTCCGCCTTGATCAGCTTGGGATAGAGCAACTGGAAGTCGTCCTGCAGCACACACCTTCCCGTGTCCAGGCACCCATAGCATGCATCGCAAGGTCTCACCTTCATCCGGCTGAGAATCACCTTCTCCGTGACGGCTCCTTTGCTCGCTGCCGCACCCAGAACCTGATCCAGGAGCAGCTCTGTGTTGCCTTGGCGGCGCGGACTGCCCCCTATGCCAAGCACTCTCAGACGCATCGTGGTCCCCTAGTCGCTGACTTCGTCCAGCAGGTCGCTGAACACTTCGTCGTGATAGATCTCGTTGTCGCGGATGCGGGTGATCAGCCTCTTGAGGTCGGGATCGTCCACCACGTCTATCTGCCGCGTGTACTCCCTGGTCACCTCTCGCTCTACTGCAATGTCGGCGCGGAGCATGTCCGCCGTGTCCTTGGAGCGATCGACCCCCGTCTCCTCGATGTCGGGCACCTCGGCGGACCCGGTTAGTTCCTCAGCCAGCCAGCCCAGGTGCTGCATCTCGTTGATGGCCTGATCCTCCATCTCCTCCCCGACCTCCTCATCGGGAGTCATGAAGGAATGATACAGGTACTGCAAGATGACCGTGTACTCGTGCCGAACACCCCAGTTGAGCATGTCCGCCAGCTCCGTGGGCTTGCCGCCTCCAGCCTCGAGGGGGGCGACAGGCTCCACCGGTTTCCTCTTCGACTTATCCACGAAGTGCTCGAAGTCGTGCTGGTGTGACATCTCGTCGGAGACGATGCGGCGCAGGAGTCTCTTGATCTTGGCATCTTCGATGGCCTTGATGTGCTCCTCGTACAACTGTATGGCGTCCTGCTCCAGGCCCACGTCCCGCTGCATCCACTCGGCGATGCTTTCGCCGCCTATGGTCATCGCCCCCCGGTCCAGAGTGGGCTCGCCGCCCAGCTCCACCACGGTCTCCGCCAGCCAGTCCAGGTGGCGCATTTCGTCCCTGGCCATGGCCTCGATCTCGCAGGCCATCTCTCCCTCACCCATGGCATAGGCATGACGGAGGTATTGAACGATGGCTGCGTGCTCGCCTTTGATGTCCTCATTCAGCATGGCGATGACTTCTTTGGGATCTTGTCCGCTCATGTTTCCTCCTTCACTCGTCCTAACGATCTCCAATCCAAGTTGCCAGCGCATCGAAGGGCAGCCCACATAGAAGAGCACACCCGCCTCGCCACTCCTTTCCCATTCCACCGGCCGCCAGTCGCTGCACCCATTCCTTTTCCACCCCACCCCCAGGGAAGCATAGCCTGGCATCGCGGACCAAGCCCGCCCTCGAATCGTACTGTCCTGCTTCCGCCAGACCCGTCCCCAGGGCGGCGTGGGCGGCATCTGCTACACGTTGACGCGCTTGGTGGATTGCCACGACCCATGCAGGTTACAGTAGATCACCGCACGCAGAGTCGCCGACTCCTCCAGAACCACGTGGAAGGTAGTCTGCGGCTGCGAGACCGCAGGCGCGAACTCGCCACGGCCCAGTGGCCGATCGCCGGCGTAGAGGGCCACCCAATTGATCCAATGCCCGAGGATGTTGGGATGCTCAACGCCGTCGAGGCCGCCCACCTTGATCTGGACGGCGAAGGGCTCGCCGGCTTTCGCCTTGTCTGGAGCTTCTATCACTGGTGTGTGCTTGCGCATCATGTCAGTCATGTTCGCCGGGTCTGCCCGGTTCATCTCGGTAAGCGAGAACTCATCTGCCATGCTGTACTCCTCTCCCTTCTTCACAGGCCCCACAACAGTGGGGCGAATCCGATCATCGCAACAGCGCTGCGCTGGGCCTCGAAAGCGCCCGCCTGGCCCTTGTCTCATCACCACAGAGAGCGCCCCTCGAGGCCGCGATCAACCCATGTTCTGGCACGTGCCCGGATTGGAATATCGTCTTGGCCAGGTTCGCAGGGCTATCCGCTCTCCCCAAGCGCCAACTGCCACTCTCGCAGTGTTCTCTCGTGACCCATCTCCTCCGCGGCTGGGTCGGTGGCCAGGCTCGCTACAAAGGCGTACCGCTTCTGTGCGAGCCGTTCCTGCTCTATGGCCTCATCGAGGATATCGAGCAGCTTCCGCCTGACCTCGGCCGCCCCCTCCGGCACCACGTTCCTCACCCCTGCCCCTCGAGGCGCGCTATGATCTCCTTGAGAAAAGCCGGCAAGTCGTCAGGCTCACGAGAGGTGATCAGATTGCCGTCCCGCACCACCTCTTGGTCCACGTAATGGGCACCCGCGTTGATGACGTCATCCTTGATGCCGCTGAAACAGGTCGCCGTCCGTCCGCGTAGTACGTCCGACGAGACGAGCACCCAGGCCCCGTGACAGATGGCAGCGACGATCTTGCCCTGCTGGAATACCTCTCGCGCCAGCGCGTTGACTGCCGGGTAGCGGCGCAACCGATCAGGAGCGTAACCCCCTGGGATGACGAGGGCGTCGAAGTCTTCGGCCCCCACATCCCCGGCCGACGCGTCCACGGTCACAGGGTAGCCATGCTTGCCTGCGTAGGCATCGGAGCTTCCTGTACCTACAATCACCACCTCAGCTCCCGCCTCTCTGAGGCGGAGCACAGGGTACCACAGTTCCAGTTCCTGGTAGAGGTCCTCAGCGAAGACAGCTACGCGTTTTCCTTCGAGACTCATGACTACATCCCTCCGTGCTCTCAGACCACGCTGACATGTGCCTGGCACACAGATCAGCCACTAGAACGTGTGGATCCTCTCTGCCTTCGCTCCGCAGATAGGGCATTTGTCAGGCTTCTCGCCGGTCCCGGTCCACCCGCAGAGCTCACAGATGTGGATCTCATCGACGTCCAGATCCTGGCCGCCCTCTACTGCGCTCTTGGCCTGACCGTACAGGTCAGCGTGGATCTTCTCCGCCTCCAGCGCCCAGGTCGTGGAGCGCACAGCGCCCGCCTCGCCCTGTAGCTCCGCCACGGCTCTGAAGGCCGGGTACATCTCCTCGACCTCGTAGGTCTCGCCGTCGATGGCCACCTGTAGGTTGTCAGCCGTCGTGCCAATGCCATCCAGGTTCTTGAAGTGATTGGTGGCGTGGACCTGCTCGGCAAAGGCGATGGCTCTGTACAGCCTGGCCACGTTGGCGTGTCCTTCCTTTTCCGCCTTGTCGGCGAAGATCAGATATCTCATGTGGGCCTTGCTTTCGCCGCCAAAAGCCGCCTCCAGATTGCCTTGGGTCATCTGTCTCATCTCGCGACTGTTACCTCCCTTCTAATGAATCACCGCAGACAGGTCGAACTCGTCATCCAGGAGCCGCTCCTTGTGGCTGGACACGTCGGCGCCCTGCTTGATCAGCCTGGATACTGCCGATACCCGCTCCCTTGTTCCCAAGAGAATAGCGCCCACGATGCGCCCATCCTGAAGAACCAGCTTCTCGTACACTCCCCGTGCGGGGTCCGACCTCTTCACCTCTTCGAGGCCCTCGGCCTCCGTACCATGGATCATGCCCACGGACATCAGGTCAACCCCAACCACCTTCAGCGTCGTCGAAGGTACCGTGCCGTGGTAGGTCTTGGATCCCGGCTCGATCATGTTGGCTGCGGCCACTCTGGCCTGCTCTAGCGCGGCCGGGATGATGCACCACATCTCCCCATCGTACTCGGCCACGTCGCCGGCGGCGTACACATCCTCTGCACTGGTACGCATCTGACCGTCGACGAGGACCCCCTTCTCGACCTCCAGTCCGGAGGCTGTGGCCACCTCCAGATTGGACCTCACACCGGCCGCGCACAACGCCAGATGAGCACTGACGCGGCGGCCGTCCTCGAGCAGCACTCCCGACACATCCCCGTCCGACTGAACCTCGACTGGCACCACATCGGAGAGGCACCTGATGCCCAACCCCTCCAGCCGTTCCTCGAGGATCTGGGCTGCTTCGCGATCGATCTGCTTGTGCAGCAGCCAAGGTCCGCCCTGAAGCACCAT
>DAOUEW010000266.1:0-3932 GCA_034430275.1 Anaerolineae bacterium | reverse complement strand
CGGCTTCATTGAAGAGCAGCACCTGAAGGGCAGATCGCTCGCTGTTCTCCACCCAGACACCGATCACGCGACCATCTTCCCAGACGGTGGGAAGAGCGTTCCCCGCCCTATCGAACACCTTGTTCGATCTGCCAGGATCGAGGAACCTGGTCCTGTCTTTGTAGCCCATGATGTAGGGGTCGAGGCTGGGCAGGAACAAGCTCTCGCGCTCCTCGGGAGGCTCACTCCGCAGAGTGTCCAGGTCGCGGGATAGAACCAGGTATCCGCTTCCTGGGCCCTCGATCTCCACCTCCTCTACCTCAGCTCCCATCGAACTCAGGGCCGTGCGGACCTCCGATTTGGCCAGGCCCGCCCACCAGGCGATGTCGTCAGCGGTGGCTGGACCCAGACAGGACAAGTAGTGCCTTACGAGCTCCATGCAAGCTTGTTGCGGAGTCAACGATCGCAAGTCGACGTCGGGGTACCAGATCTCGAAGGTGCTGTATTCGTGCAGGTTGCTGCGCCAGGTTCCGCGCGGCTGTCCTCTGACCAGGTGCCAGTCGTTGGGCATGAGATCGACCACTTGAAGCGTGTCCGGATCTGACAATTCGCGCTTGATCTCGGCTGCCGTCTTCGCCCCAGTGCCCAAGAGTTGTCTTACTGTGTCGCAGCATTGTTCATACCGCGACCTGGTGATTCCATGGTGGCGCAGATATCTGTCTATCAGCGCATCGCGGCGCTTCCTGGTGGCCAGATAGGCAGCGGGAAGCAGTTCCTTGGGCAGGATGAAGAGGGTGTTACGCATGCACAGGACCTTCGCCACACTGCGATCGTCGTACAGCGCAGTCTGTAGTTCCTCTTTGGTGAAGTCTCTTCGCCTCGACCATAGCGATAGGTAGGTGTTCGCCGCTCCCGTTGCATGCAGCCCGCCCACTTCGTCCACCAAGTCCTTGATGCTGGTCTTGGTAGAAGGTGGGGACAGGTGCTGCTTTCGGAGCAGCAGTCTGTGGATTTGGCTCAGTCCGAGGGTCAAGGAGGCCATGCTATGGTCGTCCGGGATCGCCCGCCGCGCAGACCTGCAGGCACGTTGTCGGAACTGCGATCCTCCGTTTCATCTCTCGCGCAGCATTATACACTCTCGTGTGCGCGGTTCAAAGCCGCCGGCTGAGGACTCTTGGCCCAAGACCGGCGCTTTGGTATAATCGCAGAGCGGGCGCTCCGACTTCATGAGCAAGAGACGGAGCTAGAACGACAGGATGGAGGTCACCGTGACACGCAGGATCATCATGGCCGGCAACTGGAAGATGCATAAGACCGTGGACGAGTCCGTGGTCTTGGTCGAGCGGCTCAAGGAAACGCTGGCTGACGTGAAAGACAGGGAGATACTGGTGTGCCCACCTTTCACCGCGCTGTCCGCGGTAGCGAAGACCCTCCAGGGTAGCATGATCCAGGTGGGAGGACAGAACCTGTACCCGGCACGGGAAGGTGCGTATACTGGAGAGACGTCTCCCGCTATGCTGCTGGACGTGGGCTGTGCCTACGTGATTCTGGGGCACAGCGAGCGGCGGCAGTACTTCCAGGAGAGCGACCAGTTTGTCAATCAGAAGCTGAAGTTGGCTCTCGAGTATGGGTTGAAGCCCATTCTCTGCCTGGGAGAGACCCTGGAGCAGCGCGGGGAGGGACGGCAGAAGACGGTGGTCAGCATGCAGGTCGAACGAGGTCTGCACGAGATCCCCGCCGAGGCGATGAAGGAGGTGGCCATAGCGTACGAGCCCATCTGGGCCATTGGCACGGGCCACACGGCTACTCCCCAGCAGACCGATGAGATGCACATCATGATCCGTAACACCTTGAGCGGCCTCTACGGCGACGAACTCGCCCAAGCGGTGAGTATTCTGTATGGGGGGAGCGTCAAACCAGGGAACGTAGACGACCTGATGGGTCAGCCGGAAGTGGACGGCGCGCTGGTGGGTGGTGCGTCGCTGGACGCGGAGGGCTTCGCGCGCATCGTCAGGTTTCAGCCCTAGGGGGCCCGAACAGCCAGTCGACTGCGGGGTCCGACGCCAGGCTCGGCGGCTGGACCTCGTTTCTGTGCTTGTGGCCCGAGACGGGCGTAGCTTCCCGTCACCCCGCCAGGATTCCCCAGATGGCCACGGCCAGTGCGGCTCCCGCCACCGAGCTGATGAAGTTGACCACGTCGTTGTTGAGCCAGCGCCATCCCCGTAGGTGGTTCGTCGTGAGCCCGCAGCCGTGTACCTGCTTCTCCGTCTCGGTTTCACACGCTGCACAGTAGTAGATGCCTTGCACCGTGGCTCCCAGGAGGCTGTCGAAGAGGGAGCCCAGTAGACCGCTGACCAGGGCGGTGGGGATGATCCACGACAGTTGTAGAGGGCTGTGTTCCGCCGCGAAGGAGTCTATGCACACCAGGAGGTAGCTCAACAGGCCGATGAACAGCGCCCCCAGGATGGACGCCGAGGTTCCCAGCCAGGTCACTCCTCCCGACGTGCCCGCGGGTACTCTCCGCCCGGTGGTAAGAAGGCGGGGGGCGACCGGGCTGAGCATGCCGATCTCCGTGCCCCAGGTGTCCGCGTTGACCGTGGCCATAGCGCCCAGGAACGCGGCCAGAAGGGCCGGCGTCGGGCGAGCGAGGTAGAGCACCGAGACGATGGCCGCCAGGCCTCCGTTAGCCAGGACCTGGGACAGGTCACGCCGGGAGCCCTTTTGGAACTTGTCCGCGATCCGCTTCTTGTCTGCGGACCTGTGGCGGGATAGAGTGGAAGAGACCGCGAAGAAGGCCACCAGCACCAGGCCCCAGGCCCACCCGCCGAACCCAAAGACGACGGAGCCTACCAGGATGGCCCCCGCAGCGCCGCTCACTGTGAGAGCCTGTTTGCGAAAGGCGACGAGGGCGATGATGGTGCTCAGCAGCAGGCCGGTGACCAGTTGCACCAGAACGATGTCGTCAAGCATCGCTGGCATTGTAACACACCTTGTGCCAGTCGGGCAGCACACCGCGGCCACGCAACGGGAGGGGATAGATGGGCACGATTGATGCCAGGGCGATTTCGTGAAGAACGTGGTCTTGAGACAGGGGTCGATCAATAGAACGCCAGCGGTGGTGGAGTCGACGGTTCTATTGGGATCTGCGGACGGCTAGAGGCGCACCAGGTCGCGGGGCAAGTTCGTCAGCGACTCGCAGCTAGTCTCCGTGACCACGACGTCATCCTCGATGCGGACCCCGCCCTTGCCGGGCAGGTAGATCCCCGGCTCCACGGTGAAGGTCATGCCGGGCTGCAAGACCTCTTCGTTCCCCTGCACAATGTAGGGAGATTCGTGGATCTCCAGTCCCAGCCCATGGCCGGTGCGGTGGATGAAGTACTCCGCATATCCCGCCCTGTCGATGACCGCACGAGCTGCCCGATCCACCTCTTGGGCCTGGATGCCTGGCTTGATGACTTCTCTGCCGGCAGCGTTGGCCTCCTGCACGACGGAGTAGATGCTCTCCAGTTCCTCGTCGATCTCCCCCACCGCATAGGTGCGGGTGATGTCGGAGTAGTAGCCTTCCACGCGCAGGAAGCCGTCGATAGTGACCAGGTCTCCGCTCTCGACGGGGCGAGGCGTGGCAGTGGTGTGCGGAGAGGCGCCGTTGGGACCGGAGGCCACGATGGGGACGTCTGGAAGCTCGCCGCCGGACAAGTCTAGAGCCGCTTTCTGCCAGATGGCGGACAATTCCTGCTCGGTCACCCCTGGCTGGATGTGTGCGGCGGTCTGACGGAAACACTCCTCGTTGACCTCGCTGGCCCGGCGCATGGCCTCGATCTCCTCAGCGTCCTTTAGGATACGGAGCTGGGATAGGAGAGGCCCTCCATCCACGAACCGGGCGCTGGCCGCGTGCTCCTCCAACAGCCGCAGTTCCAGGACGCGCATGGCTAGGTGCTCCACGCCGATAACCT
>DAOUEW010000265.1:0-10201 GCA_034430275.1 Anaerolineae bacterium | reverse complement strand
GGGACCCCTGGTCCGGGTTATCGAGCGCCCTGTGACCCTGCACGAGGAGCCGGAGCACACTCTGTCTCTACCTTTCAGCGAATCCATCCTGCTCACCGGCTATGACACGGAGATCAGAGATACCCACGTGGGTCCAGTGCTACGACTGAGCCTCCACTGGGAGACCCTTGCTGAGATAAGGGAAGACTACAAGCTCTCCATCCGTCTCCTCGATGCTGAAGGTCATCTAGGCGCGGTTCGCGACGCCTTCCCCGTCCAGGAGGCCTACCGCACCAACAACTGGGGGGCAGGCGAGGTTATCGTGGACACCCACGACGTGTCTATCCTCGCCGGCCTGCCGCCTGGCTCCTACACGATCCAGGTCACCATGTACGAGCCGGACACGCTGGTTCCCCTGGCCACGCAGGCCATCGGCAGTCTCTCCCTGGGCCAGACCCTGGGACTGGACGGCGCGGGACTGTGGGACGTTCAGCACAGGTCCTTGGCCAACCTGGGCGGCCGTGTCAGGCTGCTCGGCTACTCGGTGGTGGGAGAGACCTTCAAACCCGGAGACTCCATCCCTCTCACCTTCCTGTGGCAAGGTTTGCCCCGGCTGAACGGCAACTGCAGCCTGCTCTTGTGGCTCGAGGACGAAGCGGGATCCAAGCTCGGCGAAACCGAGGTGGCCCTGAGTGGTGCCTATCCCCCTCCAGGCTGGCAAGAGGGAGAGGTGGTCAGGGACTGGCAGTCCTTCCTCGTGCCCGGCAACACGCCGGATGGCTCCTATCGCCTGAGGACGGAGGTCCGCCAGGAGGGCCAGCCCTTATCTCGCCTCCTCTGGCGCCTGCCCTTCGGTGCCACGCTCGATCTGGGCCAGATAGAGATCCAGGGGCGAGAGCGGGTCTTCGAAACGCCGCCCATGGACCACCTTCTGGACGTGCGACTGGGTGAGTCGGTGAAGCTGCTGGGCTACGACCTGGAGCCGGGGGAGGCACAGCCCGGCGGTGTGTTGCGGCTGACCCTCTACTGGGAGTGCCTGGACCCCATGAGCACCTCATACACCGTCTTCGTCCACCTGCTGGACGATGAAGGCAACATCCGTGGCCAGCGAGACAGCGCGCCCGGTGGCGGCGCGTTGCCCACCACGAGCTGGGCAGAGGGAGAGATCATCACCGACAGCGACGAGATCCCCATCGCCCCCGATGCTCCGTCCGGAAACTACACCATCGTTGCCGGTATGTACGACGCCGCGACGGGAGTGCGGCTGCCCGTGTCCGGTGCCCATGGAAGCCAACTGCGAGATCACTTCACGGTCACACAAGTCTCGGTCTCGGCTCCGTAGGGTGCCGCCTTTGTCTGAGCAGGTGTTTGACACGCACAAGTCGCTCGCCTAGAATCGGGCGATCATGACCCATAGGCCGCGGAAAACAAGAACCATCGCTCTTCGTGCAAGGTGTCACGGCACAAGAGTCGCTCCAGGTGCTCACGCCAGGCCCCTTTGTCTTCGACGTGGCACGGACTCCGCGACCCAGCCGCGAACACGGACAGGTGGCACGTCCGCGCCGGTCGCACGCCGTATCGGGTGGGCGCAAGTGAGATGATCACTCTCCTGCTCCCTTTCGCCGTCGCCTTCCTCGGTTCTTTGCTCCTCACCCCGTTGGTTTGCCGTTTCGCCCGGCGATTCGGCTTCGTGGACGTCCCTCGAGAGCCGAAGCACGTGCATCACACGCCCATTCCGCGGCTCGGTGGCGCGGCCCTGTTCCTTCCTTTCGTGGCTGCTGTTCTCCTGACCTTCCTGCTGCCTGTCGAGCGTAAGGATCCCCTGGAGCTGCACCGGATCACGGGCCTGCTCCTGGGGTCGGCCATCGTCTTCGGGCTTGGCGTGTGGGACGACAGGCGTGAGCTGGGTCCTTTTCCCCAGTTCGCCGTGCAGTTCGTGGCCGCAGCCGTCGCAGTCTACCTCGGCATCACCATCGGCGAGATCGCGAACCCCTTCGGCGGCGTGATCGTCTTCGGCCCTCTCGTCGCTGTGGCCTTCACCCTGTTCTGGCTGGTGGGAATGATGAACACCGTCAACTGGCTGGACGGGCTCGACGGCCTGGCGGGCGGAGTGACGATCATCGCCTCGGTGCTGCTCTTCGCCCACAGCTACAGGCTGGGGCAGTACAGCGTCTCCATCCTGCCCCTGGCCCTGGCCGGTTGCGTCCTGGGCTTCCTACCCTTCAACTTCCACCCGGCCAAGGTCTTCCTGGGCACGTCCGGCGCGGTCTTACTGGGTTTCGCCCTGGGCAGCCTGGCCGTCATCGGTGGAGCCAAGATGGCCACAGCCTTGCTCGTGATGGGCATCCCCATCCTGGACGTGGGCTGGCAGATCATCAACCGGCTGCGTTTGGGCCGTTCCCCCTTGTTGGGCGACCGCGGCCACCTCCACCACCGCCTCCTGGACCTGGGTCTCTCCCAGCGACGCGTGGTGCTGTTCTTCTATCTCCTGTGCGCGGCCTTTGGCGGACTGGCCCTCGTCCTCGCCTCCGGGCTTCACAAGCTCCTGGCCCTGCTGATTATGGGAGTGGTGGCCCTGGTCGTGCTGTTCGTTCTGGCCAGGCGTTCCTGATCCTTGGGGACGGTCGAGGCCCTGTGTTATAATCTCCAGGACGCACCATCGGCAGCCCGGGTGTGAGAGGTACACCAGACTACTAGGCCCGTCGCGTACCGGCACTGGAACGCGAGACACTCACCTCCTACGAACGAGAAGTGAACAGAGAAGAAGCCATCGCTCTACTGGACAAACACAGCTCCGCCGACTCGTCGTGGCGTGACCACTGTCTTCAGGTCAGCTCTGCTGCCCGCCGGCTGGCGGACATCATCGCCAAGCGAGGTATCGCCGTCGACCCAGAGAGGGCAGAGGTTCTGGGCCTCCTGCACGACCTGGGGCGGAGCCGGGGGCATACCCTTCGCCACGGCATCGAAGGTTACCTGCTGGCACGGAAGGAAGGGCTGCGCGAAGAAGCCCGCATCTGCTTGGTGCACGTCCTCAAGGGGCATTCACTCGAGGACGCTGTGGCGTTAGGCATGTTAACAGAGCAAGAGCGAACGGGCCTTCTCAGGAACGGCTGGCAGCCCCGCGAGCTCTCTCTGGAGGAGCGAATAGCCATCCTTGCCGATGCCCTGAGCAGCGACACAGGGCTATCGTCCATAGCGGAGAAGTACGCCAACGCGCGCCAACGCTACGGCGCACATTTGCACCACTACGAGGACGAAGCCTGGGTCGAGCGGCTCGCCGACGAGGTCGCCGAGCTTCTCGGCATGCGCCCCTACGACGCCCTCACCGATACTCCAGGAACCGAATGAAGACCTGCTACGACGACTACCCGCTCCGTATCGTGGCGCTGAACCTGGTGCAGGTTTCGGCAGCAGCGCTGGTGGGCGCGGTGCTTATGGCCCAACTGGGCTGGTGGGCAGTCCTCCTATACGCCCTCGTCGGGGTCCTGAGCGTGGTTCTCTCCCTGGTTTTCGGTTGCACGAGGTGTTTCTATTACGGCAGGGTCTGCGGCCTCGGCCTGGGGAGAATCGCCGCCCTCTGCTTTTCCAACCGCGACCAGGAGGAGTTCGGTAGATCAGCCTCGCAGACCCTGGCCTGGACCCTGGTCGGTTTGGTGCTCGCCCTGCCCATCGCGGCGGGGCTGCTCTCCCTCTCCGCAGGCCGTCTCACGCCTGGGCTCGCCGCACTGCTTCTCTTTCTAGGCCTCCTGGTCGCCATAGTTCTCACGCACAGCAGAATGGTCTGCGGCCACTGCCGGCAGGCCAGGGACCGTCGCTGCACCCTGGGTCGCCTGGCACGACCTTTGTGATCGGCGGGAATGGGCAAGCCAGCCCGCCCCTATCGAAAGGAGAAACGAGATGCCTACCTTCATCATGTTGAGCACGCTGACGGACGAAGGGGCCAAGACCATCAAGGAGAACCCAGACCGCATCAAGGAGGTCAATCAGGAGATCGAGGCCCTGGGCGTCAAGGTGATGTCGCAGTACGCGACACTGGGCCAGTGCGATTTCGTGAACATCGTCGAGGCCCCCGACAACCAGACCATCGCCCGCGTCTCGGCGGAGCTGTCCTCACGGGGCAGTGTGCGGCTCCAGACCATGCCGGCGATCCCCATCGACGAGTTCATCGCCACCTTCAGATAGACGCTAACGAGCCAGGGAACTCTCCCCTCCCGCTCCATCCTGTCACACGCAGGCGGGATGGAGCCTAGGTGCCCCCTGTCCGGCCGTGGGTGGTGATGGCCTCCACGCCACCCGTGGACTGCTGGGCAGCCAGCGTGTAGACAGCGATCAGCGCCAGCGCGTACGCCGCCCCACCGGCGAAAAGCACCAGAGAGAACCCCTGGGAGATGGCTAGCATCACCGCCAGTATCGAGCTCAGGACCGAGGCACACCCGTTCACGCCCCAGGCCCAAGGCACCAGACCTGGCGCCAGCCTGCCCGTCAGCCTGATGCCGGACGGGAATGGTACCCCCATCACAAACCCCAAGGGTGCCAGCATCATCACCGCAGCAGCCAGGCGACAGGCGAACGGCAAGCCTAGCAGCCACTGGAGAAGGTGCGGTAGGAGTATCGGGTAACACGCCAGGAGGCCGACAAGGAGCAGCATGGTCTTGAGCAGCGGCAATCTGGGCGAGAGCAGGCTGCCTGCGCCCGAGAACACGAGAAGACTGAACAAGACGGTGGCGAAGGCGTAGACAGGATGGCCCAGAAACAGAATGAACCGCTGGATCAGCGGTATCTCCACGAAGAGATAACCCAGGCCCAGCAACAGGAAATAGAGGAAGAGGCGCCTGCTGTGTCTTCTCTCTCCCCCACTCTTGACGAAGATCAGGGGCAGCATGATCAGGATTGCAGAAGCGAACAGGGTCAACAGCAGGAGAGCCATCAACACCAGGTACCCGCTGCCACCGAAGGGCTGCCAGGTCTTGCCCAAGCTAGAGAGAATCTCCGGGGTCTGACTCCAGCGAAAGAAGTGGAAGAAGAAGGGCCGATCGTCCGATGGCGCAGCAACGTCGAAGGCGTAGGCCGCGTAGAACGCCTCTCGATCCGCAGCGCCCAGCAACTCTGAGTACGCCTCGTTGTAGTATGGCTCTTCCAGAATACTATACCGGTTCACCTCTTCAGGAGTGATGCCGGCGTGGTAGATCAGATCGAAACGCTTCTCCTCCGAGAACCCTCTCACAGCATCGATCTGTTCCGGGGTGAAGCCCTCCCTGCTGACCAGGAGAATGGCCGTGTACAGACTCCTCAGGGCGATCACGTGCCGCCCTGGGTTCTCTACCCCCAGTCTTTCCAGCGCCGACAGAGCCAGGGAGAGCACCCTCACATTCTCGCTGGGGGGCGTTTGAAGCCAGCGATGCACGACCAGCGTCCCCTCCGGCGTGAGATGGTTCAGATACTCTACGAAGGCCTCCGTCGTGTGGAGATAGTTCTCGGATAGACTGTACGCCCCCGAGCCGACGGGTCTGTAGCCCTCAGCCAGGGATACCTGTATGATGTCGAACTCCTCCTGGCTCCGGCGGAGATAGCTGCGCCCGTCTTGTCCGACGAGCACGACCTCTTCATGCCCATAGAGCCCTCCCACGTACTCGTCGTACTCATCCTTCACGATCTCGAGCACCAAGGGGTTGCTGTCCACGGCGACGATCTCAGAAGCATGGTGGTGGACGGCCACCAGCACGTCCAGACCCGCGCCTGGCTCGAGAATCAGCACCCGGGGTTGAGAAGCCAACCTGTAGGGAAGAGCGACGAGCAGAGACTCCAGAAACGACAGATCCGCGCCTGACGACGCCTTCGTCAGAGGGCTCAGGTCCTCTCCATCGGTGAAGAGACCTTTCTGCTCGGGGAGCCCAGCCACATGGACATAGCTCAATCCCGGGGCTGACCGTATCCCTTCACTCTCCACCACGTCGACGCGGGCAAAGGCGGTCCGTCCGCGATAGACGATCTCTGCGCCCGGGTAGCGCAATGCGTTGCTGAGAGCCTTGTAGGGTGACATCGCGATCTCGAAGAAAGAGGGCAGCCGCAAGGCACCCCAGACCAAGAGGACAGTGAAGACCAGACCGAGAGCGAACCGTGTCCTCGATCGACGGCAGGCAAGAACCAGCGAGGCGAGAACGCCCAGCAGCGACGCCAGGATCACCGTCGCTTCCCCACCGGCCAGGGCCAGCAAAACCAGCGCTGTAGGGCAACCGATCCCCGACCCCATCAGATTGGCGAAATAGGCCGTCCCCGCGCGCTCAGGTGCCGCGGACAACAGGACGGCCACGGCCAGGCCGCTGAAAAAGAAAGGTACGGACAGGGACAGGTAGTACACAGCCAGATAGAGAAGCTGTCGCCGGTCGTAAACGATCTGGTAGGAGTCGAAGGGCACGTGATTGCTGACCAGGTATCCACCCACAATGCTCAACGCGCAGAGCAGACAGAGATTGGACAGCAGCGTGCTCAGATCCCGCTTCACCACGCGAGGAAACAAGGCCAGAAACGAGCCGCTAGCCCCAAAACCCAGCAGCGCCAGGCTCACGGTCATGAAGGCGAAGTGATACCATTGAGCCACAGAGAAGACGCGGGTCAATGCTATCTCGAAGACGATAGTGGCTGCCGAAAGCAGAAAGAGCGCCGCGTACAGAGCCCTCATGCCGCTGACTATAGATCAGGGGAGGACCGTTTTCAAATGGTGCTACTCCCGCTTCACTTCACTCGGCACAGGTCACAACCCAACGGACGAGGCCTCAAGCTCTGCAAGATCCTCGGAAAACCGGGCCGAGGTCAACCCACCAGGACACGGGCCCCTTGATCCCGTACCCGTTGCGCATACGTCAGATTGGCGGATCGGACTGTGCATCCGCTCCCGTCACGGATTTGCATTCTGCGCGGAACCTGCTATAATAGAGCGCGATTAGGGAAGGGAGAGAACTGTTATGAGTAGTAGACGTATGGCATTCTTGATCTGGCCGATGCTGGCCGCAATGCTACTTGGATGTTCGATTAGCGGGCTGTTCGGTCAGCAGGCTGCTGCCACGCCTACACCCACCAAGACCTTCGTTCCGACCTACACAGCGACGCCCATCGTAGTCGCCACGGCAACAGATACACCAGAGCCTACGGCCACACCGATGCCTAAGGAGCCAACGGCCGTGCCACCGCCGCCGGAGTCGCCGACACCCACTGTCGGGCCTCCCACCAGCACTTCCACGCCGCGCCCACCGGCACCGACGCCCATTCCCAAGCCGCCTGCGCCAACGAAGACACCAGCACCTGTCTATGAGTACGAAATGGTCCAACTTCCGAACAAGGATTTCTGTCACCCGGGATACTGCATCCCGGAGATCAGCGGCAACGTCCTCGACGCGGAAGGGAACCCTGTCAATCGCTATCAGGTCACGATCAAGCTGGACTCCCCGGTGCACGGCGTGAAATACTGCGCCGTGGGCGACGAACAGAAGATGCTCCAGCCGGGACAGTTCAAGTTCGGGTCACCGGATGGCCAGACGTTCGGCGACTACACACTGACTGTGGTCAGAAGCCAAGGAGATCCCACAGACATTTCGCAAACGTATACGCTGGGCATGGCCCCAGCGAAAGGCCAGCACACCGGCATAATCTTCCGGCATAAGTAGCTGGCCCGGGGCAAACACCAGGCTGCCCACGAGGAAACCACTTGGCCCTTGCGAGACGGATTCTTTCCAAAGGCGGGGGGTGTTCTATCTCCCGCTTTCACTTATCGGGGACATGCCACACGGTATCTCTGGCGCAAGTAAGAAGATCAACGGGGTAGAGAATGACCAACACGAGAATCGGACTAACCGGTGTAGCCTTGATCGCCATCGCCGTGGCCATGGTCACCGTCCTGGGTTGCTCCCTTACGTCGTTCATCGCGCCCCCAACGGAGACGCCCACGCCCACCAGGACCCCCAAGCCAACTTTCACGCCGACGTCGACGCACACAGCCACGCCAGTGTACACGCCCACTCCCACTCACACCGACACGCCAACCATCACACCGACACCAGAGGTCACCGATACCCCAACGGCGACGCCGGTGACGCCCACGCCGACACGGCGACCAGTGACGCCCACGCCCACCCGCCGTGCCGCCACTCCGACGCCGAGGCGCCCGGCACCCACCCCGGTACCTACTTATGACTTCAGATTCGTGCCGAGCAGCCTGCGCGCCTACCCCAACTGCGGATCCGTTTACTTCAAAGGCGAGATAAGAGGTATGGGAGGCGAACCTGTCGATGGCAGGATCGTCCGTCTCAGGTTTGCCGACAGGGTGACCTTCAAGACGAGCGGCGTGGGGGAAAGCGCCGGTCACTGGGGTTTCGCACCGCTCGCTCCCAACATGTATCATGCACCATTCACTTTCCTGATCGACATCGTGGAGAGCGAATCCAATCCCGTGCCGCAGTCGGACACGGTGAGAATAGACTTCATCAGTTGTGACATAGGTGGGCAGTTCGAGAACATCGTCTTCGAGTGGGCTAGATAGCAGTCACAGTGGGCGATGCCGGAGGCCAGGTACGCGACGTCTGGCCGGAGGTTGCCAGCCTGCGAGGGAGAGGTATTCCATCCTTGACGAGCAAGAGAACAGCAGGGCTGACGATGGGAGTCGTGGCATCCCTGATAGCTGTGGGTTGCACCTGCCCACTGGCATTCCTCACGGCTCCACCAGCCAACGCCACTTCGACGCCAACCAAGACGCCCAAGCCATCATCCAGTCCTATCCCCACCCAGACCCCGGTGCCGCCAGCAACACCTACCTCGACGGTCACCTTCACGCCTACCGAGGCACCGACAGCCGCTCCCATGGACACCCCAACCTGGACCCCGGTCCCGCCGACAGCTACGGCGCTACCGCCAGCCCCCACCCCGACCCAGGCCCGCCCCAGCCCGACTCCCGCGCCAAGGTGGGATTTCACGTACCTGGAAGGTAGCATGGAGACGGAGGCCAACTGTGGATCGATCTATCTCGAAGGCGAGATCAGGAACTCAGCCGGAGTCCCCATGGACGGGATTACCGTTCGCTTGCGTTGGTGGGACAACGTGGAGTACGAATTGAGTGGCCTGGCCGGGGGGCACTCGTCGGGAAAATGGGGATTCTCACCACTCTCTCCAGATCAGAATCGGGCATACCAGTCGTTTTTCCTGGACATCGTAGAAAGCAGCTCCAATCCTGTCCCTCTCTCCCAAGAGTTGCCGGTCGAAATGGTCGACTGTAGCCAAGCCGGTCAATTCACCAACATCATCTTCGCTTCCGCCCGGTAGAGAGAAATGGAATCCACCGGCGATTCAATCGGACAAGCGGTGAGCCAGAGCCATTGATTCATCCAGTAAACGAGCTCATTGACAGTCGTAGAGGTGGGCGGACCGAGGGATGCTCCATGGCGCACAGATTCGCCATTCTGGCCGCGACGTTGGCAACGATGATCACCATGAGCTGCACGTGCCCACTGGCGTCTCTCATAGCCCCCTCTCCCTCGGTGACACCCACGCCGACCAAGACCCCCAAGCCCTCGCAGGTCCCTACTGACACTGCAACGCCGACACCAGAGGACAGTCCCACGCCAACGCCCACGGAGGTGCCCACTGACACACCCACCGTGGCGGCAACGCACACTCCCACGCAGACCCCGGTGCCGCCGACGCCCACCAGGCGTCCGGCCACTGCTACACCCACCCGGCGGCCAGCCACTCCCACCCCACGCCCACCTACGGCGACGCCCACCGTCTCCTACCAGTACTCCTTGACTTCTTCGGTGGAGTACTGGCCTGACTGCGCCATGACCTCGCTGGAGGGGACAGTCTGGGACGTGGAGCCCTCCAAGCAGTTGGCCGGAGTCCTGCTCAAGGTTTGCGTGGAGGGGGAGTACTGGTGCGCCCCGCTGCGAACCGGACAGGACCCGAAGAAGGGGGCTGGATACTACGCCGGCATTCTAGGTGACGAGGCACCACGAGCCGGCAACTAGTGGGTGGCCGTAGTGGACGAGCAAGGGAGAGCTCTCTCTCAAGCGGTCCGTTTCACAACGGACACTCATGATTGCCGCCCGGACGGGACCGGTCGCCAGCGGGTGATCATAGACTTCAGGAGAAACTACTGAGACGAGGAGGACTGAACGATTAACGGCAAGACCGTCTCACTCACGTTGGTCATCTCTGTTCTGGTGCTGAGCACTTTGGG
>DAOUEW010000264.1:0-2347 GCA_034430275.1 Anaerolineae bacterium | reverse complement strand
GGCTTGGACAAGCCCTCCGAGGGCCACATCCTGTTTAACGGAGTGGATATCGCATCACTCAAGCCCAGAGAGATGCGCAAGCAACGTCGGCACATGCAAATGATCTTCCAGGATCCTACCGCCTCTCTGAACCCACGGATGACCACAGGCGAAGGAATCGGACACTCCTTGGAGATCCACGGAATAGCCAAGGGAGATGCCAAAAAGGAGCTGGTGGCGAGCATCATGGAACGGGTGGGGCTCACTCCCGCTTCGGTTCTTTATGACAAGTACCCCCATCAGCTCAGTGGTGGCCAGAGGCAAAGGGCCGTTATCGCCAGAGCTCTCATCATGTCTCCCGACCTGATCATCGCCGACGAACCCATAGCCATGGCCGACGTGTCCGTCAGGGTACTGCTCCTGGATCTGATGATGAGATTGAAGGAGGAATTCAATCTCACCTACGTCTTTGTCACGCATGACTTGGCCACAGCCAAGTATATCTGTGATAGGATCGCCATCATGTATCTGGGGAAGATCGTAGAGCTCGGTACACTGGTGCAGGTCTACACCAACCCAACCCATCCCTACACTCAAGCCCTGCTCGCCGCCGTGCCGGTGCCGGACCCGAGAGCACGACGCACCTACCCCATCCCCCAGGGCGAGATATCCGATCCTGTGGCCCCCCCACCCGGCTGCCGGTTCCATCCCCGCTGCATTCGGGCCGAGGATGTGTGTAGCGTGAAGGAACCAGAACTAGTGGAGGTGGAGGAAGGTCACTTGGTGGCCTGCCATCAGTAGCACGACTGCTGCAAAACCGCAACCCGATCACACCAAAAAGCCACCTTCACTGCACACGAGGTGGCTTCATCGTCAAATTCTCCCGTGGATCAGCCCTCGATCCTGATCACAGCGCTCCCAGATCTGCCCCAAACCGCCGGCTCGTACATGAGGGTCACCTCAGCCGGCATGGCTCTGAAGGCCCCGGGCGTAGTGGCCCGGACGAGATAGTGAAACTCGTAAACGCCGGCGGGCAGCCAGCTCGAGAGAAACACCACCTCCTGCTCCCCCATGACGGCAGACGCCGTTCGATACACACGTGAATCGCCTTCCAGCGTACTCAACTGCGCACTCGAATGCACAGCCTCCACCCCGGCGGGCAGCGGATCCTCGACCACCACGTACCACCCATCAGCCGACAGCTCGATCCTCAGTCGCACGCGGATGAGGTCCCCCACCTGGCACTGCGCCACCGGTTCGCCACTGTCCTCGAACTCGTACTGGCGCTCGACGACAGGCCCGTCCAGCGAACGCGCCGCGCCCAGGGTGACCTCCTGCGCAGAGTACTGGAATGCGGCCGAGAGGTAGAAGACCTCCGATCCTCGGTTCACGATTCTGAACTCATTGTCACCAGGCTCCAAGTCGCTGATGGTCAGCTTCTGATGCTCTCCGTGGCTCTCAACGGTCATCAGGTCCGAGCCGAGCTCTCCCCCGTTCAGAAACACAACATAGTCGAGCTCCGCCGCCGGGGCTCCCGCCGTGCGCAGGTACTCACAGAGAGATAACACGATCTCCGAGGTCTCGTAGGAGGACCCCCAGTGCTCGCCTTTCCGATTCCACATCAGCCAGCGTACGGCCTTCGCCACCAGAGGGTGCACCGGATCCACCGCCAGCAGAGCCCGCAACACTAACGCCGTGGTATGCCCATCACTAGACATCGCTACCAGGCTGTGGCTCTCCTCCGTCCAGTGTGCAGTGTGAGCGGTCTCCACGACACTCTCCACAACGTCGTCCACGATCCGCGCCGCTGACTGCCCATCTCCCAGGCCCTCCAGGGCCAGGGCCAGATGTGCCTGTGCGTGCAGATCCATGTTGCGTCGCCTCTCCGCCAGCGACCGTGCCAGAGACAGATCACCCTCGCCAAGCTCCGCCAGCACGTGAGAGACGTAGGCCTTCTCTTCCAGGTCTCGGGTCTCAGTCAGCAACCGCTGCAACAAGTCGATCCCGCTGCGCAGCACTCGCTCGTTGACCTCGTAGCCTGCCCCTTGCGCCTGGCTCAGCCCATAGACCACGTAGGCTGTCTGCCACACCTGCGAGTCTTCCGACTCAACCCAGCCCCAACCCCCGTCCCGATTCTGAAGACTATACAGCCGCTGTAGCGATGCCTCCACCATCTCCGGCAGCCCCGTGGCCGGCTCCACGTCGTCCACGCCCAGCTCGGTCACGACCTGATCGAGCGCGACTGCGGCCAGGAAGCGACTCACCGTCCGCTCGACACAGACATCGGACTGGCCGCTCAGGTACTCCACGCTGTCCGCCATAGCGATGAACAAGGAGGGGGCAAGGTCTATCACCAGCGTTGAGGACA
>DAOUEW010000263.1:0-2653 GCA_034430275.1 Anaerolineae bacterium | reverse complement strand
GGGTACGAACCGGCTGATCCAGGAAGGTGCGGCCAAGCTGGTCGTCTCCGTGCAGGACATCCTGGAGGAGCTGAACCTGACTCTGGTGGAGCACCATCAAGAGGTACGTATGGTGGTGCCTGAGGACGAGAGAGAGGCCACGATCCTGAAGTTTATCTCGGCAGAGCCGGTTCACGTGGACGAGATCGGACAGAGGACCAACCTGCCCATATCGGAGGTGACCAGTACTCTGGCCATGATGGAGTTGAAGGGCATGGTACGCCAGGTGGGAGGTATGAACTACGTCGTGGCCCGAGAGCGGGGTGTGCAGTATGTCGTGGACTGACCGGAGGCTGTGGTGTACGCCGTGATCTTGGCCGGCGGAAGCGGCAAACGGCTGTGGCCTCTCAGCCGCCGGCAAACGCCCAAACAGTTGCTGGACATCACTGGAAGACAAGAGCATCTGCTCCGGCAGACCTTCGCACGACTGGAGCCGCTGATGCCTGCCGATGCGATCTACGTGATCACAGCCGGGCAGTACGTGGCGAGCACCAGGGAGCAACTGCCTCGTCTGCCCGCGGCCAACATCCTGATAGAGCCTGAGGGTCGGGGATCGGCGCCTGCCATTGGACTGGCCGCGGTCCACCTCAAACGTCGAGACCCGGAGGCGGTCATGGCCTGCCTTCCGGCCGACCATTACGTCGGCCAACCGGAGGTGTTTCGCCAGGTGCTCTCGATAGCAGATTTGGTGGCTCGGCAGGGCCACCTCGTTACGTTAGGGATGAACCCCCGCCAGCCGCATACCGGCTACGGGTACATAGAGGCCGGCGAACGATTGGAGGACACCGGCGAGCACGCCGTGTACAACGTACGCCACTTCACCGAGAAGCCGGACGAGAAGACCGCCAGGCGGTTCGTCGATGACGGGCGTCACTTCTGGAACAGCGGGATGTTCATCTGGAAGGCCTCGGTGATCCTGGATGAGATCGCCAGACAGTTGCCGCGCTTGTCTGCCTGCCTGACCGAGCTGGAGGGCGTTCTGGGGACCAATGGAGAGAATGAGGTTCTGGAGCGCGCCTGGCCAACCGTGGAGAAGGAAACCATCGACTTCGGGGTGATGGAGAAGGCGCAGGACGTGGTGGTGATACCCGTGGAGATGGGCTGGAGCGACGTGGGGAGTTGGACCAGCCTGGGCGACCTGCTGCCGGCAGACGACGAGGGGAACGTCGTGGTGGGCACTCACCTGGGACTGGAGACGACAGGATCTCTGATCTATAGCCCCAAGCGGCTGGTGGCTACGGTGGGCGTAGAGGACCTGATCGTGGTGGAAACGGACGACGTGATCCTGGTCTGTCGCAGGGACCGGGCGGAGGACGTGAAGGCGCTGGTGGACAAGCTGGAGCAGGAAGGACTAGACTACTGTCTGTGAGGTGATTGGGCGTATGGAAGCGTATTGCGTGCGGTGCAAAGCCAAGAGAGAGATGGCGGATCCGCACCCAGTCTACACGGATAAGGGCCGGCCGGGCACGAGAGGGACGTGCCCGGTGTGCGGCAGCAATATGTTTCGTATGGGCAAGACCGCTGCTCACGCGTCGCTCCCCAAGCCGGAGGTGCCGCTGGGAGACGGCAAGCTGGTCATCGTGGAGTCTCCTGCCAAGGCCCGTACGATAGGCAAGTTCCTGGGCAAGGACTACAGGGTGGAGGCCACGCTGGGCCACGTGCGGGACTTGCTGAAGTCCAGGCTGAGCGTGGACGTGGAAAACGATTTCCAGCCGACGTATCGCGTGCTCAACGAGAAACGCAAGACGGTCAAGCACCTCAAGAAGGAAGTGAAGAAGGCGGGTGAGCTGTACCTGGCCACGGACCCAGATAGGGAAGGGGAGGCCATCGCCTGGCACCTCCTGGAGGAGGTGGAGGTTGACGACCGTCCCGTGCGGAGAGTGGTCTTCCACGAGATCACAGAGGATGCGATCAGAGAGGCCTTCGAGAACTACCGCGACATAGACATGCAACTGGTGGACGCCCAGCAGGCGCGACGGATCCTCGACAGGCTGGTGGGCTATCAGATCAGCCCCTTGCTCTGGAGGAGCGTCCGAGGTGGACTATCGGCGGGGCGGGTCCAGTCGGTGGCGGTCCGCCTGGTGGTGGACCGGGAGAGGGAGATCGAGGCCTTCGTTCCCGAGGAGTACTGGTCCATCGAGGCAGAGCTGGCAAGGCAGGAGACGAGGGGCCAGAAGCAGCGGGGGAGCTTCTGGGCCAAGCTGCACAAGATCAGGGGCGAGGACGTCGATCTTCGCCATCGAGAAGACGCGCAGAAGATCGTAGACGACCTGCAAGGGGCCAGCTACGTCGTGGCCAAGGTGGAGAAGCGCCAGAGCCGGAGGAAGCCTCCTGCGCCCTTCCGGACCAGCACCTTGCAGCAAGACGCGTCCCGGCGTTTGAGGTTCTCCGCACGGCGCACGATGCGTACCGCCCAGCAGTTGTACGAGGGTATAGAGCTCGGCCCCGAAGGCAGCGTGGGGCTCATCACCTATATGCGCACCGACTCGGTGAGCGTATCGGCCCAGGCCCAGGCCGAAGCCAGGAGCTACGTCGCAGAGAACTTCGGGAAACGCTATGTCCCTGCCCAGCCGCCAAAGTACAAGACCCCGGCCAAGGGGGCTCAAGAGGCCCA
>DAOUEW010000262.1:0-7909 GCA_034430275.1 Anaerolineae bacterium | reverse complement strand
TAGACTCCTGTAGAGTATCCACAGCGTAGACCGCACCATCTGGACAGCTTGATGCTGGCACTGTCTCCACACCTCCGAAGGTCTCCTGCACCCATGCCCAATCTCTGCCCTGGGCCGATATGTCACGGATGGTAATACCCGGGCGATTGGGACAGCTTCCCACCGGCTGGGAAGTGGCCGTCGGCGTGCTGGTGTCCTCAGCTAGCGCGGGCGTCTCCGTGGGTGGCACCGACGTGGAAGTCGCCGTCGCCGGCACAGAGGTACTGGTAGGCGGCTGCGGAGTGTTCGTGGGTGGCACAGACGTGTATGTGGGCGTAGGAGGCACAGGCGTCGACGTGGCCGTGGGAGGCACCACTGTCGCGGTCTCGGTGGGCAGCGGCGTATCCGTGGGCGCCGAGGTCGGCACTTCCGTGGCTGTGGGTGTGAACGTGGGAGCCAGCGTGGGCGTGGCCACGTAGGCCAGCATGGCCTCCGTGCTGGAGCCCAGCGCGTCGGCCAACATCACCAGATTCGTGGTCGTCGTGCTGTCCTCGCCTCGCTCTAGGTACCTCTCCGCGAGGTCACCCACCACCTGGGCGATATCTTCCTCCTCCAGCTTGGCCAGCCTGTCCTCCGCGTGGTCCAGGTCCCCATCTAGGGCGTAGGCGGCGGCCACCAGGACGATGTACTCTTCCTTGTGCTCCCCTCTCAGATCGACGGGATCGGTGTCGTAGTACTCGACAGGCCAGACCCCCCAGCCGATCAGGAATCCCACACCCAGACCAACGGCCACTCCCACCAGCAGCAGCGCTGCCACTGCTCTCCACACGCTCATCGTCATCTCCGCAACGTTGCCCCCTTAAGAAGCGAACCGACGCTCAAGCCTCTGGCGGCCCATTCTGTCGTCGGTTCTGCGCAAGGATACGGCTTTCCGATGTCGCAACATACGCAGCTCTTTTCTGGGAACCCTAGCTGCACGATCCCAAAGCTGCTATAATGCTTCATGCCGAAGGTGGGACTCGAACCCACATGAGGGTTACCCCTCAACGGTTTTTGAGACCGTCGCGTCTGCCTGTTCCGCCACTTCGGCTTTCTTTTGCCGCTAGTATAGAGTAGGACCCGCAGTAAGTCAAGTGGACGAGAAGGCGTTGATCGCCGCCGCCAGGCGGGGCGATACCCATTCCTTCAATGAGTTGGTGTCGCACTATCAGGACATGGTCTACAACGTGGCCTACCGCATCCTGGGAGATTCCCAGGCGGCGGCAGACGCGAGCCAGGACACCTTCCTCTCCGCCTACCAGGCCGTCGGCAAGTTCAAAGGTGGCTCCTTCAAGGCCTGGCTGCTGCGCATAGCCACCAACGCCTGCTACGATCAGTTACGGCTCCAGAAGCGGCGTCCCACCAGTTCCCTGGAAGCGGTCTACACGGACAGTGACTCCTCCTCTCATTTCGTCAATGGACGTGAATCGCCCGAAGAGTCTGCTCTGCGCCACGAATTGGGTCAGACCATACAGGGAGGCATAGGCACCCTTCCAGCCGAGCAGCGCGTGACCCTGGTGCTCTCAGACGTTCAGGGTCTGAGCTACGTCGAGATAGCTTTGGCCACGGGCGCCTCGGTGGGCACGGTGAAATCACGCCTCAGCCGCGCCCGGGCCAGGCTGCGCGACTACCTGCTGGACCAGGCGGAACTTTTGCCCGCTCACTATCGTCTTAGGAGTGAGGGCTGAGATGTCTTTGTTGGACAAGTGGAGGAAACCCGAACACCAGTGGGTCGACGAGTCGTTGTCCGCCTACCTGGACGGCGAGCTGTCACCCGCGGAGAAGAGCCGGGTGGAGCAGCATCTCCACGAGTGTGAGGCCTGCGCCCAGAACCTGGCCACACTGCGGCAGACCGTGTCGCTCTTGAGGGAGCTGCCCGCGAAACGAGCGCCGCGCTCCTTTACCATCAGACCTGTGTCAATCAGGGCCAAGCGTGCCGCGGCACCACCCGCCTGGGGCTACGGCCTGCTCAAGGGAGCCACCGCCCTGGCGGCACTCCTTCTCGTGCTGCTCGTAGGCGGCGACCTGGCCATACACTTCGTGGGCTTCCCACTGGCCTCCTGGGGAGCGGGGGCTCCCGCAGAAGAGGTAGCGATGGCCCCCGCGATGGAGCCCAGCATGGCTCTTGCCCCGGAAGAAGAGCAAGCGATTCTGGGTCAAGACAAGACCGAGGCGCCGGCGGCCGAGCCTCCCACCAACCAGGAGGAGGCGACAGCGCCTGCGGAAGCTGCGGATGAATACGAGACCCCGGAGGAGATGCCTACCGCCGAAGCCAGGGCCGAAGAGACGGGGCCCGCAGGCACACCGGTGGCCCCGGTTCCATCCGGCGAGGAACCGCTGCTGGAGGAGGAAGGCGTGGGAGCGGGTGCCGCCGAGACGCCTACTGCCGCCCTGGCCACGCCGGCAGCGGCTCCAACCGTCGGCGAGACCAGCGAGCCCACGGCACCGCCCGCACCAGAGACCGTGCCGGCGGAAGCAACGCAAGAGCCTGAAGCTGCTCCTTCACCCACACCCACGCCGCAGGTACTGGCCATGGCTGAGGTCCCGCAAAGAGAAGGGGAGGTTGAGTACGCTGGCGGCGTACAACCAGAGGAAGAGGCATTGCCCTTCTCCGCACTCCGACTGGCCGAGCTGGTTGCCCTGGGCGTCCTGGTTCTGCTCGCAACGGGCACCTTCGTGTCCGCCTGGCTCAGACGAAGAAGCGGCTGAGTTCTCCCCTTCTCTGGCCACAGCCCGAGAGTAATGGCCCCAGCGCCTTATTAGCTGTCAGAGGTTCGCCCCGCGAGTTTGCTGTATCTCCACAGGTTCCCCAGCGCCGCTGCTGCCCTCTCCGGAGTCGGGTAGTTGGGGACACCGGCCGCCTCCAGGATCCCGATCCCTTCACGCCAGGTCTCGCCAGGGGCGGACAGACAGGACACGATGGGCTTCCTGCTCGCCCAGTTCGTGAGCACCGTTGACAGGCTCTCCACGGCACCGACGTTGGCCGAGGCATAGGCGATGCACAGCACCACGCCGTTCACCCCCGCATCCCCCAGTGCCGCGTCGGCAACCTCGGCGATCGCCTCCGGACTGTACCACGCCGGTCCCATGTCCACAGGGTTGCTTCTCAAGGCCAGAGGAGGCAGCGCTTTCTCGATCCTCCTCTGCGTCTCTGCGGAGAAGGTGGTCAAGACCAGCCGCTTTTCCTCGCATACGTCGCAGGCAGCCATGCCCGGCCCTGCTTGACCCGACAGCACCGCGACCCCGTTGCCCTCTGGAAGAGGGCAGGCGTTCAGGACCTTGGCCGTATCGAGGAGCTCCTCCAGACTATGTACAGCCAGCATCCCTGCTTGCTTGAACGCCCCCTGGTAGATCTCGTAGGATCCCGCCATGGAGCCGGTGTGGGACGTGGAGGCCTTGTCGCTGACCTCAGATCTACCTACCTTGTAAACCACCACGGGCTTCCTGCCTCTCACTCGCTTGGCGATCGCCATCAGGAGGCGCGGGTTGTCGACGCCCTCGATGTAGAATGCGATGACCCTGGTGGTCTCATCCTCCACCAGGTACTCCAGCAACTCAGCGAAGCCCACGTTGCAGCGGTTGCCCACGCCGATGACCTTGCTGAAGCCCACGTTCTGCTCCAAAGCCAGGAAGGCCAGCATGTGGGCCATGCCCCCACTCTGGCTGATGACGCTGATCCCACCCTTCTTCACCTGGGAGAACTCTGGAGTGAAGGAAGCGTTCAGATCCTGGTGGAGGTTCACCAAACCAAAGGTGTTGGGTCCGATGATGGGAATGCCGGCCTCGTTGGCCAGCCTGGTTATCTCCTCCTGGAGTTGCGCTCCCTGTTCGTCCTCGATCTCCTTGAACCCAGCGGTGATGAGCACGATGCCCCGCACGCCTTTGGCCGCGCATTGTTGGATGATCTCTGGGACCACGTGCGCAGGAAGAACAACCACCGCCAGATCGACGTCGTGGGGGACGTCCAGAAGAGAGGCGTAGGCCTTGGCTCCGAAGACTGCGGTCTCCTTCGGGTTGATAGGGAACACCCCACCCCCAAAGCCGCCCTCGGTCAAGCTCTTCATCACGTGGTATCCCAGCTTGCCGGGGTTCCTCGAAGCGCCGATGACAGCGACGCTTCGAGGATGAAGAAGCGCGCCTAGATTGCCTTTCCTGATCAGCATCAGCTCGGCCTTTCTCGATGAACAGGGAGTCTGACATCAATGACGTGTTGCCGGCGCCCATTGTACGCCCGCGCTGGGGGACAGTCAAAGGTGGTCAGAAACCGTGCCCAGACAAGAGAACCTCCATTCGGATCACAGAGAGTGTGGTGAACCAACGGCGACAGTGATACAATGGGCGCGTTCACTCCACAGCGGGTACGGCGACCGCGGTCTGCCACCGAGAGGCCTACGTTTGCAGAAACTCACCTACAGAGCCATCGCCCTCCTCTATCTCCCGCTTGCCGCGAGCTGGGCGTTGATGCTGGCGGAGGCACCGCTGATCAACGCCTTCCTGGCTCGAGGCCCAGACCCCGAGGTATCCCTGGCAGCCTTCGGCGTTGCTCTCAGCATCATCCTGGTCGTCGAGGCCCCCATCCTCATGATGCTGGAGCTGAGCATCGCTCTCTCCAGGAGCATGGCCGCGTTTCGGAAGATCCGCGTCTTCTACTTGATCGTCGCCGTCGGCATCACGGCGCTTGGCCTGGCTCTCTTCTACACTCCATTGTGTCAAGTTCTTCTCTGCGGACTGATGAGGATTCCACCTAAGATAGCAGAAGCGACGGTGCCCGCGCTCCGGGTCCTGGTCTGGTGGCCCCTTCCGATTGGCTGGCGAAGAATCTATCAGGGCATACTCATCACAGACGGACGCACGCGAATCATCAGCGTCGCGACGGCCGTACGCCTTGTGGTGCTTCTCGCGGCGATAGTCGCCGGCCAGACTCTCGATCTCCTCCCGGGCGCCAGCCTCGCCACAGCGGGTATGGTGCTGGCGGTCACAGTCGAGGCCGGCCTTACACACTGGGCTGCCCAGTCCAGCATGCGCAGGAGACTATCGAAGGATACTCCCGACCCGGAACTATTCACCTCGCGTTTCCTCTGGTCGTTCTACCCGCCTCTGGCTATCACCACAGTGCTTCGGCAGATGATTCGCCCGTTGATCACCGCAGGGATCGCCGGAGCCCCCCTAGCGGAACTCTCTCTGGCGGCTTTTCCGGTAGCCTTCAGTCTGACGAGCCTCTTCTGGGGCCCCACCATGGCTCTCCGCCAGGTGACCGTAGCCCTGACGACGGACGGGGAAACGTGGCACAGAGTGAGCCGCTTCGTGCTCGCCGCCGGCCTGGGATTGACCGCGCTCCTCTGCTTCATCAGCTTCACGCCGCTGCTGGACTTGACCCTCACAGGCTTATTCGGGCTTTCGGATACTGTGGCGGCCGTCGCCGCCCCTGCCACCCGGGTCATGGTCCTGATGCCCCTCGCCTACACGCTCCACGCCCTCTTCGCCGGCCTTCTGGTCAAGAAGACACGCACTTCCACCGTGCGCACGGCCAAGATCCTGGACCTGGGAGTCGTCGCCCTGGCTCTATTCCTGGGCTTAAGACACGGTGGCTTGCAGGGCGCCATGCTGGGCGCGGTGGCTATGACCTCGGGCGCTCTGGTGGAGGCGGTCTGGCTATTCTGGAGAAGCAGAGAGACCGTGAGATCGATCACCACTTCTGCCACGGACGAGGCCGCCGTCTAGCCCCCGAAGCTGTACCCGCGTTCGCTGCGCTTGTTGCCAATCCCCATGGACTCGCCGCCATGGTCCAACACGTGTCGTTTCTCCTGCACAGACAACCGGTGTATAATTGCCGGCGGTGACGTATGAGCCTGCGATTTTTCCTGGACAAGGCCAGAGAACACGGCCAGCTCACCGTGATCAGCGACCAGGTCGACCCCCACCTGGAGCTGGCTGGAGTCATCGAGACGCTGGAAGGCCCGCCCCTGCTCTTCGAGAACGTGAAGGGTTATGACAACCCGGTCGTGGCCAGTGTCTGCGGGGCGCGAGAGAACCTGGCTCTCGACTTGGGGGTGGACACCGCCTCGTTGCTCTTCACCCTGGCCGAGGCCATGGGCCATCCGGTTGTTCCCGACGTTCTGCCAAACGGACCGTGCCAGGAGGTAGTCGAGGAGCAAGTCCATCTGGGCCGTTTGCCCATCCTCCGCCACCTGCCCCAGGATGGCGGCCCGTACATCACTGCGGGGGTGGTGGTCACCAGGGATCCCGAACACGGGCGCAACATGTCGTTCCATCGCCTGCTCGTGCTCGACCGTAGACGCCTGGTGGCGCGCCTGGTAGAGGGGCGCGGCACCGACCTGCTGGTCAGAAAGAGCAAGTCAGACGTCGAGGTCGCCATCTGCATCGGCAACTCGCTGCCGGTGCTGGTGGCTGCGGCCACCTCTCCCCCGCCGGACACGGATGAGCTCAGCATCGCCAACGCACTGTCGCCCACCCCCCTGGTCAAGTGTCTCACCGTCGACCTGGAGGTCCCAGCCGACACTGAGATCGTTCTGGAAGGGCATTTTACGCAAGACACGGCGCCGGAAGGTCCCTTCCTGGACCTGACAGGAACCATGGACATCGTACGCCCAGGGCGCATCGTCGAGGTGACCTGCGTCACTCACCGCCGCGATGCCATCTACCAGGCCCTGCTACCAGGGGGCCGGGAGCACAAGCTCCTCATGGGCCTGCCCCGCGAGCCTACCATCTACACCGAGGTGAGCAAGGTCTGTCGCTGCTCCAACGTCGTCCTCACTCCCGGGGGCGGTACCTGGCTGCACGGCGTGGTCCAGATAGAAAAGAGAGGCAGCGACGACGGTCAGCGGGCCATAGATGCCGCCTTCCGAGGCCATCCCTCACTGAAGCACGTAGTGATCGTGGACGACGACATCGACGTCTACGACCCTCACGACGTGGAATGGGCTATCGCCACCAGGTTCCAGGCCGACCGTGACCTGGTTCTCCTCGAGAACCAGCCGGGCAGCTCTCTCGACCCGTCGGCCACCCACGTCCCCGGAGAGAAGACGCGAACCACGAAGATGGGCCTCGACGCCACCATCCCGTGGCACAAGCCTTCAGGAGAGCCACGGTCGCCGGAGGAGAGAGAGGCCTTCAAGAGGATCAGCTACCGAAGCTAGGGCTTTGTCATGCAGCTCACAGCAGAGGAACAGGCTATGCTGGCGGGAGACCAGGGGCCGGCGGCCAAGAAGGCCATGGAGATCCTGATCGCCCTGGGGACCGTCTACGGAGCGCAGAACATGGTCCCTGTGTCCAGCGTCCAGGTGGCCGGTGTCAGCTACGGCAACGTGGGGCAGGCGGGGCTGGAGTTCATTCGCGAATGGGCGGAGGAAGGAGCACGCGTGGTGGTGCCCACCACCCTCAACCCCGCCGGCATGGACCTGGAGTCCTGGCGGGAGATGGGAGTGCCCGAGGAGTACGCCCGGCCTCAACTGGAGCTCATCGAGGCCTTCCGAGTTATGGGCATCGCCATCAGTTGTTCCTGCACGCCGTACCTGATGGGCGTCTGCCCTGTGCTCGGGGAACATCTCGCCTGGAGCGAGTCCTCTGCGGTCAGCTACGCCAACTCCGTGCTGGGCGCACGCACCAACCGCGAGGGCGGCCCTAGCGCCCTGGCCTCCGCCATCACAGGCCGCACCGCCAACTACGGACTTCACCTCGATGACAAGCGGAAGGCCCAGCTTCTCGTGGACGTGAAGTGCCCGGTGCTGTCTGTGGCCGACTATGGCGCCCTCGGCTACCTGGTAGGCCAGAGAGTCGGCGACTCCGTGCCCTACTTCCGGATGTCTGAAGACCAGAGGCCGGGGTTGGACGAACTCAAGATGCTCGGCGCGGCCATGGCTGCCAGCGGTGC
>DAOUEW010000261.1:0-2444 GCA_034430275.1 Anaerolineae bacterium | reverse complement strand
CTCAGCACACCAAGGCGATGCTGGTGGAGGAGCTGGGCTGCCCTGAAGACAAGACAGACGTAGTCCTGTACGGCGTGGACCATGCCTCGTTTCGCCCGGTTCCCGTCTCACCCGAGTTTCGCTCACGATATGGCCTCGACGGAGAAAGCCGCCACGTGCTCTATGTCGGGGCGGAAAGCCCCAGGAAGAACCTGCCGCGCTTGCTTCAAGCGTTTGCCATATTGCGGGGCAGGATGCCCGATGTCCGGCTCCTCAAGGTAGGCACACCCGCGTACCTGCCCCAGTTCCGGCAGTTGCAGAAACTCATTGACGCACTGGAGTTGCAGCGATACGTCCGTTTTGTCGATCATCCGCCGGAAGAGGACCTGGCTGCCTTCTACAACACCGCCGATCTGTTCGTCTTCCCCTCTCTGTACGAGGGCTTCGGGCTCCCTCCTCTGGAGGCCATGGCCTGCGGCACGCCCGTGGTCTGCTCCAACGCCGCTTCGCTGCCCGAGGTCGTCGGCGACGCGGCGATCATGGTAGATCCCTACGACGTCGAGGCCCTGGCTGGGGCCATGCACCTCGTGTTGAGTGATGCCTATCTAGGGGACGACCTGCGCCAGCGAGGACTACGACGGGCAGCAGAGTTCACCTGGGAGCGCGCGGCTCGAGAGACGGTAGGCGTCTACGAAAAGGTACTAGGCCACCCGCCATGGACGGAAGCGAAGGCATGACCAGAAGGCTGCCCTCCGTCGACTTTCTCCGCGGCTTTGCGATAGTCGCCATGATTCAGACTCACCTTTGGGCAGCACTCTTTGCACCTGTGGGAGGCCTCGCAGAGGCGTTTCACCGATGGTTCGTGGCTCCCGTGGGTGGGCATGCTGCGCCGCTGTTTGTGCTGATCTCTGGTATCAGTGCCTATCTGGCAGTGCGGACACTAAGAATGCGTGCGCTCGAAGAGGCCATTGTCCCATCATTCCTGAAACGAGGTCTGGCGCTTTTCGGACTGTCGACGGTGGTCAACGTGGCCGCTGGGCCCTGGCTTCATGTGCTCGACATCTCGCTTCTCAACTGGGGAGTCATCCAGCTCATTGGGCTGTGTCTCTGTCTCGTGCCGGTGTTCTCGCGCCTCCACTGGTTTGGCAAGGCAGTATGGGTGGCAGCGCCCCTTGCCATCTCGATGTGCTTCTGCCCCACGGTCGAGGCTGGGCGCGTCCTGTGCACTGGCTTCGCTCCACCTTTTCCCTGATCCGCTCTGTTCTTCAGCGGTTTCATCGTGGGAGAAGGCTACGGCCGGGCATGGGAGTCTGGTTCGATTCGAAGCCTATCTCTGCTGGCTGGCATTGGATCCTTTCTCCTGGTACCCGTGGGGCTGCTCCTGAACGCCTTTCACGGTCCTCTTGTCTGGACGCATACCTCAAACATCAGTCTGACCTCTATTGTTGTGTTCATGGGGAATCTCATCCTTCTTGTAAGCCTCTGTGGCTACTTTCTCGACTACCGCAAGCTTGACGGCAGGTTGGTGCAGGGCATGGTGGGGTTGGGGCAGCATGCCCTCACACTCTACTATATGCAGCTCGCGGGCATCGTGTTGCTGCCAACTCTACTCGTACACCTGACGGGACTTAGACCCGTCCTGCATGCAGCTTGGTTCTTGCCGGTCTTGTTGTTTGCACTGGCGGTGTTCCACACGATCATTAACGTGATCTGGCGCCAATTTGACTATCGTTTCAGCCTGGAGTGGTGTCTTTCGATGCTGGCAAAGGGCCGCGCCGGATAGCTGACCGATTTCTCGAGACTGGTGCGGCGGCTCAGCCGGCACGGGACTTCAAGGAGCAGGCTGCCATTCGTTCGCGGTCGCGAGGAAACCCGGGCGTTTTCGATCATGTGGTGGTTGTGATAAGATAGCCGGCTATGGTGGTGAGGAATGAGTTCATCGTCATCGCGGTCCTCGCCCTGCTTCTACTGGGCCTCATCGCCCTGGGGGTCGAGGGGCTGCCGGCACCGCTCCCGCTGTTGCGCCTCTTCTTGGGGCTCTTCTTCGTTCTGTTCGTGCCCGGCTATGCGCTGCAGGCTGCGCTCTTTCCCAGGGACGCACCGCGAGCCGAGGCTTCCAGCGGGAGCCTGGACGGCCCTGAGCGCCTGGCCCTGTCGTTCGGGCTGAGCGTCGCGGTGATCCCCCCGCTGGCGCTGATCCTGGACTGGCTGCCATGGGGCATCCGGCTGTGGCCGATTGTCGTCGACGAGACTTTCGTCATCATCACCTGCTCGGCCGTCGCCCTCTGGCAGCGCAGCCGATTGCCCCCCGTCGAGCGATTCGTGCTGAAGATCGACGTCGACGCCAGGGGATGGTGGAGAGCTCAAGATCGCACCAATCGGGCGCTCTACGGAGTCCTCGCCGCCGCCTTGCTACTCGCCCTCTTCTCCGCCGCGGCCATCATCCTGCTGCCCAAACCGGGCCA
>DAOUEW010000260.1:0-19810 GCA_034430275.1 Anaerolineae bacterium | reverse complement strand
CCGAGGTCAGACAACGGGATAGCCTGGCGCGTGATGCCGGCACTCCTGGAAGAAATCGCGCCCCCCATCTCTCCGGACCAATGAGAGCCCGCCGCGCACCCCCCGGCGGCGAACGTCTAGAGGAGGTGTGTGGTGCGTGGAATGCCCGTCGTGCCTCAAGGAAGGTGGGTGATAGAATGCGAGAGAGTCTCGGTAGGGTGAGGACGTGCGCCGTGCCTGCAAGCTGCGATCAGAGCACCGACCTCAGTGGTGGGCCCATGCTCGGAGTCGCCTGAGCCGACTCAGCCAGCTTGCAGAGACCGGGGAGTGGCTTCGGAGCACTGAAGCAACGCAAGACAGATTCGGTATGCAGCTAGACTACTCTCTGCCCCAGAGAACGCTCCGGGCAGAGCGGGGATACTCGGCAGGCCAACCCACCCCGCCACTCTCACCCAGCCAGTTCGGGACACCATGGCGGCGTGCAGAGCGCGCCCCAATGGCCTCCTCGTGTCTCGATGGCAGAGTGTCTATAGCGCCTGCCCCGTCTTGGGGTCGAAGAGATGCACGTTCTCTACGTTCACAGCTACCTCTAGCTCTTGCCCCACCTCAGCGCGACTTCGTGGGTCCACGCGGGCAACAAGATCGTGCTCGCCCACCACTAGGTAGAGGTATTTCTCCGATCCCATAGGCTCCATCACATCCACCTTCGCCACCAGCGGCGCAGCGACCACGTGGGCAGGCACAAACCGCTTGTCATGAATGTCCTCTGGCCTGATGCCCAGAACCACATCCTTGCCCAGGTGTTGAGCGAGAGCCGGAGCCTTGCCCCGCGGAACCTCCAGCCGGAACGCGTCGGCCTCGATATGCGTCTCCTGCTCGCCACTCGTCAACCTCGCATCGACGAAGTTCATAGCTGGACTGCCAATGAACCCAGCCACGAAGATGTTGGCCGGATGATCGTACAGATTCTGAGGCTTGTCCACCTGCTGGAGGATGCCGTCCTTCTGAACGGCGATCCTCTCGCCCATGGTCATAGCCTCCGTCTGATCATGGGTCACATAGATGAAGGTCGTTCCCAACCTTTGATGCAACCTGCTGAGCAGCGCCCGGGCCTCCACCCGCAGTTTGGCGTCCAGATTTGAGAGCGGTTCGTCCATGAGGAATACTTTGGGCTCGCGGACGATAGCCCGGCCCAGAGCGACGCGCTGGCGCTGTCCGCCGGACAGTTGCTTGGGCCTGCGTTCCAGCAGTCCGGTGATGCCCAAGGCGTCAGACGCCCTATGCACCCGCGTCTCGATCTCATCCTTCTTCATCTTTCTGAGTCGCAGGGCGAAGGCCATGTTGTCGAAGACGCTCATGTGCGGATACAGGGCATAGCTCTGAAAGACCATGGCGATGTCCCTGTCCTTGGCTGGCACGTCATTCACCACGCGGTCGCCGATGTAGATGTTGCCCTCATCCATCTCCTCCAAGCCCGCCAGAAGCCTTAGTGAGGTAGATTTTCCACAGCCAGAGGGACCCACCAGCACCAAGAACTCCTTGTCCGCGATCTCGAGGTTGAGATTGTTGACCGCCACCACTTCCCCAAACTGTTTGGTCACCCGCTCGAAGGTTACGCTAGCCATGTTCCACCTCTTTTTCCCTCGTGATCGCTCTGAACCCCAGGCCGAAGAGGGCAAGTAGTGTCAACGCCCCGCTCCACCTCTTCAGCACCATGCCCCGTCCAGTCTCTCGAGTTCCAGATCCCCCTCTCGATTCTTCCAGCCACCTCACCCAGACGCACAACAACCATGTCGTTGCCTCGGATGCCCACCAGGCCATCTTCCCCTTGCGGCAGCCGACGGATAAGCGCTCGGCGGTCAGCAGCCTGACGTACGGACCATCGCCTCGGCCCTGGATACGACGCCGGAGACCGTGAAGCCGAACTTCTCCGCCAAGACCTTGTACGGAGCCGAAGCTCCGAACCCCTCCATGCCAATCATCTGCCCCTGAGGCCCTAGATACCTCCCCCACCCCTGAGCTACTGCGGCCTCCACACCCAGGCGCAGAGGAACTGAGGGTGGAAGCACGGCATCTTTGTAGGATACCGGCTGCTCCTCGAACAGCTCCCAACTGGGGAAGCTGACAACCCTCGCGCCTATCCCTTTCTCTCTCAGCTCGCTTGCCGCTCCAAGGACCAGGTGCACCTCCGAGCCACTGGCCAACAGAAGCAGGTCAGGTGCTTCGAGCTCTTCGCCGCTCAGGACGTAGGCGCCTCGAGCAACTCCCTCCCCGTTCCCAACATCGGAGAGCTCCAACACCGGGAGTTTCTGTCTGGAGAACACCAGAGCCACCGGGCCTCTTCTCTCCAGAGCAACCTTCCAAGCCACAACAGTCTCATTGGCATCCGCCGGTCTGATGACCACCAGGCCAGGTATGGCTCTGAGGGCAGCCATCTGTTCCACCGACTGGTGCGTGGGTCCATCCTCGCCCACGAAGATGCTGTCGTGGGTGAAGACATAGATGACAGATAGCTGCATGATGGCCGCCAAACGAATACTGGGGCGCATATAATCGGAGAAAATGAGAAACGTGGCCCCGTAAGGGCGGATCCCGCCGTGCAGGGCGAGACCGTTGAGGATGCCGCCCATGGCATGCTCCCTCACCCCGAAGTGGAGGTTACGCCCTCCGAATGCGGCCTTGGCGATGGAGCCACGCCCCTCCAGATAGGTCCGGTTGGAGGGACCGAGGTCGGCCGAGCCCCCTATCAGGGTCGGCAAATGGGTGGCCAGGGCGTTGAGCACCTTCCCCGAAGCCGTGCGGGTGGCTAGCCACTCACCGGCCGCGAATGCCGGTAGCTGGCCCTTCCAGTCTCCTGGCAACTCACCGGCCATCACTCGTTTCCAGAGGTCCGCCAGATCAGGGTAGGCGGCCGTGTATTCGGAGAAGAGCACCTGCCACCTCTCCTCCTCCGCTCCCCAGTCCGCTCTCCTCTCTTGGAAGTAGTCGTAGACCTCCTGGGGCACCAGGAAAGTGGGCTCCAGGGGCCAGCCCATGCGCTGCTTCGTGAGACGGACCTCCTCCTCCCCCAGGGGAGCACCGTGGGCGGCGGCCGTGTCTTGCTTGTTCGGGCTGCCCTTGGCTATGCTGGTGTGACACCGTATCAGCGTGGGTCGCTCAGCCTCTCCTTGAGCCAGCCGTAGGGCTTCGTCAACGGCGGGCATACTGTGACCATCCACCTCCAAGACCAGCCAGCCATAGGCTTCGAATCTCTTGGTCACATCCTCGGTGAAGGCGAGCGCGGTACTTCCCTCAATGGTAATCCCATTGTCGTCGTAGAGGTAGACCAGTTTGCCCAAGCCCAGGTGACCGGCTAGGGAGGCCGCCTCGTGGGAGATACCCTCCATCAGGTCCCCATCGCTGACGATGCCATACGTGCAGTGGTCCACGATGGGGTAGCCATCGCGGCTGAATAGTTGCGCCAGGAACCGCTCCGCAATGGCCATGCCTACCCCGTTGGCGAACCCCTGGCCCAGCGGACCGGTCGTGGTCTCCACGCCAGGAGTCAACCCATGTTCCGGGTGGCCAGGGGTAATACTTCCCCATTACCGGAAACTCTTCAACTGGCTCATGGGGAGATCATACCCGGACAGATGGAGCAAAGTGTACAGCAACATGGAGCCGTGTCCCGCGGAGAGGACGAAGCGATCTCGGTCAGCCCAGTGCGGGTTGGTCGGGTTGTGCTTCAGAAACCGGCTCCAGAGCACGTAGGCCGCCTCTGCCATGCCCATGGGCATACCCGGATGGCCGGAGTTGGCCTTCTGCACTGCATCCATAGTCAAGGCCCTGATGGTCTTGACCACGGTTAGATCTAACTCGCTCCCTAGCTCCATCGCACTGGCCGACAGGTTACACCCTCCCTTGTGAGTCATCATCTCATTCCCAGTCATCGTCATCGCGCCTTCCAGGAAAGCTGGCTACCCGCCAACCCTCCTGGGTTCGACTCCTATCCACGTCCACGCGGTCCACAGCAGCGATGCGTGGAAGAGGCTATCGTCGGACGCACGGCCTCGGCCAACTGATTGACGCCTCTTCGTCTACCTCGGTACACTGCGGACCGGAAAACGATTCTCGGGGTATTCTTCGCTGTGATGCTCATTGAGCGTCCAACAAACCCATAACAGTCTATCGCAGACAGCGCATATTGTCAAGAGACATCCTGCGTCAGAGCGTGCGGTAGCTCGGAGCCCCCTCTCTCCACACTCAGATTGGGACACGTGCGCTCACCGGTCCCCTGGCGATAAGACAGCAGAAACAGCCCGCTCTGAGGCACCAAGGCACGAAGCGGTGTTCCGACTGTGGCCTAGCTCTACGCCGTTCGAGCGGGTTGAAACTCATAGCGCACGTCGTCAATGGAAGCGCCGACGACCTCGATCTCCTCCAGACGATTGGTGCCGATGCCCAAATGATGGGCCAGGTTCAGGTAGTTGTCGCCTCTTAGCAACGGCGCGCTGGGAGGTTCGAGGGTCGGCTCAAAGCCCATCACTGCCGTAGCGACGGTATCGGTGGCCACTGCATTCTTACCAGCGATCAACACACCAAGCTCCACCGGGTTGAAGGATCCTCCAGGAACCTCGCCCCCCTCCGCTGTCTTGATGCCATCGATAAGCGCTAGATCTATGGGGCGCGCCCGGTTGAGATCCAGGATCACCCTGGGCAGACGAGCCTGACTCTCATGGGACGCACCGTGAATGGCAGAACGCCACCCGAGATACCGGTGTCACCGGCGGCGCTACTGTCGGCGTAGCAGTCGGCACAGCGGTAGGAAGAGCGGTAGCTCCCTCGGCAAGCGTTGAGGTAGCAGTGCCAGGCGGGTGCTGCGCGGGGCTACATCCGGCCAGCAGGCCCGCCAGCGCGGCATTGGAGAGCTCCAGTGGGCGCCCTCCGGCAGAGGCCTGATAGCAGACCCTGCCGACGGCACCCGGCCAGGGCCAGGGCAGTCCTGAGGCAGTGACTACAGTATTCCGACCACCGCGCCCCTGTTGGGGCCGCGTCTAGCCAAGGGACAATGCGTCCGCGACCCAGTCTATGCCTAGCTCTTGCAGCTTCCCCCTGGTGGGAACGCCCGTCGCCACGTCCCAGCCCACCATGGCATAGTAGGTATCCAGGGCCCGTTGAAGCTCCTCCTCATCCACCGCGACACCGTCGCTGGCGCCACCCTCGAGGGGTTCGTAGAACTTCTTGGGCAGAGTGTCAGCCTCACGGCCTATGCCCTCCCGAGCGTTGAAGGCCCGCAGCATGTTCAGACGGCGCTCCCCCAACTTCATGAGTTCCCATAGGCTCACGTTCCAGCCCGTCACCGAGCGCACTAGCTCCACCATCTGGTCCAAGCCGTAGAGCTGCCAGGCGGGACCGTAGACGAACTGGCACAGGTTCAGGGAATCCAGGGCGCTGTAGATACACTGTGTGTAGAAGGAATAGCGCACCTTCTCGGAATCCAGACCGTCAACTGGCCTCGGATCGACCAGTCCAAGCTCTGCCATCTCCTCCAGATATCCATCCTCAGGATCGTACGCCGGGTCATGCTCGTGGGACTGGTGGTCCGCTCCGAAGGGGTTGACGGCGTAGATCAGCGCCAACGATCGCTTCACCTGGGGCATGTGGGCTGGCGCCTCCTGTTTCTTCACGGTTGTCAGAAGGTCTTCGCTCCCTTGGCCGATGACCTCCGCAGCTCGGGCCGACCCCTCGGCCAACAAGTCGCCGAAGCCCTCCCGCCGGCCGATCATCTCTATCACCTTCACCAGAGCCTCGGCATTCCCGAAGCGCAGATCGATTCCATCTGTGTCATCTGGGGTGAGTATCCCCTCCTCGAAACACTCCATGGCCCAAGCGATGGTCCCGCCGCAGGAGATCGTGTCCATTCCGTAGGCATTACACAACTCGTTGGCCTTGGCCACGGCATCCAGGTTGGCTACACCGCAGTACGAGCCCAGGGCCGCCAGCGTCTCATACTCTGGACCACCGTAGAGAGGATCGACCTGGAACGGACCCTCGGTGACCTCCACGACGCGCTTGCAGCGCACGGCACAGCCGTAGCAGGTGCCTCTCTCCTTCAGGATCGTGTCGTTCATCCGCTGACCGGAGATGGCCTCGTAACCCTCGAAGACGCCGCTCCTCCAGTTGTGGGTAGGCAGGCCTCCCGCTTCGTTCTGAAGCGAAACGATCTCGCTGGTCCCCATGAGAGCCAATCCAGCGACGTCGGAGTCACCCACGTGGCCGGCCCCCCACTTGGCGAGGGATCTCAACGCTCCCTCGTCAGCCACTTCCGGACGCGAAGAGCCCCGCACCGCCACGGCCCTCAGATTCTTGGAGCCCATGACGGCGCCCATCCCGGTGCGACCGTTGGCGCGGTTGCACATGTTGATCAGGCAAGCAAAGCGGACTCCCTTCTCCCCAGCCGGTCCGCACTGCAGCACCTGGACCCGCCTGTCACCGAGTTCGTCACAAATGGTCTTCCGGACCTCTCCCGTCAACTTCCCTGTCAGATGCCCAGCGTCGCGCAATCCAGCCTCGCCGTCATGAACCCAGAGGTAGAGCGGCTTCGCCGCCCGCCCTGTGATGACAAGGGCATCGAAACCGGCGAACTTCAGTTCTGCGGGCCAGAAACCACCACACTGACTATCACCCACCGCTCCCGTCAGCGGGGATTTGGCGACCGCCGTCATGCGACTCTGGCCAGATATGGGAACCCCGGTGAGCACACTCAGGGCCAAGACCAGTGTGTTCTCGGGGCCCAGTGGGTCTGCATGCGCAGGGGTATTCTTGAGCAAGTAGTGGACGCCCAATGCGCTGCCGCCGAAGTACCTGCGGTAGAACCGCTCTGCGGGTTCCTCAACCCGTACAGCTCCTACCGTCAGGTCCACGTGGAGAATCCTGCCGTTGTAGCCGTATGGCATCTCACACCCCCAGTCTCGTTGGTCCGAGGAGAAATGCGCCAGACACGGACCGACCAGAAGGTTCACGAGGCGAGCTTCCGCGGTCCTTGCGTTCTCCACACATCTGTCCCGCCCTAGGTCTGGCCATGGACATACGGGATAGTCATCGGGCCCTGAGGCAGCACACAGATGGTCGCATCGGCCCCGTATCGATGCAGCAGGTCCGACAAGGTCTCTTCGATGGACTCGCAGGGGTTGAGCAGTGCACTTCGCACTTCCTCTGGACTCAGATACGAACTCCTGACGTACACGTTCGCCTTCCTCTGGATCTGCGCCTGTACCTGCACCTCCCACTGATCGTGTCGGGAGAAACCCGGCGAACCAACCATGGCGAGTAGTTCTTCAGGGCTTGAAGCCATCTGCAGTAGCTTCGCATACTCCCCGTGATCCGGCAGACCATCCCAACACTCGGCGGCAATCACGATACTGCCGCCCGGCTCGACGATCTGCGCTGCGGCCGACATGCCCTTCACGGCCTGATACAGGTTCAAGTCCAAAGGGTATCCGGAATTGCTCGTAATGACGATGTCGAAACGCGCCGGGACCGGCACCACCGACGTGAAGCGGACGAACTCGATGCCGGCGGCGTGCGCTTCTTGCATATTCCCTGCGAAGACACCCGTGATCTCCTTGTGGTCGTTCAGGGTCACATTCAGGATGAGTGTAGGAGAGGTTATCAGCGCGACCTCACGCATCTCCTCCCAGATCGGGTTGCCCGCGGTCACGCCCCAGGTTGCGCCAGGGTCCCCAATCATCCTCCAGCCATGGTTCGCCAGTATGGTGTCATAACCCGCCACTCCCGGAAGCACCGCCTTCGGCCCGCCCGAGAATCCAGCGAAGAGGTGCGGCTCGATGAACCCTGTCAGGATCTTGACACTGGCCCGCATATACTCGCCGTTGACGTAGGCCCGGTGCCCGAACGAGGTCCGGCCCAGATCAACCATGCTATCCTCATCCCAGGCGTCATGTTGCACGACCCGGTAGTCCTCGAGGATGCCAGCACCGAGCATCTCCTCCAACTCGACCTCGGTGTTAGCGCGGTGCGTGCCCAGTGCGTTGATGAGCGCGATCTGCTCCCTTGGCACATGAGAGATCTCCTCCAGCAACGCGGATAGCATCTGCCGACGGGGTTGAGGCCGGGTGATATCGCTAAACACGACGGCAACTGTGTCATCCTTCTTCACGAGTTCATGCAAAGAAGGAGAGCCCAGCGGCTCGCGAAGCGCCGAACGGATGGCCTCCTGTTCCTGCGGCACCCCCGGTACACGTCTGGGCTCTACCACACTCACGTTGTCGTCAGGAAGATCTACCCACAATCCATCTCTGCCATAGGCCAGTTTGACCCTCATCGCCCTCCAGTCTCACATCTCCCTTCGCATGCCACCTCCATACGCTGGCTAGCGGTGGCTATGACACGTTCCTGATCAGGCTCAAGTCGCCTTCCCGCGCCGCCTCAAGAACTGCCCCCATGTACTGATCTACCATCTCCGCGGTCAACGAGACGGGCATGTTCTCGAGCTTCATGCGCAGTTGCGGATCTTTGGCCGCCGACAAGGCCCGCCGGATATGCTTCTCGGAGAAACCTTCCACCTCGCGCAGAGTCGCGGGGCATCCGACCCGCCGGCTCAATTCCATCATCGCTTCGGCTACGGCCACGCCCAAACTGCGTCCCGCCAGGGCATCGATGTCCACCTCGGTCAGTCCCGCATCCCGGAATAACTCACCCACCATCCGCAGAGGTTCCTCAATCGACGGTGCAAAGAACACGGTGTAGTAGGGGTTCATCACGCCACACGCTCGCCCGTGGGTGAGGATGTCCACCAGGGAAAAACTCGTGAGGTGTGCCCCGTTAGTGCCGCCCAGCATGATGGCGTACCCGCCCAGATCGGTAGCCAGGCCCAGCGCGGTTCGGGCTTCAATATCGGTCGGGATCGTGACGGCGCGCTCGACGTACTCCAGGACCAGTCCCACGGTTTCCCTTGCCACCTCCGCGGCCTTGTCGTAGTACGACTTGCCTACGGCCCCGTAGAGCACCTCCAGAGAGTGCGATAGGCCGTCCCACGCGCCATCGGCGGTCAGCGCAGGGGGCATGGACACCGTCACTTCGTAGTCGAAGAGAGCGCGCTCTGGGACGATGTTTTCATCCACGATGAGCTTCTTCTGCCCCGTGGCCATATCTGTGACATTGGCGTACTTGGTGAGATGGGCAGCCGAGCTCGCCGCCGTCTGCACGGCCACCAGGGGCGTGAGGGCCTTGCCGGTCGCTCGAACCCGCTCCGTGACCAGGCCAGTCCCAAAGTAGTCGTCGATGTCACCACCCAGGCTTCGCAGTACCAGGGCGGCTTTCGTCGCATCGATGGAACTGCCTCCTCCCAGGCAAACGACCACATCCGGCTGCAACTCCTCGAGCCACTTGGTGATGCGGTGTACATCCGCTCGCGGTGCATTGGGAGCAGCACCCTTGATCTCGCCCAACACGTCCACCCCAGCTCTCGCCAGGGAGTCTTCTACCATCCCGACCAGTCTATCGGATCCACGGAAACCGGGTCGCACGAGGGCAGCTCTCGTGCCGAGTTCACCCCCAAGCCTGCCGACCTCGGTCAGCACTCCGCTGCCGTGCACGTACCGGTTCTGCTTGAACTCGTAGATCAAGTCTGTGGCCTTATCGAATCTCATCAGCACCACGCCCTACCAGCAATTGCGATTTCTGCAGACCAGGCGAGGCCCTCTCCATGGGCACGTAGGGACACCCACCTGCGCTCAAAGATCACGATTGACGTCTACCCTAGAGCAAGTCTAGCTCGCTCAGTGCCTCCCTGATACCCTCCCGCTCTGTGTCGCTCAGTTCAGGGAGCGGCTTACGTACCGGCCCGACGGGCAAGCCCAGCAGTGCCAAGGCTTCCTTGCACGGCGCCACGTATCCTGGATCATACTCGAGGAAGCGGTTTAAAGCCTGAAGTCTCATGTGGAGCGCTCGCGCGTCCGCCTGACGCCCATCAACAAAGGCGTTATACAGATCCACCATCTGTCTGGGAACTACGCTCGCGGCAGTGGAGAAGATCCCTACCCCTCCGACGCACAGAGCAGGGTAGAACTGACTATCGATACCTGTCAGCACAGCAAAATCCGAACCCACAATGCGGACAACCTCCACCAATTGGCCCATGTCTGCATTGCTCTGTTTCATCCCGATCATGCCTGGGTTGAGGGCCAGCCTCGCGATGAGTTGAGGGCTCATATCGTTGCCAGTGTACGTAGGATTGTTATAAAGGACCACCGGCAGGCCCGCCGAGTTCGCGAGATCCTCGTAGTGGCCGAACAAAGCGTCCTCCGGCAGCATGAAGTAGTAGGGCGCCGTGACGATGACAGCCTCTGCCCCCGCATCTCCCGCGTCCTGCGACAAGAGGATAGCCTCACGGGTGCTGCAAGCCGCTGTGCCGGCGATCACAGGCACGCGACCGCGCGCTTGGTCCGCCACCACGCTCGTCACCAGCCGCTTCTCTTCACGCGATAGGTGTGGAAACTCCCCAGTGCCGCCACTGGTCATGATGCCGTGGACGCCGCCATCGATCACGTAGTCCGTCAGCTCCCGCAATCCTGCCTCGTTCACTTCACCGTCGTCGGTGAACGGAGTAGGGATGGCTGGGATCACGCCTCTGAGTTCCTCCGCCTTCATGAGTTCTCTCTCCTCTTCATGTTATGGTGCTGGATTCCCCCGGGCGGACTCCCGCCGATCTCCGGTCGGTCTCTGCACAGACATCAACCAGCGTCGCCTTCTCGAGCGTGCCGCGCGTGGCGACTCCCTCCACTCCTGGAGCGTTGCGCCGAACGCGTTTCTCCGCCCTGGTCTGGCCCAACGAGTGTAGCTATGAGTCAAGGATCCTGCTCAAAGCCGATGTCAAAGCGTGGACAGTATGCAGATTATCGTAATGTGCAAAGCTCGCTCTGGTGACAGCTTCCTTGCCAAGATGGCGGACCACCATCGCAGAATAGAGGTTTTCTGCGGCAACCTCGATCTTCCCCAAGTGCCACAAGAGTCGTTTCACCTCAACCGCCGCCTTGCCAATCACCTCAAAGCTGAAGGTGGGATCTCTCGTCCAAACGCCATCCTGCACAGCTTTGATTCCGTAGTGCCGGAATCTGTCCGGCGGGAGTGCTTCGAATTGGCGTAACACCTCGCTGGTCAACTCTCGCTCATACTGTTCGATACCCGTCATGGCGATCTTGAACAGCCGCGTCTCGGGATCCTCGTACTCCTGGAGCCGGTCGCCATAGTACGGTGCCAGGTGGCTGCCAATAGTCAGCAGGTAGCGAAGCGCACCCTGCATCGCTCCCAGTACAGCGTTGTTAAGTGTGCCCTGTTCAAAGCTATCGGGATTCGTGAGAACGCAATAGGGCGCCAACTGCTCCAAGTTCTCCCTCTTCCCCCACAGGACCCCCAACATGGGCCCGAAGAGCTTGTATCCCGAAACAGTCAAAAAGTCGCACTGGATCTGTTGGACATCGATGGGACCGTGGAACGCATGATGAACAGCGTCGACGACCAGATACGCGCCGTTTCCCGAATCGTCGCGGTAGGCATGGACTATGTCAGCCATCTGCCGTATGGGCATGACGGTGCCCACGGCATTGGCCGCGTAGGTCGTGGCCACGATTCGAGTGTTCTCGTCTACGAGAGACCGCAAATGATCCAGATCCACCTGTCCCTGATCGTTGATACGGAGCCGCCGTATTTCCAGGCCCTGTCGCTCTCCAAGAATGAACTCCCACGGAGACACATTGGCGAAGTGGTCTGCATCGGTTACGATGACGTTGTGGTGTTGCTCAACTAGAGGGTAGAAGGCGATGGCCAGATTCAGCAGGCTGTGCGTGGTTGAAGCGCTGAACGATATCTCATCCGGGAAAACCCCGTTGAGGAACTTGGCTAGCAGCGACCGAGTCCCCCATATCAGGTCTCGCGTATGCCGCTCAGCGTTCGATACGTCGCCTGGCTGAGCACGCATCTCAGCATAGGCCCTTCCCATAGCTTCGATAGAAACCCTCGGCACCAGCGTGCCTGCTCCGCTGTCCAGATATACACGGGGGTTGCCATCTCCGTCGTGCTCGAGGAAAGGAAAGCTTGATCGTATGGTCTGATGGTACTTCCTGAACGCCTCCAACACCACGGGGGCGAACTCGTTCTCCTGCATCTCTCACTCCTTCATTATGTCGCCAATGGCCTCTAGCGCCTTTTCGATGTCTTGTTCGTCTACCCCATAGTGGGTGACAAGACGGATCCGGCCCTTGGTCCATGGAACCACCAGGACCCCCCGCTCACGGAGCCCCTCCACCAGCTCTGTTTGCGTCAAGCGATCCGATGCCAGCTCGATCACGACGATGTTGGTCTGAACGGTGGAAAGATCGACGGTGAGGCCAGGTATCTCTCCGATGCCCTCCGCTAGAGCGCGAGCGTTCTGGTGGTCCTCACCGAGACGTAGACTCATCTTCTCGATGGCGTAGATACCTGCGGCCGCGATGATGCCTGCCTGCCGCTGCCCGCCCCCAAGCTTCTGTCGGTTCCTGCGCGCCTCAGCGATGAAGTCCGCAGGTCCGCACAGCACTGAACCCAGAGGAGCCGACAGGCCCTTGCTCAGACAGAAGGCCACGGTGTCGACGTACTCGCAGATCTCCTTGACTTCGATCCCCAGATAAACGGCTGCGTTGAAGACTCGAGCTCCATCCATGAAGACGGGTACGGAGTGCTTCTTCGCCACGGCCGATATCTGTGCTAGTTCAGATTGCGGCATGACGATGCCACCGTCACCAGCGAAAGTGTTCTCAGTCCAGATCAGGCCGGTTGGCGGCTCAAACAGATCGGCGGTGCGGATGACCTGCTCGAGGAGCTCGATGTCGTAACTGGCCATTTCATTCACTGGAAGACTCCGAAAACTCACACCCGCGATTGCTGCGGGAGCCCCCAGTTCGTAGATCACCGCGTGGTGTCCATCTCCCACCACCACCTCGTCACCATGCCGGCAGTGAGTCATGAACGCCAGGATATTGCTCATCGTCCCGCTAGTGGTCAAGAGGGCTGCTTCCTTCCCCGTGACCTGCGCCGCAAGCTCTTGCAGCCTGTTGACGGTTGGATCCTCTCCGTACAGATCATCCCCCAACTCAGCTCGGTATATACAATCCATCATCTCTGGCGGCGGCAGCGTCACCGTGTCGCTCCGCAGATCGATCATTTCACCTCACCCTTTCGCATGTGCTGGCGGCACCCACCAGCCTCTCATCTCCACTGGCTCCAAGTCTTCACAAGCCACGATCATCCAACGTCGTCCCAAGACCGGGCGCTCTCTGCCCCTCTGCTCCGCGGGCACCATGGTTGGAAACGCGCAGAGACGGCCAGCCTCCAAGAGCAGAGGCGCGGCCTTCCGTCACCTGGCGGGCCGCGGTTCTTCAGTCGCTCAGGAGGATAGAACACTCCGTCGGTCAGCATCTTCCTGAACCAACCGCAACAGCAAAGGCACTTCTACGTTGCTGCCACTCAGGACCACTGCCACGTTGTCTCCGCCACCCTGGAGTCTCCCCCGGAGCACCGCAGCTAAACCCACGGCGGCGCCTCCCTCCACCAGCAGATGATGCCTCTCCAAAGCAAAGACCATGGCTTCGGCGATCTCCGTCTCTGAGACCAGCACGAAGTCGTCAACGTACTCCTGCACCATACGGAACGAGTATCGGTTCTCCAAACCGATGCCACCCACGAGGGCATCGGCGAGGCTCTCCTCCTGTTCCATCCTGATTGGCGCGCCAGCCTTCAGACTGTGGTACATCACAGGCGCGCGGTCCATCGACACGCCTACGACACGGATATCGCTACTCGCGCATTTCAGAGCTAGTGCGATACCTGAGATCAGTCCCCCACCCCCGACCGGCACGAACACCGTGTCTATCTCAGGGAGGTCTTCCAGCAGCTCCAGCCCGATCGTCCCCTGCCCTGCGATGGTATAGGGATCGTCATAGGGATTGACCATAGTCAATCCCTTCTCTTTCTCCAAGCGAAAGGCCTCATCCTCTGCCTCGTCGTAGGTGCCGCCAGAGACCAGCACTTCTCCGCCGAGACGCCTGATACCCTCTACCTTGTTGCTGGGAGTCCCTTCAGGGATGCAGATCAGGGCCTTAACACCCAGCCTCCCGGCCACGTATGACACGGCCCGTCCATGGTTCCCGGTGGAGATGGCGATCACTCCTCGCGACTTCTGATCCGCGGTGAGCGTGAGCATCCTGTTGGCTGCCCCGCGAATCTTGAAGGAACCCGTCTCCTGCAAGTTCTCCAGCTTGAGGTATGCGGCGGCGCCAACTCGCTCGCTGAGAAATGGCGAGTGCACCAAGGGAGTTCTCCTGGCCAGAGACGCAATCCTCTCCCGCGCCAGGTAGACATCACGCATCGTCAGATCATGGACCTGCATTTCTTGCCCCCATGGTCAGTGTTCTCGACTCACCCCTGCAATTCGGCGATCAGCTCGTGGATGCGATCCAATCCCGCTGTTAGGTAGTCCTCCGGGAGACCATAGCTGATGCGTAGATAGCGATCCATACCGAAGTGATCCCCTGGCACAATGTACACGCTTTTCTCACGGAGCAACCGCTCCACGAACTCCGTCGAGTTCACATCGAGGTCATAACGTACGTAGGCTATCGCTGCCGCCTCAGGCGGGACCAATCTGAATGTGCCCTCATGACTCTCCAGCCAGGCGTCGAGGATGGGATAGCCTCGGCGGATGTAATCGCGGGTTCTCTGCAACAGACGAGGGCGCACCCGGGGCGACAGAGCGATGGCCGCCAGTTGGTTAGAGAGCATGGTGGCACTGATGTTGACGTACTCGTGACGGGCCCACAGCTCGTCCACAGTACCTGCCGGCGCCACCACCCAGCCGATCCGCAGCCCTGGCAGGCCGTAGGCCTTGCTGAGGCTGTTCATAGCCAGTACCTTGTCGTACCGCCCCCAGAAGGAGGGTGTCTGCGTGTCGGTAAGACGCTCCGCCCCGCTGTAGACCTCGTCGGCCAACAGCCAGGCACCCGCGCGCTCGGCGGCGGTCACGATGGCCTCCATCTCCCCATCGGTCAGAATGTGGCCGGTGGGGTTGTTCGGGTTGCAGACAGCGATGAGCTTCGTTCTCTGACAGACGACATCGTTCAATTCGTCCAGATCCGGTGCCCAGCCCAACTCCTCCCGAAGATGAAAGGTCTTGACGCGCATGCCCAGATTCTGAGCGGCGCCCCAGATTTGCATGTAGTTGGGGAGCATCACTACCATCTCTTCCCCCGGGGCAACCATGGTCAGCAGGGTGATGAAGTTGGCCTCGATGCAGCCCACTGTCACCAGCACGTTGTCTGGGGTTGCACCGTGGTATAGGGCGGCGATGCGCTCCCGTAGTTCAGGGATGCCGTTCGTCTGGGGATAGTGGAGCGGAGTATCCAGCAGTTCATCGATCACTGCCGGATCGTCCACGAGCTCGCGGACGGCAAGGGGGTGAACCCCACTCTCCGACAGGTTGTACTCGATGACGTTCTCCCACTTGGACATCATCCGCTCCATGTCGAAGGGCTGGAAAACGCCTCTGGATTCGCTCATTGGCCTCCTCTCCTTTTCTCCTGCTCATCTGGCCCGATCCCACCAATGCGGACTCGACCGAACTTCAGGAGGTCGAAACTCGCACCCTGGGTACTGAAGCGCGACCGGTAAGGCAGGTACATCGGTCCATCCGAAGTAGTTGATCCGCGACACTGTCCCCTTGATAGCATCATCAAGCGCAGGTGGGCGGCGTGTGGCGACGCGTCCATGGAGGGAAACGAGATACCCGGTACTGAGAAGCTTGAATGTACTCCCGTGGGCCGCACTGCTCAACACGCCAGAATAGCTGCAAAGCGCAAGAACAGATCTGCTCGCACACGCATGCAGCACGCGGCACATTCCTCCGTCGATATACCCGATCTGCACAATCCAGTATACTACAGTCCTACCAGCCCGTCAAGTGCGGCAACTGAAACAGACACAAGCGCGTTCCCCACTTCGCGGTGAGCGAGGCGGAGCTATGCCCCAAGCCAAACGGGACCTGACCTCGACCGGAACAATCCACACATCGTTGGGCCCCAGGCATGGCTGCTCCAATGACTCCTGCACGACCCATAGTCACTCCCCGTCGCCTACACTGACTTCACAAAGCCTCGCGGTGGCAATATTGTGCGCCACGGGTCAAGATCGGCGCGGATTCGAGCATTGTCCAGAAACAGTGCACCCTAGGGAGGGATGCTACCGAGGTTCTGCTGGTCAAGGAAGACGAGATCCGCAACTCTGTCAGCAACGAAGAGGCATAGCCGTGGTGAAAGGAGGTTTCACGCGTCTGGCGGATGGCGAGGTGAATCTCCCGCCAGCATTGAGCCTTCACATGCCAGAGGTCAAGGGGCTTACATCAACGTTGCAGGTTGCCTGGCCATCAAGATGGCCACCGGCTTCCACGACAGCCCCAGTCTGGGTTTGCCGAGCGGGACCGAAATGATGATCGTGTTGAGCTCACGCCCGCGCTTGCCGCAGAGGCGCCAAGCTCGTAGATTGCGGCATGGTGTCCATCTCCCACACCACGACTTCGTCACCATGCCACCGGTGAGTCATGCACGCCAGGATATCGCTCAAGGTAGCGCTGATCGTCTGGACGACTGCTTCTTTCCCTGTGATTAGCGCCGCCAGTTGTTGCAGGTTGCTGACGGTCGGATCTCATCCGTACAAGTCATCCCGCAACTCAGCACGGCACATGCAGTCCATCATCCCCGGTGGCGGCAAGGACACCCTGTCGCTCCGTACATCGATCATCTTGTCTCACTACGCCTTGTGCCAGTCTGGACGGGCGGATCCCTTCGCTTGCTGCCGAGGACACACCACTCGGCCGATCAGTGCATCATTGAGCTAGTTGCAGCAGCAGAGGCACATCGACATTGCTGCCGCTCACAAGTACCACGACGTTGCGTCCGGCATCTTCCACCTTCCTGGCTAGGAGCGCAGCTATGCCCAATGCGGCGGCCCCCTCTACCAGCAAGTGATGCCTCTCCAATGCAAAGACCATGGCCTCAGCGATCTCCTTCTCCGAGACCAGCACAAAATCGTCAACATAGTCCCGGACCATCCGGAAACTGTATCGGTTCTCCAGACCGATACCGCCTAGCAAGGCATCGGCCAGGGTATCCTCTTGCTCCAGTCTGATCGGCTCGCCGGCCTTGAGACTGTGGTACATGACAGGGGCCCTGTCCATCGAAACGCCCACCACGCGAATCTTGTCACTGGCGCTCTTCAGCGCCAGCGCGATGCCCGAAATCAGCCCCCCGCCCCCGACGGGTACCAACACTGTGTCTATCTCAGGCAGATCGTCCAACAGTTCCAGGCCGATCGTCCCCTGCCCGGCGATCGTGAAGGGATCGTCGTAGGCGTTGACCATCGTCAATCCCTCCTCCTTCTCCAAGCGAACGGACTCATCCTCTGCCTCATCGTAGGTCTTGCCACCCACGAGCACCTGGGCACCCAGGGCTTTGATGCCCTCCACCTTGTTGCTGGGCGTTCCTTCGGGTATACAAATCACGGCCTTGACCCCCGCGCGACTGGCGACGTACGACACAGCACGGCCGTGGTTTCCCGTGGAGCTAGCGATGACTCCGCGGGCCTTTTCATCCTCTGATAGCGTGCTCATCTTGTTGGCGGCGCCTCGAATCTTGAAGGACCCCGTCTCCTGTAGACTCTCCAGCTTGAGATAGACTGAGGCTCCAAGCGTCTCGCTCAACAGAGGCGAGCCGACCAAAGGAGTTCTCCGGGCCGTGTTCCCAATTCTCCTCCTGGCCAGATAGATATCGCGCATCGATACATCTTCAGCATGCATGTTGTACTCCCTTCATGGGCGCAGACCCCACCCTGCCCTGAAGCTAGGACCCCGTGTCCCAAGGCTCGAACGACCACCGGGCAAATCGTGGGTATACCTAATCTCCCTTGGATAGTATACCATGCTTGTCATCATCGGTCAAGAACGGTATAATGAGCAGTGGCGTGCCGCGCCTCACCTAACACAGCTTGCCGCTGGGGCATATACCCCGCGATTCTATCCCTGGGGAAGTGATGGCGCGCTGGACTCAAGATGCCGCGGTTGTGCTGTCCAGTCAGCCAGGGACACGCTCGTTTCCATCCGAGGCTTGACTAGCACCTTAATGTGCGGTATGATGTGGTAGGAACAGAGGCCAGCTTCGACACAAGCTACACGCTGCCACAGTCGCTCTGCTGTGGAAGGGACTCAGCAGCGTCGGCGTTGGTAGCAGAGGGACATGGGCTGTCTGTCCCCCAAGTCACAGCAACAGGAGGGAATACGATGGAGATACTGCTCGTCAAAGAACCGGATCTGCGCCAGTCCATCGGTATGGCGGAGGCCATATCGACAGTCGAAGACGGCTTCACCCGACTGGCCGCCGGTGAGGTCAACCTCCCACCGGTGTTAAGTCTTGACATGCCAGAGGTGAGGGGAGAGGTGCACGTCAAGGGCGCGCACATCACTGGCGCGGAGAGCCTGGCTATCAAAGTGGCCAATGGCTTCTATGACAATCCCGCCTTGGGCTTGCCCAGCGGAAGCGGTCTGATGATGGTCTTCAGCGCCCGCACCGGATTCCTCCAGGCCCTGCTTTTTGACAACGGCTACCTAACCGATCTGCGCACTGGAGCGGCAGGGGCAGTGGCGGCGAAGTACCTGGCCAGAAAGGATGTTGACACCGTTGGAGTAGTGGGCACGGGCGCGCAAGGGCGATACCAGATCATGGCCCTTTCCGAGGTCAGGGTATTTCAGAAATTGCTCGCCTTTGACCTTGATCAGACCAGACTGGACACCTACGTTAAGGAGATGCCAGGTATCGTGGGGGTCGAATGCTTGGCCATGGACGATCTGGAGAGCCTGGTGAGGCAGAGCGACATTCTGGTGACGTCTACACCCTCTACCGAACCTTTCGTGCAAGCGGAATGGCTGCATCCGGGAATGCACATCACCGCGATGGGAGCGGACGCGCCTTACAAGCAGGAACTGGAAAGCCAGGTTCTGGCGATAGCTGACCTTGTGGTCTGCGATCACAAAGGGCAGTGCTCCGAGCGCGGGGAACTCCATCACGGGCTAGAAGATGGTACCATCATGGCGGACGCTGGGATAGCGGAACTGGGTGAACTCACTTCCGGACGACACCCAGGACGCACGGATGATTCCCAGATCACCGTCTGCGACCTTACCGGAGTAGGAGTTCAAGACGCAGCGATTGCCACTCTTGCGTACCAGAAGGCAGTCCAAGGCGGATTCGGTTCCGCTCTCGAGTTGTAACGCTCTCTCCATCAAAGCTGAGCTTGCTCACAAGCGGAGGCCACCTCGATCGCTCCGGCTAGCCCCGGACCGACGATGGGCCCCCGCGCGCCTGTGGCCACTCTGTATGTCAGCCCCGAACCCCTGCTGCACTTGACAGTGTACGAATAGCGTGGTATACTGTGTGGTGCATATCTGGTATATCTACGCGTGCCCATCACAGGGACATAGCCAGGCGAGACCAGAATCTCCCAGGATTCGCCAGTTCGGCGGGAATCGGCGGTGTGCTGCGCTGGCGGCAACAGAGGTCGATCTTGGAACGAGTCCGTTTTCTACTTTGACCCGGTAGTAGACCCAGCTAGCGGTCAGTGCTGTACAACGGCAGTCACGGGTGCATAGGAAGGTGGTAAGTCTCATGAGCAAGCGAGCCAGTGAGCTGATCGCCGACCGCCTGCGTAGAATGATCATCACCGAAGAACTGATCCCCGGAAGTATAGTCAGCGAAGC
>DAOUEW010000259.1:0-3264 GCA_034430275.1 Anaerolineae bacterium | reverse complement strand
ATATCTGGCATGCGACGCCGAGGTCGGGGATCAACGTATCGCGGAAGGCAGCCAGTTGGCCGTGCAGCCGTCCCTCTTTGCCCTCGCGCTCGTAGGCCTTCTCGATGAGATCCCGCGTCATCCTGGCCAGGCTGGCCATACGCTGGGCCAGCTCCTTGGGGGTGCCCAGCATGGGGGCCTCCTGGGCAAAGAAGCCCTCCAGAAGCTGGGCGACGGACTCCATGCCGTCTCTGGTGCTCTTCACCTTCCCGTCTCGCGTGACCGTGCCCAGGCGCGCCCTGTCCCTCTGCTCACCCTCCACGTACCAGCGGAACTCCAGGTAGTCGGTGAGGATCAGGTTGTTCAACGACTCACGGTACCGCTTCAGTTGAGGGGTACGCTCGGCGGCGTCCAGGCTGGCGTCGATGTCCTTCGCCTCCACGTAGCCCAGGGGAGTCTGGCCTCGAAGGACGATGAAGTCGGGCGCGCCGCACGCGATGTGGCTGGGCTCGTTGACCGCCTGCACGCCGTCTCCAACGGCCTCCAGAAGGTCCTCCAGAGCCCCACGGTAGGCATGCTCCTGGGCCACCCCGGTGGCCAGGGTCCTGCGCAACTCGTCGAGGTAGGTTCTGAAGGGATCGCCGTCTGCCATAGGTCACCACCACCGGCCGGAACGTGAAACGGGCTGCTAGGATGATAGCAGATTCGGCGGGAGCTGCCAAGGCGATTGCCTCGCCGCCCCCACCCTGTCCCCATCACGGACCCCCAAGCTCCACCGTCTGCTGGTACACCACCGGATGCTTCGTCGAGTCGAATACCTCTTCGATTCCCCTCACCCGGTACTTCTCTGACGAAATCCCGGCCCTCGAATCGGTGATCGTCACCACGTCGAATAGCTCCAAACCGACGTTGGGCAGAGTCACGATCTCGCCCCGCTTCCTGGTCGCGTGGTGCTTCCGCAACTGAGCCACCGCCCGGTCGTCGCAGTCGCCATCGTCGGAGTAGGCGTAGTCGTACACCTTCTGCAACCGGTGACCCACCAGCGATACCTCTTCGTAGTCCACCTCGTCACCGAAGATGGGGATGCCGCCCTCGGTGACGCCAGCAAAGACCTCGATGTGATTGTACGCCGCCGTTCGCGTCCCGTACCTCGCCGAGATGATCACGTGCTGGCCTGACCCGCCGTACGTGTAGTCGCTCGACTCGTCGCTCGCCAACTCCTTGACATACGCCGTCCCCCCGTCGAAGAAGATGAAGTCCGGAACCTTCGACAACGCACCCAACACCGTCCCCCGCAGGTCCTCGCCTGGGTGCACGATGTACGCCGGCTTGAGCTCGCCGATCAGATCCGATTGCTCACCCTGCGAGATCAACCGGAACCCCGCCAGACCCACCAACCGCTCCACGATGTCCCACACCGAGGCGTCCCCCTCCAACCAATGATACTGACGCCCCGCAGACATCGCCGACATCACCCCCCAGGCGCTGATGCAGTGCAGCACCACGTACCGCCGCCCCAGGAAGTCCACCACGTGCTCGATGTCCTCTATCCACAGGTCAGGCCAATAGGCCACCTCTTCCCCATTGCTGGTGTGATAGCCGCGGCCGAGCTCCACCCTCGAGCCTCGCAGCACCATCTCATAGTCGCCGCTACCCAGAGAGGAGAGCTCGCCGTCGTCGTTCTCAAGCCATATCTCCGCCCCCGAGTCAGGAGACACCAGCTGACCATAGTCCACCGCCACGCCCGCCGCCTTGTATCCAGCCCACCGGTCCACAGCCCGGTACTTCTTCACCCGAGCCCCAACCTCCACCGTCCCCAGGCCCACTGCCTCCGCCCGGTACGCCGCGTTAGAGCAGCCCGCGTAGATATACCCGTCTCCACCGCTCACGTACGCCAGCTTCATGCCGTAGGGACCGCCCTCCGCTTGGAACGGCGCTGGATCGGTCCACTTGTGATCCTGAAACGTCGCCCCGTAGTACCCTCGCATCTGCATCACGCGAGAGTACTCTTCACCAATCAAGTATGCCGTGAACACCGCCCGGTACACGTCCGCGTACACCAGCGAGGGCCACGCTGACGCCCACGAGGTGCCAGCATCACCACGGTCCACCTCCGCCGGATCAGACCAGGTGTCCGCAGCCACGTCGCCACCCTTCCCGTACACGATCGACCATATCCCCCACAGCATCGTGCCCGCCTCGAAGCCGTAGGCCACCCCGCTCACCCGCCCCCCGTACAGCATCTGGTAATCGTCGCCGTTCCAGCAGGTCAGGCCCCGAATCTGGTAGTGAGCAGCCTTACCCCACGAGGTGGCCGACCCCCAGGCCCCCGAGGTCCGCTTGCGTCGATATAGATGCGCTGACGGCGCGGTCGAGCTGTCAAACTTCGAATAGAACACGATCAGGTCCGTGCCCCCGCTCACCGCCCCCGCCACGCTCTCGAGATAGTTCGTGCCGCTGCAAGAGTGCACCGTCACCGCTGACCCCCACGACGCCCCGTAGTCGCTGCTCTCTCTGCAGTACAGAATCTGGGCCGTAGAGTCGATGTAGAACCACCACACATAGACACCGCTCGCACACAACGCCATCTGGTATCCCGTCGAGCAGGTTCCCATCCCACCCGTCCAGGACTCCCACTGCGCGCCCACCGTCGGATCAGTCACCCGCTGATACTTCGCCGTCCCGTTGTCAGACAACACCCGCACGATAGACTCATCACCCGCGATCACCATGGCGTGCGGGTAGTCGTCCACCCCGTCGGAGTACAGTTGCTCCCAATGGTGCCGGTACTGCATGCCCAGCCGGTCGCTGATGTACAGCTTGAAGCACGGCGTGCCCCTGGCCTTCTTCTGCGCCGCCAGCAAGGTCGAAGTCAGGTTCCTCATACCTCACCTCCCACACATGCTGAGTAGGACCTGCATCCTGAGTAGGGCCGCAGGCCCGTACCGAAAAACGAAGGGCGTATCGAAGGAGAAGCCGCGTATCGAAGCATGGTGACAGATCACTTACGCGCCCCCGAGATCTCAGCCACCATCCCGGACCTCCACCTCCGTCTCGAACCCCTCACCATCCAGCAGCCGCAGCCGCAGCGCCTCCGCCTCCCAGGTCGCCATCCACTCACTCACCAGCCTCCCCCACCCGAAAGGGCAGGCCATCGGGCCAACTCCCTTGCCACACCAGACCGTCCACCAGGTGCCCACCAGGGCACGCCGTGGCAACCAGACGCCCATGCGGGATCACGTACAACCCGCGGTACTGGCCCCACCCCCCGCCCACGAACTCAGG
>DAOUEW010000258.1:0-49568 GCA_034430275.1 Anaerolineae bacterium | reverse complement strand
AGCAGGTTGGACCCCTCCCCTGTCAATGCCTGCAACTCCGACTTGAGGCGCTGGCAATCGGTGAGCCTGGTGAAGTCGCCCTGTATGTAGCTCAGGCCAGTAGCGAATCCCTCCCAGGCGGCGTTGTCGAGTGGTGTGTCGCCAGACCTCTCAACGCCGTCCCGCAGGTGCACCCTGAACTCCTCGTCGGTGAAGGGTTCCTTGGCGAAGCCCGCTATTCGGGTGCCCGGAGGAAGCCGCTTCTTGAGGTACAGGTTGAACAGAGCAGGCACCAGCTTCCGCCGGGTCAGGTCGCCCGATCCGCCAAAGATGACCATGGTGATCGAATCAGGCATCGTGCCCTGTCTCCCTGAGCACGACGTGGCCACCGAACTGGTTGCGCATAGCCGCCAGCAGCTTGGCTGCGTAGCTCTGGTCCTGGCGGCTGACCAAACGCATCAGGAGCGAGAGGGTGATGATGGGAGCAGGCACGTCCGTGTCGATGGCCTCGGCCACCGTCCACCGGCCTTCACCGGAGTCCGCCACCCATCCCTTGACCCCGCTGAGATTCTGGTCTTCGCTCAGCACGGCGGCGGTGAGGTCGAGGAGCCAGGAGCGCACCACACTGCCATACCGCCAGATTTCGGCGATCTGGTGCAGGTCGAGGTCGTAGGTTTCCTTGGCCTGGAGGATCTCGAAACCCTCGGCATAGGCCTGCATCAGGCCGTATTCGATGCCGTTGTGGATCATCTTCACGAAGTGACCCGCACCGCTAGGGCCTACGTGCCCCCAGCCCTTGTCCTTCGCAGGAGCCAGGGTCTCGAAGACTGGCCGGAGCCGATCTACGACTGAACGCTCGCCGCCGACCATCAAGCTGTAGCCCTCAGTGAGGCCCCATACGCCGCCGCTGGTGCCCACGTCGACGAAGTGGAGGGATCTTTCTGCAAGCAACGCGGCCCGGCGTTGGGAGTCCTTGTAGTTGCTGTTGCCGCCGTCGATCACCGTGTCGTCCGGACTGAGAAGCTCACTCAGCGCGGCCACAACGCTCTCGGTAGGCTCGCCTGCCGGCACCATAACCCACACCGCTCGGGGGGCAACCAGTTGGCTAACCAGGTGTTCCATGGAATCGGCTGAGACGGCTCCGAGGGCAATTTCGGCCTTCACCGGCTGGGCGTCTCGATCATACACGACCACGCGGTGCCCGCCCTCCAGCAGGCGCTTGGTCATGTTGCTGCCCATCTTGCCGAGGCCGATCATTCCCAGTTCCATGGCTGATCCTCCTATCCTGGCGCGACGCTTGCCCGCAGAGCGGCGATGTTCTCGGCCACCGAGGCTTCGCTGTTGTAGATGCTCGATCCAGCGACCAGCACGGTGGCGCCGGCTTTCACCACGAGGGGCGCCGTGGTGGGGTCGATGCCTCCATCGACGGCGATGGGGGTTTGCAGCCCCCTGGCCTCCAGCATCTGCCGCAGGCGGCGGATCTTGTCCACCTGGCTATGAATGAAGGACTGCCCTCCAAAGCCAGGGTTGACGGTCATCACTTGAATCAGGTCTGTCAGATCCAGCACCTCTTCCAGGACAGAGAGGGGCGTGCCGGGGTTGATGGCCACTGCGGCCTCGACTCCCAGGTCGTGGATGGCCTGGAGGACACGGTGCAGGTGCAGGCAGGCCTCCTGGTGCACCATCAACCGGTCTGCCCCTGCTTGGGCGAAGTCGGCCAGGTGCCGCTCCGGCTCCACGATCATCAGATGCACGTCTAGGGGCACGCTCACCGCCGACCGCAACGCCTCCACCACCAGCGGGCCGAAGGCGATGTTGGGCACGAAGCGGCCATCCATCACGTCCACCTGGATTCCCTCAATCCCCGCGGCTTCGGCCTCGCGGGCTTGCTCATCAAGCCGGGTGAGGTCCGCCGATAGCACGGAAGGTTCAATGGCGATCATCCAAATCTCCTCTCGTGAGGTGTTCCAGGCCGTCCTCGCCGGCGACGATGACGTCCGTGGCCAGACCCAGGAACAGTCCGTGGGCGACCACGCCGGCTCGCCCGTCCAGCTCCGCGGCCAGCTTTGCCGGCTCCGTGATGGGACCAAAGTTGCAGTCCAGGATGAAGTTGCCCTGGTCGGTCTTGATGGGACTTCCTTCGGCCGTGGTGCGAAGCAGAGCCTGGGCGCCCAGCTCTTCCAGGAACAAGAACTGAGAGCGCCAGCCGAAGGGGGTTACCTCCACCGGGACCCCCCAGTACGTACCCAGGACCGGTGAGAGCTTCGACTTGTCGATGACGATGACCTCGCGGTTGCTGGCCTGAGCCACGATCTTCTCTCTCAAGTGCGCTCCGCCACCACCCTTGATGAGGTTCAGGTCTGGATCCACCTCGTCGGCCCCGTCGATGGTCAGGTCCACCGTGGGGTGCTCCTCCAGGCTGGTGAGGGGGATGCCCAGCCTTTGCGCTTCCTGCCCGACCCGTAGTGAACAGGGCACGCCCAGCACATCCCTGAGTCCTCCTTCGCGGAGAAGTTGAGCGATGCGTTGCAGGGCGAAGGCGGCGGTGCTGCCGTGGCCGAGCCCCACGACCATTCCTGATTCCACGAACTGTGCGGCGTGCAGTGCGGCTTGTTGCTTGAACTTCGCGGTCTGTGTCATCACGACCCTCTTATCTTCTCTATCGTCGTAGGTTTCACCTGGGCCAGACAGGTGATCAACAGGACGCAGCGCGGACCTGCCCTCGATGGAGACATTATAGCACGAAGTGGGGCATCTGTCAGTCGGTAAGGGGACTGCTGCGCCCCCTTTGGGCAGCTCTCCGCTGTGGACGTCACTCGTCCCTACCGCACGATCACCGAGAGCGCAGCATCGGCCATCTGACCGGCGTTGCTCTGGGCCCAGTCGAAAAGGGCGATGGCTTCCTCGAGTGCCTCAGGGGCGAAGTCGGGGCGTGGACCTCCCTCCAGCAGCCGTCGAAGTGACCAGAACAGCCAGACAGCGCTCACGTAGTCTGGGAGCGCCTGGGCCTCTTGGTCTTGGAGTGTGCGGGTGTGGTTATAGGCCTCGAGGAAGCGGACAAAAGGCGCCCACTGGAGGAACCCAGGGTAGACGATGTATCGCATGTGCGCCGATCGCGGCGCTGAGAAGTAGATGAGGGCCTCCGCCAGCTCCACGACCCGCGGCTCCCAGCGGGCCCTGTCGTAGTCCACCACCCCCACGACGGTATCCCCTCTGAAGATCAGGTTGTCCGCGTAGTAGTCGCCGTGAATGATAAGCTGGCTCAACGCTCCGTGGCGGGCGAAGCCAGTGGCCAGCTTTTCGGTTCTCGCTTCCAGGTTGCTCATCAAGCCCGCCAGGGCAGGGTCCAGGTTTGCCTGCCACCTCTGGGCCAGGTGGTCCAGCGTCTCGCGGACGGTGCGCGGCGTGTAGAGCTGGCCCGGACGGCACAGGATGCTGGGTGCGAAGCCCTCGACACAGGAGTGATACGCGGCCAAGGTGAGGGCAGCCTGCTCCAGGTGCGCCGGTCGCTCGTGATCATACGGCTCTCCGGCTATGTACTCCTGGATCTCGTAGCACAGCTCGTCGAGGATGACGAGCGTTTGACCGTCCAGGCCTTTGATCAGGGTGGGGGCGGGGAGCCCACGGTGCCGCAGAAACTCGATGAGTTGATGTTGGGCGAGGATGAGGGAGGCCTGCTGCTGGTGGGGAGGGCGACGCTTGACTAGGAAGCGGCCGCGAGTGGTGGTGATGACCCAGTTCTCGTTGACGAAGCCCTGCTCGACCCGTTGGGCATGGGTCAGCCTGCCCAGTCGGTAGTGGCTCAGAACCTGTTCCAGGGTGCCTTCCATAGTTGCCACCGCTTGCGTCCGACGGATAGCGGATTGGTTTCCACACCCAGGGTGCCGAGCACCGAAGTGCTCTGCGCACGTGCGGCTCTGGGAGCGCGCAAGCCCCCGTCCTCTGGATACGATCACCACACGCCGCTGTGCTGGGTCTTATCTAGCTGCTCTTCTCAACGCCCACCCAGATGCTGCCGTCCTCGACCCGGGTAGGGTGGACGCGAAGCGTCTTCTCCTTGGCCACATATCCCAGCAGCCGACCCACACCAGGCGGCCAAGGGGCCCAGGCCTTGACCTCGCCAGTTCGGAGGTCGAAGGCGCTGTGGTGGCGAGGACAGACGATGGTCGCGTCTTCAGTGAGCTCGCCGTTCTCGAGGGCGGCACCCATGTGAGGGCAGACGTTGTCCACAGCGTAGATCTGACCTTGGTGGCGAAGGAGAAGGATGGGCTGCCCTTCTACGTGTACGACCCGGCGCTGGGCGTCCGGAAGCTCGTCGTCTGGAAGAACATCGATCCAGTCCACGTCGTCCTCCTTTCCCGGAAGAACCCGGTCCGTAGAGCCCCGCTTCTGGGATGGCCCCTGGATTGGCTGTCACCAATCTCCGGAACCGGACACAGCTCCACCTCAGGCACGGGCATTATACTCGCTCGATCGCTGGGTGCCAATGAGAAACGGTGGCCCTCCCTTCCGCAGTCGCCGGTGCGTTGCAGGCGATCCAGGCTGGAGCACGCCGCGATCTGGGGGATTAGCCCAGGCGTGCAGCGGAGTCCCTGTACCCGTCTTACGAGACGTTTGCGTTTACGGCTTGAACCGCGTCCTGCGCTGTGCTAGAATCTTCGTCATGGATCAGGGCACTGCCGAGGAAGACATCCTGCTGACGCCGGAGGGCATGGCCAAGCTAAAGGCGGAGTTGGAATACCTGCTTACGGAGAGACGACCCCAGGTGGCCGAGCAATTGCGACTGTCCATAGACGGAGGCGATCTCACCGAGAACATCGGCTACGAGGACGCCAAGCACGAGCAGTCCTTCGTGGAGGGGCGCATCTTGACCCTGGAGACGCTCCTCAAGCGAGCTGTGGTGGTAGAGGGTGCGCAGGCTTCGGAATCGGTGACCTTCGGCTGTCTGGTGACGGTCAAGGAGCGGGACGGCGCAGAGGAGAGGTACCGGATCGTTGGCTCGGCAGAGGCCGATGCCCGCGATGGGCGCATTTCCAACGAGTCCCCTCTCGGGCGAGCGCTCCTGAATCACAAGGTGGGGGACGAAGTGACCGTGGAAGCGCCAGACGGGGCCCTGCAATTCAAGATACTGGACATCGAATGAGCGAGGAACAGACACAAGAGGCCAGCGACCTGTTCGCGCAGCGAAGACATAAGGCCGCCAGGTTGAGAGAACGCGGTGTGGATCTCTATCCACTTCGCGCGGAGTGCTCCCATTCGACGGCTCAAGCGCTTCAGATGCTTCAGGAGTGGAAGCAGAAGGGGGGCCAGGGAGGGCCCCGTGATATCGTGACACTCTGCGGGCGCGTTATGAGTGTGCGGGTTATGGGCAAGGCTTCCTTCGCCCACATCGCCGACGGCAGTGGCTCTATCCAGGTGTATCTTCGACTGGCTGACGACGGTGTGGACGAGGAGACGTACGAGCTGTTCAGGCGGGATCTGGACATCGGTGACATCGTCCAAGCCCAGGGCACGCTCTTCTTCACCAAAACCGGCGAGCCCAGCCTGAAGGTGATCAGGCTGACACTGCTGGCCAAGTCCCTGAGACCGCTTCCTGAGAAGTGGCATGGTCTGAAGGACGTGGAGACCCGCTACCGCCAGAGATACCTGGACCTCATCGTCAATGAGGAGGCACGTCGCGTCTTCATCGCGCGCAGCCAAATCGTGGCCGCGTTGCGTCGCTTCATGGATGCCCGGGGGTTCATCGAGGTGGAGACACCCGTTCTCCAACCCATCTACGGCGGTGCGTTGGCTCGTCCCTTCACCACTTACTATTTTGCTCTGGATCAGGAAGTCTTCCTGCGTATCGCCGACGAACTGTACCTCAAGCGGCTCATCGTGGGCGGTCTGGATCGTGTGTATGAGATCTGCAAGGACTTCCGCAACGAGGGTGTCTCTTCCCAGCACAATCCGGAGTTCACCCAGTTGGAGGTCTACCAGGCCTACGCGGACTACACTGACATGATGACCCTGGCCGAGGACGCCTTCTCCAGCGTGTCTCGGGAGGTGTTGGGGACGGCGCAGATCACGTACCAGGGGCAGGAGATCGATCTGAGCCCGCCCTGGCGTCGCCTGCCCATGCGCGACGCTATCCTGGAGCAAACGGGGCTGGACATCTACGATGCCCCGACCGTGGAAACGCTGCGACAGCACGTCGATGAGAAGGGGCTGGAGGTGGATCCTCAGCCTACGCGAGGGATGCTCGTCGATGAGATCTTCAGCGAATACGTCGAGCCCAAGCTGATCCAACCCACTTTCATCATCGACTTCCCTTTGGAGATCTCGCCCTTCGCGAAGAAGAAGCCCGATAACCCGGATCTGGTGGAGCGGTTCGAGTTCTTCATCGGCGGCCTGGAGATGGGCAACGCCTTCAGCGAGCTCAACGATCCCGTCGATCAGAGGGAGCGCTTTCTCGAGCAGATGAAGCAGCGGGAGGCAGGCGACGAGGAGGCTCATCCCATGGACGAGGACTACGTCCGGGCTCTCGAATACGGCATGCCTCCCACGGGCGGCATGGGCTGGGGTATAGACCGCATGGTGATGCTCCTCACCGACCAGTCCTCCATCCGTGAGGTGATCCTCTTTCCCCACCTCCGGACCAAAGATACCACTTCCTGACGTTTCTCCCCGTTGTCCTTCGCGCCTCGTGGTTACCAGGGGTGTGTTCAGCCTGCCCTAGACCTGCGGGGCGGGTTGCGGTAGGTGAGTGCATCGTAGGTGCGGGTCTCACACCTGTTCTGCACAGTTGACGAGGGCGCAGAAGACTGCCACTGGGACCGGCGAGGTTTTGAATTTCGAGCCTCGCTGCCGTATAATCCGAGGCAAGTGTTGTCCCCGAGTCTTTCCTGCCTAGAGGCGTGTGGAGTGGCCGAGTAGGGTGGACTGAGAAGGTATGGCGTAGAACATGCTCGATCTGAAGTTCATTCGCGAGAAGCCGGACGAGGTCCGTGATGCCCTGGTGAAGCTGAACGCGACGGCGCCCATCGACGAGATCCTGGCGTTGGACGCCAGGCGACGCGACTTGCTAGCCACGGCGGACACCCTGAAACACCAACGGAACGTCGTCTCTAAGAAGATCGGGCGCATGAAGGAGAAGGATCAGGGCCTCATCGAGGAGATGCGTGACGTGGGTGCCCGGATTAGTGACCTGGATGAAGAGCTGCGCGCGGTGGAGTCGGAGCTTCAGGATCTGCTTCTGCTCGTGCCCAACATGCCCGATCCTTCGGTACCCGTGGGCAAGGACGAAAGCGAGAACGTGCTGGTGCGCACGTTGGGAGAGCCGCACCAGTTCGATTTCGAGCCTCTCCCTCACTGGGATCTGGGGCCGATGCTGGACATCATCGACTTCGAGCGTGGAGTCAAGATCTCGGGTACACGTTTCTACGTACTCAAGGGTCTGGGCGCGAGGCTTCAGAGGGCGCTCACCACCTGGATGATCGACGTGCACATCGCGGAGCATGGCTACACCGAGGTCTATCCCCCCTTTCTGGTGCAGAGCAAGTGTTTGGTGGGCACGGGCAACCTACCCAAGTTCGCCGACAACCTCTACCGGTACGAGCCAGACGATCTGTGGATGATCCCCACGGCGGAGGTGCCGGTCACCAATCTGCACCGTGAGGAGATCCTTCCTCCTGGCTCTCTGCCCATCAAGTATGTCTCCTATACCGCTTGTTTCCGTCGCGAGCAGATGTCGGCGGGGCGGGATACCAGGGGCATCAAGCGCGGCCACCAGTTCGATAAGGTGGAGATGGTACGCTTCGTGGAGCCCCAGACCTCTCACGATCATCTGGAGGAACTGGTTCGAAACGCCGAGCGCGTAGCTGAACTGCTGGAGATACCCCACCGAGTGGTGGAGATGTGCACCGGCGACCTGGCCTTCTCGGCCATGAAGAAGTACGATGTGGAGATGTGGGCGCCAGGGGTACAGGAGTGGCTGGAGGTCTCTAGTTGCAGCAACTTCGGCGATTTCCAGGCTCGGCGGGCCAACATCCGGTATCGACCCGAGCAGGGCGCGAAACCCCGCTTTGTCCATACATTGAATGGGTCTGGGCTGGGCTTGCCGCGTGTCATGATCGCTGTCTTGGAGAACTACCAGCAGGGCGATGGCAGCATCGTCGTCCCTGAGGTGCTGCGTCCCTACATGGCTGGCCTAGACACCATACCTGCGGCGGCCTAAGAGATTCTCTCTCTTGGCATCAGACGGTGATTTCGCCACCTCTTGGTGGACTAGGCCTGCCAAGGGGCCACGGGTTTCGGCGTTGGCGATCCCGGCCCTTGGTGAAAAGGAGGAAACATGCTCAAGAACTCGATTCGCATCGCCAGTATCGGCGGTATCTCCATCAACATCCACGTGAGCTGGATACTGATCTTTCTCCTGGTTACGTGGACCCTGGCGGCTGGCTATTTTCCCCAGACCTACCCCAACTGGTCGCTGCCGTTGTCCTGGACGGTGGGTGTGATCACCAGCATTCTCTTCTTCGTGTCCGTCCTCTTGCACGAGCTGGCACACTCCGTCGTGGCCAGGGCACGCGGCCTTCCTGTGCACGACATCACCCTCTTCATCTTTGGCGGCGTCTCACAGTTAGAGGATGAGCCGGAGACCGCTGGTACAGAGTTCGTGATGGCCTTGGTGGGACCGCTGACCAGCATCATCCTCGGCGCCTGTTTCGGCGGCGTGTACCTGACGGCGAGCGGGGTGAATGAACCTTTGGCCGCCTTGGGGTTCTACCTCGCTGGCATCAATGTGTGGCTCGGAATCTTCAACCTCATCCCTGGGTTCCCTCTGGATGGCGGCAGGGTCTTGCGTTCCATCCTCTGGCAGGCTACCGGAAACCTGCAAAGGGCGACCCGCTGGGCCTCACTGGTCGGCCAGGCGGTGGCCTATCTCTTCATCCTGGCAGGTATATGGCGCATCTTCACCGGCGACTGGGTAGGCGGCCTGTGGATAGCCTTCATCGGCTGGTTCCTGGACAATGCCGCGAGCAGCAGCTACCGCCAACTCACGGTAAGGAACCTCCTGGCGGGACACACCGTGAGAGAGGTCATGAGCCTCGACTGTCCGAAGGTGAGCTCGGATGTGACCCTGGACAGGCTGGTCAGTGAGCACATGCTGCGGAGTGGCACCCGCTGCTTCCCGGTGATCGAGGGCGGTCTGGTGAAGGGCCTGCTCACTCTGCACAACATCAAGGGTGTGTCCCAGGACCGTTGGGCCATGACCACCGTGGCCCAGGTGATGACCCCTCTGGATGGTTTGAAGTGGGTCAGCCCCGACGCCGAACTGTGGACGGCTATGCGCCACATGACGGAGGAGGGCGTCAATCAGTTGCCCGTGATGGACGATGGTCAGTTGCTGGGCATGCTGCGCCGCGACAACATCGTCTCTTTCATCAAACTCAAGGGAGAGCTGGGCGTCTGATTCCTCCGACGCGTCGCCCTGCCGGTTCGAGAAGCCGGTCGTCTGCGCCAGTGCTAATCTTTCTCTCGTTGGAGGCAATCCCTGGTCTTGCGAGAAGGGATCTGCTGGCATCAGCATGATAAGGGCTGCCATTAGACTGCCTCCTGGGAGAATGCCTCGTGGAGCCTCTTTCCAGGGCCAGCGGCTCTCGGGCCAGAGGCCGCTCTCTGCACGATGCCTGCGCCCGGAAGGAGCACTGGGCGGGGCTTGGCCGTCGGGGGTAGCAGGCTATGGGATGCGTGTGTCCAACAAGAGTCTGGTGAAGGCGGAGCACAGAGGGATGCGCATATGACGCCGGGACCAACGGCAGCCTGGGAGCGTGGGGGTGGAGAGACGAGTCGACGAGTGTGAACCTGGAGGCGGGAGTGCCTTCACGAGTAGCACTGAGGCCATCGAAGCGCTCTTTGAAGCGTTGCAGGGTGCGAGGACCTGTCTGATCGTCACTCACGACGATCCCGACCCCGACTCCATTGCCAGCGCCATGGCCCTGGCATTTCTGCTGGAGAAGCGGCTGGGTCTCACGACGACCTTGGCGCACGGTGGTATCATCGGACGAGCCGAGAACAAGGCCATGGTGAGGCTCCTGTCCATCCGTTTGAGACCTCTCCATGAGCTCGATGTCAGGGAGTACGACGCCATCGCCCTGGCGGACGCCCAGCCTGGGGCCGGCAACGTCAGTCTGCCTCCGGACGTGACTCCCACTATCGTCGTCGATCACCATTCTAACGTGCGCTCTGAACTAGGAGGAGTGCCGTTTGTGGACATCCGTTCGGCGTGTGGTGCCACTTCCACCATCCTCGTTGGCTACCTCCGGGCTGCGGAGCTCGTGCCCGACCACCGGGTGGCGACAGCTCTATTCTACGGCATCAAGGCCGATACGATGGGTTTAGCCAGGGGGGCGAGCGAGGCCGATGTGCAGGCCTATCTGGACTTGCTGCCTCTCGCGGACACGAGGATACTGGCGCAGATCGAGCAAGCTCAGGTTCCGCTCGCCTACTTCCAAGCCTTTGAACGCGCTCTCGAGCGTACCTTCATCTACGATGACGTGGTGATCTGCAACCTGGGTGCCATGGACTGGCCGGACCTGGCAGCCGAGATGGCCGACTTCCTCCTGCGCTGGGAGGGCGCCCGCTGGATAGTCTGCATGGGGGTGTTCGACGACGAAGTCGTGATCTCGGTGCGCACCAACGACTTCGATGCTAGTGCGGGTCGCGTCGTACAGGACGTGGTGGAAGGGCTAGGGACGGGCGGGGGCCACAGCCTGATGGCAGGTGGGCGGGTGCCCTTGCGGGAAAGCTCGCCGCGCGACCTGGTGCGCGAACTGCGTCGCCGGTTCCTCCGGCGACTGGGAAAAGACGAAGCTGCAGGGGACAAGCTGATCTAATTCGGACGCAACAGTGTCGGGCCTCTAGGACCGCCACCCGTAGCGCGCAGGTCCCTGTGCCCCCGGTAGGGGTGACCCTGCCTCAGATGCCTTCACGCCGCCTGGACAGACGGGCCTCTTGCCGCTTCCTCCCGTTGGCTATGCGCTCCCTCTGCTCGTCGGTCTCCGGAATCAAGGGTGGCACTTCAGAGGGCCGTCCATGCTCATCCAGGGCGACGTACACCAGGTACGCGGTGTTGGTGTGGGTCTTTTCTCCAGTCAGGAGATCCTCAGCCTCCACCAGCACCTCTACCTCCATCGACGTGCGACCGACGTAGCTCAGCGTGGCCGTGAAGGTCACCAAGTTCCCCACGTATATCGGTGACAGGAACGTTATCGAGTCCACAGCGACCGTGACGACGATCCTGCGACTATGTCTGACCGCCACGATGGCCCCCGCATCGTCGGCCATCTTCATGATCATGCCGCCGTGGACATTGCCGGTGACGTTGGCGTCGGTAGGGAGCATCACCTGGCTGATGATCGCTCGTGAGTCTCGGATGTACTTGCCTGGCTCAGTCATGGGCAGCCTCCGAGAGGCCATTATACCATACCTGCGCCCTCTTGGCTCAGTGAGTATGGCGGCCAAAGATGGGCGGCAGGGAGGGAGAATCCGTGTCCGCGCCGTGCTTCACAGTTTCTTCATGGAACCTTAACAGTCGGTTCACACCTGGCTGGTACAATCAGGGCAGAAAACAATCGGAGGTATTGATGGTGAGCAAAGCCAAGCTGAACTTCGTAGTGGATGCGATAATTCTGATCGCATTCCTCGTCGCCGCGGTCTCGGGAGTGGTGCTCATGACCATGCCCCACGGAGGCTATCAGGGGGGAAGGAATCCAGATTACAACGCCACCGTGTTCTCTCTGGCCCGAGGTGAGTGGAACAATCTGCACGTATGGAGCAGCCTGGGCATGATGGCAGGGATCGTCGTACACCTGGCTCTCCACTGGAAATGGATCCTGTGTATGGTGAAGCGGTTCCTTGGTTTCGGGCGCAGGCCGGCCCTGGCTGGTGGCGCTCAACCCTGCCCAGTGGTGGTGACCGACCGAGAGATCTAGTGCGTGGTGGGGCAGAGGCCACCGCGCTTACCCCGTCTCTCCTGAAGCCCTGGACCACTCGTCTGGGGCTTTCTCTGTTCCTCGGGCTTGGACTGTTGGACGCAGCGGGTGGTGTGGAGAGAGGTTGGGGCAGTGACCGTTGTCGCGGAGTCCGGCGTTGCTGCGGCGATGATGGGCCTGGCGAGGTGAGGCTCTTCATGGAGGAGTCGCCTGGCCCGCACCCTGGCGTCAGTCATTGTGTTGCCAGAATGGGAGTGGTATAATGCTCGCACGAAGTGGCCTCACTGAAACAGACCTTGATAGTGCACGAGGAGACATGAAGAGAGTTTTGATTTGTCTGTGCGCCGTTGTGGTAGTCACCAGCTTGTTACCAGCGTGCGGCGGAAGCTCCCAGCCGGTGAATTCGCCCACGGATACACCGGCGCCATCGGCGACGACCGCAGGCACGATAGAGATGGCTGGAACATCGGTAGCCTCGTCTGCGACGCCGTCCCCTTCGCCCACTGCGACGGCTACTGCCACAGCCAGCCCGACGCCGGTGCCCACGCCCTTGCCGGTCCCCGAGGGGGTGATCAGCGTCATGCTCCTCGGCTGTGACAGATTGCCGGGCCAGGTGGACTGGCGCACGGACACCATGATCTACGTGCGTATAGACCCGGCCAACAAGATCGTGGGCATGTTGTCCATACCCCGCGACCTGTGGGTCTACATCCCGGGCCATGGCTACAACCGCCTCAATACCGCGGACTATCTTGGAGAGAGCGAGGGCTACCCAGGCGGCGGGCCGGCACTGCTCAACGAGACCCTGCTCCACAACCTGGGCATCAGCTTCGACCACTACATCAGGATCAACTTCGACGGCTTCAAGCAGGTCATCGATATTCTGGGTGGCATAGACGTCGATGTGGAATGTGCGGTGGAACTGTGGGGTGCGGACCCTGAGAACCCTGGCGAGTGGACACAGATAGGCTACGTCCCAGCGGGCATGCAGCACCTGGATGGCCAGACGGGACTCCGCTATGCGCAATGTCGCTACAACACCCCGGTATTTGATCGTGATCGCCGGCAGCAGAAGGTGCTCTTCGCCGTCCGAAACAGGGTCATGGAGTTGGGCATCGCCGGGCTGATTCCTCGTGCACTGGAGTTGTTGGTCACCATGAGGGAGATGGTTCAGACTGATCTGGGTCCTACGGGTATCACCAGCCTGGCACAACTCGTGCCGGAGGTGCCGCTCTCCAACATGAACAGGGCCAACATCGATCTCAACATGGCCCCACAGTGGACCACCCCCGAAGGTGCCTGGGTGTTGGTCCCCGATCGCGAGAAGATCGCTCCCGTGATTATGAGCATGCTGGATCCTCCGTCGGAGAAGGTGAACCTGCTCAGGCAGGAGGCTGCCAGGATCGTGGTGCGGAATGGTACCCCAGCGGCGGGCTGGGGACGACAGATCGCGGACCGCCTTCAGCAGCGGGGCTTCGACATCGTCGAGTTCAGCCCTGCCGACAGGACCGACTACGCGGAGACACTGATCTTCAGCTACGCCGAAAAGCCCTACACCGTGCAGAATCTACAAACCTATCTGGAAGCAAAGGATGAGAACGTACGACACGAGCCCAACGGATCCAACGAGGTGGATGTCGTGGTCATCCTGGGCGATGACTTCCATACAGTCTGTCCTTAGTGAGAGCGCCCCTATGTGGCGGATGTGTAGCGAAACGCCACGTCACAACGAGTGCGGAGCCCGGAGGGGACGGACATAGGAGGCGTGGGACCCTGTCTGCGCTGTGCGGCTCCCTGAAAGTGGTCGAGCCATTTGTCCGGAAGACAGGGTGGGCTCTTCTGGTCGTTTGCTCCCTGTCCCTGGTCGCGCACGCTGGGCTCGCTCCCGTCCAGGCCAGCCTCGCCCCCGGATCCGCTTCGGCGTCGGAACCTCAGGTCGGGAGCACGATGCCGACGTCCACTTCCCTGCTGGATGGGGTCACACACATCATTCTGTTAGGGACAGATTTCCGTCCGCCGGCGGAGGGTTGGCGGACGGACACCATGATCCTCGTCTCCGTAGACCCTGATGAGAAGCTGGTGAGCATGGTCTCCATACCGCGGGACCTCTACGTGGCTATCCCAGGGTTTGGCAAGACGCGCCTCAATCTGGCCGACAACATAGGAGAAGCCGAGGACTACCCAGGAGGGGGACCAGATCTCTTGAAGGACACGCTCGAAAAGAACCTCGGCCTGACCTTTGATCGGTTCGTGCGCATCGATTTCCAGGCATTCGCCGACGTCGTAAACATCCTGGGCGGCATCGACGTCGACGTGCGTTGCCCCACCGAGCTATGGGTTCCCAACATGAAGGATCCAGGCGAGTATCTGCTGTATCGCACCATACCTGCTGGAATGCTGCACATGGACGGCGATCTGGCCCTCATCTACTGCCGTTGCCGCGCGCACACGCCGGTGTTCGACCGCGACCGCAGGCAGAGGGAGGTGCTCCTTGCCATCCGCAACCGGGTGCTGGAACTGGGTGTGCCGGGGCTACTGCCCAGGCTTTTCGAGCTACTGGAGAGTATGGATCTCCACATGCAGACGGATCTGGAGGCTGGGGAGATAGTGGCCCTGGCACAACTCCTGACCCAGATTCCCCTGCACAACTTCAGCCAGAGCATGATAGACCTGTCTCTAGCGCCGGAGTGGACTACGTCGGAAGGGGCCTGGGTGATGCTGCCTGATAGGCAACTGATCAAGCAATCGATGGCGGAACGGTTAGTGCCTTCTACGTGGGAGGAGGAGACTCTGGCGGCGGAAGGGACAAGGATTGCCGTCGACAACGGGACCGCGATAGAGGGCTTCGCCTCTCAGATTGCCGATAGGCTTGTCGCCAGCGGCTACAGCGTGGTGGAGGTGGGGAAGGACGACAGACTGGATGCCGTGGAGACCAGTATCATCAGTTACGTGGGCACCAACTCGACTCTCGAACGCCTACAAGAGTACTTCGGTGTCAGCGCAGACAACGTGCGCTACGAGCCAGACTGGTTGAGTGGAGTGTCCATCAGGGTCATTCTGGGCACCGACGCGCAACCGTTGTGTCCTTGAGGAGGAGGGTGCTTGATGGGATCGCGCGGCTGGCAGGAGCGGTACAGACAGAAGCTTACCACACCGCAGGATGCTCTGAGGCTGGTCAGGAGGGGCTGCACGGTCTTCATCGGGTCCGGCGCAGCGGTTCCTCAGCGTCTGGTTAGCGAGCTCTCCAGGATGTCGGCGGAACTGGCCAATGTCAGGCTCATCCACGGCCTGACCCTGGCGCTGATCCCGTACACCGAGTCCGACTACGGAGAGCTATTTCGCCACGACACGCTCTTCATCGGAGCCGACATGAGGGACGCCGTCTGCCAGGGCCGAGCCGACTACACCCCGGTGTTCCTGTCTGAGGTGCCCCGCCTCTTCGCCAATGGGAGCACGTACCTGGACGTGGCCCTGATCCAGGTCACTCCCCCAGACAAGGATGGCTTCTGTAGCTACGGTGTCTCCGTGGACGTGGTCAAGGCCGCGGCGGAGAACGCGCGCCACGTCGTGGCCGAGGTGAACCCACGGATGCCCAGGACTCTCGGCGATAGCTTCATCCACGTTGATGACATCGCCGCCATGGTAGAGAACGACGCGCCGCTCCCAGAGCTACATTTTCCACCGCCGGACGAGGTCTCTCTCAAGATCGGGCGCAACGTGGCCAGCTTGGTGGAGGATGGCGACACCATCCAGATAGGGATAAGCAAGATAGCGCGCTCCGTCGTGCCGTTCCTGGAGGACAAGAAGGACCTGGGTGTGCACACCGAGCTGGTATCGGACTGGGTCGTGGATCTCATGCAAAAGGGAGTCGTAACCAACTCCCGCAAGACGATGGATCGAGGCAAGGTGGTCACCAGCTTCTGTCTGGGTACCAAACAGCTCTACGACTTCGTCCACGAGAACCAGGCCTTCGCGTTCCGGCCGTGCGAGTACACCAACGATCCGGCCGTGATTTGCCAGCAGGAGAACATGGTAGCCATCAACTCCGCGCTGGAGATAGACCTGACCGGCCAGGTCTGTTCCGACTCCCTGGGGCAGGTTTTCTATAGCGGATTGGGCGGGCAGGTAGACTTCATCAGGGGGGCAGCGCGCTCCAAGGACGGCAAACCGATCATCGCATTGCCGTCGACTGCTGCGGGGGGAGTGGTGTCGCGCATCGTGCCTGCCCTGTCGAGGGGCGCCGGGGTCATGATCACCAGAGGTGACGTCTACTACGTGGTGACGGAGTACGGCGTAGCATACCTGCACGGCAAGAACGTCCGCGAACGCGTCCTGGCCCTCATCAGCATCGCCCATCCTAAGTTCCGGGCCCAGTTGCTGGAAGAGGCCAAAGACAATCTGTACATCTACGGCGATCAATTGATGCCTGTGGGTATCTATCCCTCGGAACTGGAGACCACGGCAACGTTTCGAAAGGAGAAGGTCTTCTTTCGACCCGTCAAGGCGACCGATGAATCGATGATGCAGGATTTCTTCTATAGCCTCTCGGACCGCACCGTATACCAAAGGTACTTCTCCCCTCTGCGCGCCATGCCCCATCAGACGGCGCAGGCCATTACCACCATAGACTACGAACGGGACATGGGCATAGTAGGTCTGGTGCGTAGAGAGGGTCGTGAACGGATCATCGCGGTGGGCAGGTATGGGTTGCTGGGAGGTTGTTCTGAAGTGGCCGAGATGGCCTTCACCGTTCGAGACGACTGGCAGAACATCGGCATTGGCACCTACTTGCTTGATTATCTGGCGCAAATCGCCAAAGAGAGGGGGGTGCAGTCGTTCACCGCAGAGATTCTGGAGAACAACGGACCTATGCTTGCGATTCTGAACAAGGCTAAACGGCCCGTCGAATGTGTATACGGGGATGGGGTTTACGTAGCTACCATGGGGCTAGAGCAGGATGGCTAGGGTCCTGATCGTCGACGGCAGTTCTGGGTTCGTGGGCACGGCCAAGCGGATCCTGCGAAATCAGGGGTATCAGGTCCTTTCGGCGTCGGAAAAGAGTGGGATTCGACGACTGATGCGTACGGCGAGACCGGACTTGGTGCTCGTGGACGGTGTGGTCAAACGGGAGGAAGAGCCCGATCTGCGGGACTGGGTGGCCCGGACGAGCTCGCAGATGGGCATCCCGGTGGTCATGGTGGAGGCGGCTACCGATCAAGTGGGTGAAGAGCTGGATGTCGATGTGACGCCATGGGTGTCCACCGCTGCGGAAGCTGACGTGCTGTTGGAGATTGTGGCCAGGCACGTGACCAAGACCGCATTTGTGCACTCGTCTCGGTTCGCGGAGTATGACTATGGCCAGGATCATCCCATGGAGCCTGGCAGACCCCAGCTAGCCGTTGAACTCTGCCACAAGTATGGCCTTCTGGACAAGCCCTGGATGACTATGGTGGAGCCTCGGCCAGCAACCCCGGACGAACTGGCCCTGTTCCACGATCGGGACTATTTGGCAGCGCTGGAAGAGGCAAATCACGGCTCCTTCGAGGACAGGCTAATCGAGTTCGGTCTCGGAACGGCCGACTGCCCCGTCTTTCCCGGCGTGTATGACTACTCGGCGCTCGTCGCCGGTGGGACTCTGCTGGCGGCAGAACTGGTGGACAAGGGTGCGTATGACCTGGCCTTCAATCTGGCGGGGGGGTTCCACCACGCGCAGAAGCGGAATGCGGAGGGGTTCTGCTACCTCAACGACATCGCCATTGCCATCAAGTGGCTCGTGGAGAAGGGGTACCGGATAGCCTACGTGGACCTGGATGCGCACCACGGCGACGGCGTGCAAGCTGCCTTCTACGAAGACAGCCGCGTCCTCACCGTCTCGCTGCACGAGAGTGGAAAGACTCTCTTTCCGTGGACGGGATTCGAGACCGAGATCGGGGAGGGAGAGGGAAGGGGCTACAATATCAACGTGCCGCTGCCCCCGCAGACGGACGACGAGATCTTCCTCCTGGCTTTCGACGGGATCGTGCCGCCATCTCTCGCTGCTTTCGAGCCTGACATCGTATTCGCGCTGATCGGAGCCGACGGCCTTCTGGTCGATCGTTTGTCCCACTTGAGTCTGACCAACAACTCCTACGCTGAGGCGGTGAAGGTCATCGAAGCGATCGCTCCGAGGTGTATTGTCCTGGGCGGCGGTGGGTATCACCTGAACAGCGTCAGCCGGGCCTGGTGCCTGGCGTGGGCGGTGATGAACGGCGTCGAGCCAGCCGACGAGTATGCAGGCACCATTGGGGGCATGATGGTGGGGACCGAGTATGTGGAGGGCGGCGGTCTCCGTGACCGTCATGCCTATACTACGGGACCGCTGAAAGCTGAGCTTCGCAAGGAGGTGGAGAGGGTCACGGAGTACATCGCGGAGACGGTGTTCCCGCTGATCAGATCGGGTTGAGGATGCCCGGCTGCCGAACAGCGTGTAGAGCAAAGGCCACCGCACGCCGCGCGGTGGCCTTTTGGCTGTTCGTTTCCACCGGCATCAGCATTGCCTACAAGCTGGCTTGACAACCGTGTCAAAGTCAAGTACAATGGGTGCTGGTTGTACCGTGAGCAGTGATAGGCCGACTGGGAGGAGGACGATGATGAGAAGGGGACGTTTTGTGGCTGTACTGGGCCTCTTGGGCGTGCTGGCGGTCTTGCCAGTGTGGGCGGCGCCTCAGGTCTTCCTTAGACACGACATCGAAAGCACCATCAGTTGGGCGCTCTGTGTACATGCAGCGGATATTGATGGGGATGGGGACATGGATGTTGTGAGCGCCTACCACGAGGCCGGTGCGATTGCCTGGTGGGAGAACGATGGTGGCAGCCCCCCGGAGTGGACTCAGCATGCGATAGGAGGCGAAATCGCGGAGCCGTACTCGTGCCACGCCGCGGATTTGGACGGCGATGGCGACGTCGATGTTCTGGGCGTAGGGTATGAGGACGACGTCATCGCTTGGTGGGAGAACGATGGCAGGAGTCCACCTGGATGGAGGAGGCGCAACATAGCGACTCATTTCGATGGGGCGTCCTCTGTCTACGCGGCTGATGTGGACGGGGATGGGCATACCGACGTGCTCGGCACTGACATGGACGGCGATCACGTGACGTACTGGGAGAACGACGGGGGGCATCCGCCTGGTTGGACGAGGCATGACATAGATGACCTTTTCGGAGGGGGGTACTCCGTCTACGCGAGCGATCTGGACGCGGATGGCGACATGGACGTCTTGGCAGCCACCATACTTGGCCACATGATTGGCTGGTGGGAGAACGACGGCAGCGAGCCGCCGGGATGGACCAGGCATATCTTGGACGGCGGCTTCATTAGCGCATCGGCGGTATACGCTGCGGACTTGGATGGCGACGAAGACACGGATATCATAGGCGCTGCATCGGGTGTGAGCGACATCGCGTGGTGGCAAAACGACGGAGGTAGCCCGCCCGGTTGGACGAAGTACTTCATAGAGACGGACATCTCGGTGATTTCCATCCATGGCTCCGACGTGGATGGGGACGGAGATGTGGACGTGCTTGGCGCTCGGACAATCCATGGGATCTCTTGGTGGGAGAACGATGGTGCCAGCATCTCCCCCTGGACGCGGCACGACGTTGGCGACGGATTCGACGGGGCATGTTCCGTCTATGCCACCGATGTGGACGGCGATTGCGACGTCGATATCCTAGGCACATCCTGGCCTCCGACGCAGCCCCCCCTTTTCTGGTGGGAGAACCTGACGATGCAGTTCACTGTCGCCCCTGGGGCAGCCACGAAGAGGGTAACGTGCGGGGAGTCAGTAACGGTTCGCATCAACCTGGAAAGCGAAGGGGGCTGTCTGGGGCCGGTGACCTTAGACGCCGGTGGACTACCGCCTGGGGCTACTGCGACGTTCGCCCCGAATCCAGTGTCCTCGCCAGGTGAGTCGGTGATGACAGTCAACACCGATGCCTCGACCCCGAGCGGCACGTACCTCGTGGAGATCATTGGGACGTCAGATGAGGGATGCCATCGCAGAACGACCGTTGTTCTTGAGGTCGCGGACGCGGAGTTCGTACCAGAGTCGGCGACAGCCTTGATGTTGGGCGTCGGCTTGGCTGGGCTGCTGAGCTATGTGGGCGTTCGCCGGCGTCGCAAATAGCTCGTTCGTGGTGTGCTGAAGACACCGCCATCAGCAAACCTCCCGTAGTTTTCAGAACTGCGGGAGGCTTTCGTTCGCCGCGTGATGCGGCCATCGGGAGAGCACGCACGATCCACCGGACCGGGAAGAGCCTTGACGGAGTGCCATCCCCCTTGGCATGATGCCCAATACTCATCGCGCGCCGCGAAGTGGAAAAGGTTAGCCAGTGAGGAGAGTAGTGGAAGATAGGCGGTGACCACCGGCGGCGGAGTGTGGTTGGTGGGCGATGCCCGAGTGGTCCTGCCCTAGGGCGCTCGCACAGGAGTAGGACCCGGTGGCACTTTGCACGAACCCAGTGGGCGAGCCGGCCAGATAGAGAGAAGGGCACGACCCGTCGTGCCCTTCTTGGTTGCTTGCCAGAGACCTGACCTCCGGGCTTCCATGAATCGGGCGGTCCTCAGTCCGATCTCGACTACTGTCTATCCTTCACCAACTCATCGACGACCGAGGGATCGGCGAGGGTAGTGGTATCACCCAGCTCTTCCCTGCCCTCAGCGATAGCTTTGAGGATACGTCTCATGATCTTGCCGGATCTCGTCTTGGGCAGGGCATCGGCGAATTGGATCTTGTCGGGCCTGGCAATAGGTCCGATCTCCTTACCTACATGTTTCGCCAGTGCTTTCCTCAGTTCCTCGCTGGGCTGCTGTCCACCGACGAGGGTCACGAAGGCGTAGAGGGCCTGGCCTTTGATGTCGTGGGGGATGGGGACGACAGCGGCCTCGGTGACAGCGGGGTGGCTGACCAGGGCGCTTTCCACTTCCATGGTGCCGATACGGTGCCCAGAAACGTTGATGACGTCGTCCACGCGGCCCATGAGCCAGAAGTAGCCATCATCGTCTTGTCTGGCTCCATCCCCAGTGAAGTAGACGGTCCCCAGGTTGGAGAAGCGGGAGAAGTAGGTGCTCACGAAGCGGTCGGGGTTCTTGTAGATGGTCATGAGCATGCCGGGCCAGGGCTTCTTGACGATGAGGTAGCCGCCTTCGTTGGGGCTGCAGGGTGAGCCGTCATCGCGGACCACCTCAGGGAAGATGCCTGGGAAAGGCCTGGTGGCGGAGCCGGGTTTGAGGTCGATGGCGCCCGGTAGGGGGGTGATGACCACGCCGCCGGTCTCGGTTTGCCAGTAGGTATCGACGATAGGGCAGTTGTGGTTCCCGATGACGGAATAGTACCACATCCAGGCCTCAGGATTGATGGGTTCGCCGACGGAGCCAAGGAGGCGAAGAGACGAGAGGTCTCTCTTCTTGGGCCAATCATCGCCATCGCGGGCGATAGCTCTGATGGCGGTGGGGGCGGTGTAGAAGATGGAGACCTTGTACTTCTCGACGATTCTCCAGAAGCGATCGGGTTCGGGGTAGTTAGGGACGCCTTCGAACATGAGGCTGGTGGCGCCGACGGCGAGGGGGCCATAGACGATGTAGCTATGGCCGGTGACCCAGCCGATGTCGGCGGTGCACCAGTAGACATCATCGTCCTTGATGTCGAAGACCCATTTCATGGTCAGAGAGGTGTAGAGGAGATAACCTGCAGTGTTGTGGACGACGCCCTTTGGTTTGCCGGTGGTGCCGCTGGTGTAGAGGATGTAGAGGATGTCGTCGCCGTTCATGACTTCAGGCTCACACTGAGGTGAGGCATCCTTCATGAGGTCGTCCCACCACAAGTCGCGTCCCTCTCGCCAGTCGATATCGACGCCGGTGCGGTTGACAACGACGACGTTCTCTATCGAGGGGCAATCGTCGAGGATGCTGTCGGCGCCGGCTTTGAGGGGGGTGATCCTGCCTCGGCGGAAGCTGCCATCGCTGGTGACGAGCAGTTTTGCTTCAGCGTCGAGGATCCGGTCCTTGAGGGATTCGGCGCTGAAGCCACCGAAGACGATGCTATGTATAGCACCGATTCTGGCGCAGGCCAGCATGGCGATGGGCAGTTCAGGGATCATAGGAAGATACATGCAGACTCTATCGCCCTTGGAGACGCCGAGGCCCTTCAAGACGTTGGCGAACTTGCAGACCTCTTGGTGGAGTTGTTCGTAGGTGTAGGTCTTGCTGTCTCCTTCTGGTTCGCCTTCCCAAATCAGGGCGGTCTTAGTGCGGCGCTCGGTGTCGAGGTGACGGTCGAGGCAATTGTAGGAGGCGTTGAGCTGACCTCCGACGAACCATCTCCAGAAGGGGGGTTCTCCTGAGAGGACCTGGTCCCACTTCTTGTACCAATCGAGGTGCTCTTCCGCCTGTTTAGCCCAGAAGGCTTCGAGGTCTTCCTCGGCCTGCGTAGCTAGAGCCTGGTATTCTTCCAGGCTCTTGATACGGGCTTGGGATCGAAACTCCTCCGAAGGAGGGAAGAGCCTCTTCTCGTCCAATAATGAGGTGATAGTATCTTCTTTTTTATCTGTCATTCTTGTAACCTCCGGCGCTCATATTAGCACACTTTAGCAGACTAGTCAACCAAATAGGATGATCCTAACAGTTAGCTCTTGGAGGGAGGTGCGAAACGGTCTCCAGGGGCCTATGTTGGAACCGTTATGGACCACGGTCGAAAGAGATGGACCTGGGACGGACGGAACCACGACTCACGCCACGGGGCCGTTTCCCTGAAGACCATGGCGGAGGAGGGTGGGGAGAGGGACCCTCACGTCACCTGGGTTTGGAGCGCCGAAACAACGGGCGGAGGTCAAGATGCAGGAAGCATGTCTCCGAGCCGTCCCTACATGTTCGCTTGACAGAGCGCGCGAGTTGGTATATGATGGAAATCGGACGGGGAGGAGCCTCATGGGCATGACAGAGCGGCAGAGAGCGTTCTTGGAGCAGTTCTGGGAGCTGTACCGGGAGGTCAGGGCGCCCGTGCACTATTCGGCGGTGGCCGAGAAGCTCAAGGTGAGCAATATCTCCGCCTATGACATGCTGCGCCTGTTGAAGCGCAAGGGGATGGTTGCGTCAGAGTATCTTCTGCCCAAGAGACATGGCGGACCTGGTCGTTCGACAGTGGTGTTCTACCCCACCCAGCGAGCCAAAGCTCTCTTGAGCCTGCCCTTCGGCGAGGATGGCGAGCCGGGGGAGTGGGAGGATCTGAAGGAGAGGACTCTGCGCGCCCTGCGGAGGAGGAAGGACGACTACGACGGGATGCTGGAGGAGTTGCTCTCGCGAATCCCGGACCACAAGTCTCCCATGCTTCGTAGCACGGAGATGGTGACCGCCATGGTGCTGCAGATGTGCCAACTGGGAGGGGAGGCGAGAGCTCGGGTGCTGAAGGAGGTACGCGCGCTGCTGGCGGCTGGGGAGTCTGGCCTCAGCGCCCTGGCAGGCCTGCCGCTGGGTTTGATGTTCGCCGACGGAGCCGACGAGGGGTTCGCCAGCAAGCTACTTTCCCTTGTGGAAGGGTATCAAGCGGACCTCAGTAGGCTGAGCGCCGAGAGCAAGAGAGCTCTTTCGGAGTACTTCCTGGAGTTGGTCAAGACGGTGGAGGGTGAGAAGGCCTAGGACTCTCCCTTGCCAAGCCGGCTCTTTTTTTGTATCATTCTTTTGTTTTATTTGCCACGGCAGACGATCCATTCATTCCGGAGGAGGAGGGTACCATGAGTAGAACGGCCATCGTCACCGACAGCGGTGTGAACGTACCGGCGGGATTGGAGGAGGAGTACGGGATCCATGTGGTGCCTCTCAAGGTCATCTTTGATGGGCAGACCTACATGGATGGGGTGGACATCACTCCAGCGCAGTTCTACGAGAAGCTCCGGGCGGCCCCCGAGCTGCCAACCACGTCGCAGCCTTCGGCCGGGGACTTCGTTGAGGTCTACTCCAGACTGAGTGAAGAGGTGGATGGCATCGTCTCCATCCATCTCTCGGAACTGCTGAGTGGGACGGTCAAGTCGGCGCTCGCTGCCCAGCAACAGGTGAACCACGTGCCCATCGAGGTCATTGACACCCGTTCTGCGTCCCTGGGGGTGGGCTTCGTGGTGATAGCTGCCGCCAGAGCTGCGCAGCAAGGCAGGAGTATGGCCGAGGTGGTGTCTGCCGCGCGTCAGGTGATAGCGAAGATAAACGTCATGTTCGTCGTCGATACGCTGAAGTACCTGCACATGGGAGGGCGGATCGGAGGCGCCTCGGCTATGCTGGGCACTGCGCTCAAGATCAAGCCTCTGCTGCACCTGTACGAAGGTGAGGTGAATCCTCTGGAGAGGGTGCGGTCGAAGTGCCGGGCAACGGAGAGGATGCTGGAGATCATGGCGCAGAGGCTCGCTGAGGAGCGAGATGATGGAGTGCTCCGTGCGGCTGTAGTTCACGCGGACAGGTTGGACGAGGCTGTGGAGCTGAAGGAACAAGTGCAAGCCCGCTTCGAGCCGGCCGAGCTGTTCCTCGCCGAGTTGACCCCGGCCATCGGCACTCACGTGGGTCCCGGCACGCTGGGGGTGGGCTGGTACGTGGAGTAGGGCTGCCCAGCAGGATCGGCTAGCCTCACGAGGGTCCTATGGAGTCGCCAGTTCGTCCAACAGGTCCTGGTAGCTACTGAAACGAGAGACGGTCTCCAGGAAAGCCTGAAGGGAGGGGCTTCTCTCCCTTAGTGTCTGCATCTGCTCGCCGATAGGGTTCGTCTGAGCGACCCAGCCTGTGCCTGCAGCGTAGGAGCCGTAGAAGGCGAAATAGGCCTGGTTCAGCTTGCGGACGTAGTATCCCATCCCCACCAGTTTCTGCCTTCTCTGCTCCATGTAGGCTTCTGCTTCCTCTACCTGTCCTGAGGCCAGTAGTGCGTCGACTCCTATCCGCGTCTTGCGCATATTGGCGTTGAAACTGAACTCGTCCTCGTGAACGGGCTGGGCCGTCGTCAAGGGCTGGTGGGTCTCCTCTGCCATCCTCCGCTCGTAGATCTCAGGATAATGGAGCCTGGCCAACTCCAGCGACATCTCGTCCTCCACCATGCAGGCCACCGTTTCATTCATGCTGATCAACTCCTGGCTGTCAGCATAGTGCTGCCCAAGCGCGAAAAAGAAAAGGTAGTTGTGGGTCCATTCATGGATCACCACTCGAAGGGCGAAGTCCAGCGAGGTTTGCTCGACGATCACGGTTGGGTAGGCACCGACACCCCCGGTGGGCACCAGCAAGGAGGAGACATCCATCTCATCGGTCAAGCGTTCGATCTCGTCCGTCTGCGCCAGGCTCAGACCGGGCTGCAAAGAGACGCTGCCGATGCGGTCTATCCTGTCGCGCCGTGAGATGATCAGGAAATCCGGGGAGGACTGGAACTCAAACTCGACGGGTGGAATCACCCAGCCCGTCAACAAGGGTAGTCGAACCGTGATGCCATGAGAGGTCAGGACCCGTTCCACCTGTCGGCGGATGATGTTCTCCACCAGATTCTCGCATCGTAGGCGTTCTGCTCGCAGATCCGCCAATTGCGCCTGGAGGTCGGCCGTATTTGCCGTGTCGCCTTCTCTGGCTCTCTTGATGGCGATCTCGCCCTCCAGCCTGCCTATCTCGTCCACCAGGGAGAAGTACTCCCGCACGGCACGGACTTGCTGTTCGTCGCCCATGTCGTGGGGTTGATCGACACCAGTCACACGGCCGGCCAGCTTCTCCACCAGGGTGCGTGCTTCGTAGGCCGTCCAGTCGAACTTGTAAGGACCAGTGAACGGATCCGTCCGATACTGGAAGGAGTCTGCTGGGTGGAGGGAGTCTCTCTTGAGGGTGACCAGGGCGATGAAGAAGAGCAGCGATAGGGTCAAGGCCCGGCGTGCTTTGCGTGCCATCGTTCGTGTCTCTAGAATGTCGTTGTTCTATTCTATCACCCCTGGCGCTCAGTGCACAATGGCGGTCGAGCAAGGAGCCGTTGACCGCTTGGCTCGGTGCGGTCCGAGTTGGGTGGCTGCGCAAGGGCCATTGGGGGCCGATTGCCCGCTGCTGCTGGTACCAAAGGCCCATTGATGAGCGGCGACAGATGTGGGATAATGAAGGTTGTGCGTGGCCAGGTATGCCTGTAGGGCGCGCGATCGGGCCGGGCGTTACCATGGGGTGTCCGCCGGAGGAGTCGACCGCTGGCTTCCTTGATGTGGGGCTGTTCACGCTCGCGTGCTCTCGGTGCGAGACACATCTATGAGTCTACTACTTCGCCTGCTCCTGGGCCACATGATTGGTGACTACGTTCTCCAGCCCTACCAACTCGTGCTGGTCAAACGAAGGGGGTGGCCTGGGGTACTTCTTCACGTTGCCATTGTGGTCGTGGTGACCGCGCTTCTGCTGTGGCCGGTGCTCTTCCATTGGTGGTACTGGCTGTGGCTGCTCTTCGTGGCCGTCTCGCACCTCGCCTTCGACGCCAGCAGGTCTCTCCACTGGTCCAAGTCCCAGGAGCACGGCCTCTTGTATCTGGCTATGGACCAGGCGCTCCACGTGGCTGTGCTCTCCGCTGTTGCTGGTCTCACTTTCGCCGCGCAGATCCGGCATCCGGAGCTTCCTGTGCTGACCGCGAATGCCCAAGGCGATGCGCTGGCATTGTGTGCCACCGTCCTGGTCTTCCTGATCTGGACCGTGCCTGTGCTGGAGCTAGAGACAGTCAATACTCTGGAGGCCGGAGAGAGGCGGACGCAGATCGCAGCGCGTGACCGCTGGCTGGGTGCTCTCGAACGTACCGTCGGCCTGGCTCTCATGCTCAGTGGATTCCTCTACTTGGCGCCTCTGGCGTTCTTGCCTCGGATCGCTCTGCAGAGGGAAGAGTGGGCGGGCTCCCCTCGGAGGCTTCCCTTCTTTGCGAAGCCGGCGATCAGCTTTTGCTCGGTGGTCCTTTGTGCTGTGATCTCGAGCCTGGCACCCTCGCCCCTCGCCTGACGAAGGTCCCCCAGGGAGACGCACACCCGTGCGACGTAGTCCTTTTCGGCGCGCCACCATCCGCCAGACTGTACGGGTGAGCTGGTCTCTGCCCTACACGGCTCCATTGGTCCTCTAGAGTCTGCTATCGATCCGTCTCCCTCGCGCCATGTCCAAACCGTTGTACCGCGTAGCTGCGTGTGATATACTCAGCGCAAGGGTGACGTACTCTCTGCATGCTATCTTGGAGGCAAGCACTATCGGGCCGTCGGTAGTCCACGGTACATGTCTCGACGAAGAAGAATCCTGATCATCTGCGTATCCGCGCTGGCACTAGTGGGGTGCCTGCTGGTCTATGGCTACGGCAAGTACGTACGAGTGATGGGGCACGTGTCGGCGCTGCGGCAGCACCTGTATGGCCTGGAGGCCATGGGACAGGCGGAGATGCTAGCTGCTGTGCAAAGCGGGGAGCTGGAGCCACTGCGCAGCGAGCTAGTGCTGATGGGCGACGAGATCGAGGCTCTGAGGGCCGAGTTGGGCCCCGCACTGGCTGTGGCTCCGTACCTGGGGTGGCTCCCCGTCGTGGGCAATGACGTGGCCGCGGCGCCCGATCTGGTGGAGATGGCGATCGGCATGTCGTCAGCGGGAGATACTGTCCTGGCTGGGCTGAGCCCGTTAGCGGTGCTGTTCGAAGAATCGGAGGGTGCGGCATCGGACCTTAGCGCAGGGGAGGTGTTAGCGCAAGTGCTGCGGGAGGGCCGACCTGACTTCGAGTCTGCGCTGGCAGAGCTGGAGCAGGTCAAGGCGCGCCGGGAGCGCATCGACGAGGCGAGCCTCTCGCCCAAGCTGAGTGCGTTGGTGCTTCGGCTCGATAAGTACTTGATGCTTTTCGACTCGGGAGTGCAGGGGCTACTGGCGGCGCCTTCACTGCTGGGAGCGGAGTCCCCTCGCACCTACCTTCTGCTCGCGCAGAATGAGAACGAACTTCGGGCCACAGGAGGGTTCATCAGCAGCGTAGCGCTGCTGCGAGTGCGTGGCGGCAAGATCGAAGACCTGGATTTCCAGGACAGCTATGCCGTGGATGACCTATCCGTACCTCACCCTTCTCCTCCCGAGGCTCTGGAGCGATATATGCTGGCTCAACTGTGGCTGCTGAGGGATGCCAACTGGTATCCCGATTTCCCTAGCACTGCGCAGGTAGCCATGGAGCTGTACGAGCTGGATCAGGGGGTGTCGGTGAACGGTGTCATCGTCGCCGACTTGGTGGCTATGGAGTCACTGGTCGAGGTACTGGGTCCTGTCTATCTCCAGGAGTACGGGCAGGAGGTCAGCGGGGCGAATGTGGTGGACCTGATGCGAGAGTACTGGGCTTCCCCATCGGGGGAGGGCCAGACGGGAGACTGGTGGAGCCACCGTAAGGACTTCATGGGCGAGCTGCTTGGCGCGGTGATGACTAGGTTGGAGACCGACACGGGTTCGCTGGACCTGGCCGGCCTGATCGAGGTGCTGCGCCGAGGGCTGGAGGAGAAACACGTCCTGGTCTACGTGAACGACGCGATGGTCAGCCAGGTTTTGGCGAAGAACGGTTGGGATGGCGCCATAGCGTCCGATGCGGGCGATTACCTGATGGTGGTCGATACCAACATGGGGTTCAACAAGGTGAATCCCAACATCGAGAACGACCTGCAATACCTGGTGACGTTGGAGGCCGATGGAAGCGTCACCAGCCGGCTGTCCATCACCTATCTCAACGCAAGCGATTCCAGCGTGGATGAGTGTGTCCAGGAGTCGGTATATCCTCCGACGTACGAAGAGATGATGGAGGGCTGCTACTGGGACTACCTGAGGGTGTACGTTCCCGAGGAGGCTCAGTTGCTACGTGGACCAGATCTGACGTTGCCGGAGGGTAGCCTGTGGGCGAGGGAAAGTGGGATGGGGGGCACGCCTCTGGTCACTGAGGTCGGGGTCGAAGAAGGAAAGAACGTCTTCGCGTCCTTCTTCGTGGTGGGTCCCACCGAGCTGCGCGAGTTGTCGTACGAATACCAGCTACCTGGGTCGACCGTGGTGCAGGAAGGCTCGACGAGCGCTTACAGGCTGTCAGTGCAGAAACAGCCAGGTACGCTGGCAAACCCTGCACGTGTAGAGGTGGAGCTTCCCCCAGGCTCGGTGGTGGTTTCCTCGGCCCCAGAGGGAGCTACGGTGACTGGCGAACGGGTGGTCTTTCAGACCGACCTACGCGTAGATCGGCAGTTTGAGGTCGTGTTCCGCTAGCCAGCCGCGTTGCTCAGCGGCCACAAGACCCGTGGGAGGTGGAATGGTGAGACGACTGGCGTTGGTGCTCGCTCTGGTGGGAGTGCTGTTGCTCTGGTTGCTCCCCTCGGGCTATGGTACGTGGGCTGCTCCATTGACGGATGCGGAGCGTCAGACGGTGCCGACGAGAACCCCGACCTCCGCTCCGGGCACGGCGAAGCCTGCCACTCCCACGAAGGAGCCGGTTGTCGAGGAGACGCCGACTTCCATCCCGCCAACATCTACCCCCACCATGGAGGTGTCGCCTACCGTCGCTTCCACGGCCGAAGCCTCTCCTACGCCAACTTCACCGCCAGGGACATCGCCTTCGCCGACGGTGGGGGTGCCAGCAGCCGCACCGGCGTGGGATTTCGGCGATGCGCCCGATCCCGGGTTTCCTTCGAGTGAGGCCAGCGATGGCGCCAGACACTCTATAGTCGCCTTCGAATGGCTGGGCGATGCGGTAGATGCGGAGCCGGATACACGGCAGGTGGAAGGGGATCTCCACGACGACGGCGTGGCGCTCGGCGAACTCGTGGCCTGTGCAGAGAATAACCTGGAGCTGAGGGTCACGGTTCAGGACAGGGAAGACGCGCAGCATCCGTACGATGTGCAGCACCTGCTCTATCTGAACGTGCTGGTTGACTGGGATGGCAGCGGCTCGTGGTCTGGACGGGTCTGGTGCGCTGAAGGGCTGTTCGCGTCAGAGTGGGCGCTCCGGAACTTGCCGATAGACGTCTCCTCCTGGCCGGGTGAGGCGTTGTCTGCTGTCGTGCCCGTTGAGCTGACGGCGGGACCCCGAACAGGCCAGGTCTGGGCCCGTTTCACGTTGAGCTACGGAGAGGTCATCTCGGGAGAGGATTGGGACGGGAGAGGCGCCTTCACCTTCGGAGAGACGGAGGACTACCTGGTCACGATCTCTGTTCCGCCTTCCCCGACCCCAGAGGTGGCATCGCCGACCCCGCTAGCGGTGGTCTCGCCCGTTCCCAGCCCAACCTCCGCTCCGGAGGAAGCGGCAGGTCTCGGCGTATGGAGATTCCTGCTCTGCTTGGGGTCAGCGGTGGTGGCGGTTGGCGCGGCGCTCCTCATCGCTCTGTATGCGGTTAGGAAGGGAAAACCAGCAATCGTCGCGGGTGTGATCGTCGTCCTGGGGCTTCTGCTGGCGGCGCTCCTTGTGTTCTACTTGTCTGACTTGAGCCGGGGCTCCGATGGTGGTGGTGCCGAAGCGCTCACCAGAGAGTCGCCAACTCCCGAGCCGCTGGTGCCTACGGCGACCGCGACTCTGGAGCCTACGGCGGAGGCGAATCCGACCTCTTCGCCCAGCGAGCCCCTGCCCACGCCGCAAGGAGATTCCACACCGGCTTCTCCAGTCGTTGAGCAGGCGACGGCGGAGACCGCCTCACCGCCACCGGCTGTCGTTGCCACACCCTTATCGTCGCTGTTTTCCATGAAGGACAGGTTCGGCTTCGGTGCGGCGATCTCGGCCCTCGATCAGTTTGCAGTTGACCAGCTCAGAGCTGGGTGGTACGTGAACTGGACCGCACAAGCCGACCCTTCGCGCCCCTATGGGATGGAGTATGTGCAGATGATCCGGGTCCGGGACGCGAACCTGTCACCCAGCGGGGAGAGCCTGGAGCGGATTGCGCGGCAGAACCCAGGTTCACTGTGGTTGGTGGGCAATGAGCCCGATGTGCCCTGGCAGGACAACGTGACATCCACGGAGTATGCGGCGGTCTATCACGAAGCATACACTCTGCTTAAGGGGGTGGATTCGACCTGCCAGGTGGCGATAGCTGGAGTGTCGCAGGGCTCGGCTCTCCGCCTTCAATACCTGGACATGATCCTGGACGCCTATCGAGCGCTGTACGGCGAGAGAATCCCGGTGGACGTGTGGAACGTGCACGGCTTCATCCTCCGCGAGGAGCGCGGTTCATGGGGGGTGGATATCCCTCTGGGCATCTCGGTGGACAAGGGGCGTCTCTTCGAGCTCGAAGATCATGACAACATGGAGATCTTCCGCGAGCAGATCGTGGCCTTCAGACGCTGGATGGAGGAGCGGGGCGAGGGAGACAAGCCTCTCATCGTGTCTGAGTACGGCATCTTGATGCCTTCTGAGTACGGGTTCAGCGAGGAGGAGGTCAGGGACTTCATGCTCGCCACCTTCGACTTCTTCACCACGGCCACCGATCCCACTCTAGGCTACCCCGCGGACGGCAATCGTCTGGTTCAGCGCTGGGCGTGGTACAGCCTGAACGACACGGTCTATCCCACCGGGAACCTCTTCGATCCCTCGACAGGCCAGATCACCACCTTGGGGCTGGCGTATGGCAACTACACGTCGTCACATTAGTGTCACTTGCGCGCCGTCCTTTCTCCAGCCATCAGGGCCAGACCTGGCCCGCGGGGCCAGCGTGTCGTCCGAAGCTCCGCCAGCGCGTTGTCTGGTGCTCCCCCGTTCGTCGCAGGCTAGACTCCTGGCGGTGAGATGACAGATGTCAGGGTGCGCGGGGTCCATACGGTGAACAGTGGAACTGTGGGGCGCTGGGCGTACCTGGTGATGGGCCTGGCAGTGGGCGTTCTCTTGCTGGTGCTCGCCCTCGAGAGCGTCGACCCGGCGGGGTTGATTGCAGCTCTGACCAGCACGGACCCCCTCCTGCTGTGCCTGGCCCTGCTGACCTTCGGTGCGACTGTTGTAGCCAAGGCCCTGCGCTGGAGACTGCTCTTCTACCCCCGGCACGGGACGCAATCCAAGGGTACCCTCCTCTCTGCCCTCCTGATGGGTCAGATGGTCAACTTCTTGCTTCCAGCCAGGCTGGGCGAGTTGGTCCGAGCCTACGTGGTTGGTGAGAGAGGAGGACAGCGCAAGCTGCTCGCGCTCGGCACTATCGTGGTGGAGAAAGTGCTCGACGGATTGATGCTCTGTTTGCTGTTGGCTTGTCTTTGTCTTGTCCTCCCGGTTCCGCACTGGCTGCGTTTGGCCGGGGCGGCATCGGCACTGGCGCTAGCGGTACTCTTGTTGGCGGTGCTGCTCCTCACAGGACAAAGGGGTAGGCTGCTGGGCGCGATGGGGCGGGTAGACCAGGCCGTGCCTGTGCTGGGACGGCTCGGCCTGTCACGTCGAACCGCGGCCCTGGCTGACGGTTTGAGCTCCCTCCAGTCGCGCCAGGTCAATCTGCGATTGCTGGTCTGGACCGTCGGCATCTGGTTGTTGGCCGGGGTGACCAACTGCCTCGTGCTCCTAGCACTGGATATCGAGGTGCCTCTCCTCCTCGGCGCGCTGGTTGTGCTGGTGGTGGTGCATCTGGGCATGGTGGTGCCCTCCTCTCCGGCGCGTATCGGCGTCTTCCACTATCTGTGCCTTTTGTCTCTCGCGCTCCTGGGCGTGGACGCCAGCCTGGGCCTGGCCTATGGTTTTGTGCTGCATTCCGTCGTCGTGCTTCCGGTCATCTTCGTGGGCCTGTTCTGCTTGTGGAGAGAGAATCTCAGCGTCTATCGGCTGCTCAGAGAGGTGGACGACGCATGATGGACATCTCCGTGGTCGTACCTGCTCGGAATGCGGCAGGTACGATAGACGATTGCCTTTGTGGTCTCCAGACACAGAGTGTCCCTAGAGATCGCTACAAGGTGATCGTCGTGGACGATGGTTCCACTGACGAGACCTCCGGCATAGCAGAGAGGCACGACGTCACCCTGGTGAGGCAACCGCCCCGGGGCGCTGCCGCCGCCAGGAACAGGGGGGTCGCTGCGTCGGAAGGCGAGATCGTGCTCTTCACCGACGCCGACTGTGTCCCTGACACAAACTGGATAGCGGAGATGGTCCGCTCCTTCGGGGACCCGGAGGTCGTGGGCGCGAAAGGCGTTTATCGTACGCGGCAGAAGGAAATCGTGGCCCGCTTTGTCCAGTGCGAGTACGAGGAGCGGTACGAACTGATGGCGAGGCAGAGGTGGATCGACTTCATTGACACCTACTCCGCGGGCTACCGGCGAGCGGTATTCCTGGACCAGGGCGGGTTCGACACCCTGTATCCCAACGCCTCCGTGGAGGACCAGGAACTATCCTTCCGGTTGGCGGAACGAGGCTGCAAGATGGTGTTCAATCCGCAGGCTATCGTCTACCATCAGCATCCGAAGACGCTGGCCGCGTATTTCGGGCGCAAGTTCAACATCGGCTGCTGGAAGATGAGGGTCTTACGGACGCATCCCGGCAAGGCGGTGAGCGATTCCCACACTCCCCAAACCCTGAAGGCGCAGATCGTCTTGGTGGTGACCACGGTGGTCCTGGCGCTCGTGGGGATGTGGCGAGCCCCCTGCTGGTTCGCTGCGGCTGTTTCTTTCCTGCTCTTGCTGGCCAGCGTGACGCCCTTCAGTCTGAGGACCCTGCGTAAGGATACTCCAGTGGCGCTAGTTTCGCCCTTCTTGCTCTTGGTCCGCGCCCTCGCCCTTGGGCTGGGCATGGTCGCAGGTTCCTGGAATCTGCTCTTCACCAGGAAGGTGATGGATTGAGATGCCCGAGCTCCCCGAGGTAGAGACGATCAAACGTGACCTGTGGCCGTGGCTGGTGGGACGCACCATCACCGGGGTGATCGTGGGCTGGGAGGGCTGCGTGGACCGCCCGTCGGTGCGCGGCTTCTGCGACCAGGTAACAGGCCGTCGCATAGAGGACGTGGGACGGCGAGGGAAGTTTCTGGTGCTGTCGCTGTCGGGCGGCAGGACGCTGCTGGTGCACCTGCGGATGACGGGCAGGTTGCTGGTAAGAGACCCCGCCGATCCATGGGAGACCCATGCGCGCCTGGCGTTTCGCCTGGACGATGGCAAAGAGTTGCGTTTCGTGAACGTCCGCAAGTTTGGACGTATCTACCTGGTGAGGGACCCGGCGGAGGTGTTGGGCGATCTGGGGCCTGAGCCGCTGACGGACGGCTTCACCGTGGCCGCTTTTGGCGCCCTCCTCGAGAACCGCCGGGGGAGAATCAAGCCCCTGCTCCTGGATCAGCGCTTCATCGCCGGCCTGGGAAATATCTACGTGGACGAGGCCCTATTCCGGGCGCGCATCCATCCGCGGCGGATCGCCGGCAGTCTCACGTCTGAGGAAGTCGGTGGACTCTACGATGCCATCCGGGAGGTGCTGCGCGAGGCGATTGCCGACCAAGGGACAAGCCGCTCCGACTACGTGCGCCCTGACGGCACCGAGGGCAGACACCAGGAGAGGCTGCTGGTCTCTGGCAAAGCGGGGGATCCTTGCCCTCGCTGTGGAACGGAGATCGAGCGCCTGGTGGTCGGCGGCCGGGGCACGTACGTCTGCCCACGCTGTCAGCGGGCGCCGCTGGGTCAGGGAGAGGAGAGAGGCTCCTAGCTGCGTGGGTGGCCGGCCGCCAGTCTTGCGAAAGATAGCCCCTGCCACCAGCAGACACCAGAGTGTCCTTTGGCAATGCAATTGCCGCAGCTCCCCCACCAGGACGCACCCGTACCCGAGGGTGAACACGCGTCCTGGCCCAGAACTGACGAGGTACATGGGTCCAAGCCCATAGCTGGCAGCAGGGGCTACGAACTACCGCCTCCTTGTCTCCAGACCTCCCTTTTCCACCGGTAGAACAGCGGCACCAGAGGTCTCCAGCCGAGATCCCTCAACAGACTGTATGGGATCAGGCGACGGTTCTTGGTGGACCAACTCTTCGTCGCCGCCATCCTGATACGATCGGCGATCCACTTATCCAGCTCCCGCACTTGACTATCGCTGGTGCAGCGGCAGAAATGTCTGGTCCAGTCGTTGCCGCCTCTGTAGATGTAGGTGTGGTTCACCCTGGCGATGATGGACTGGAGTACACTCCTCCCCTCTGCAGTGTCCAGGTTGCTTCGATCCAACTGTCGCCACTTTCGCTTGAGCGTCGCCCTCTTGATACGCCGCTTCAAGGAGTTGACGGCGTAGGGCCTGATGGAGACCTCGGATCCCCTGATCTCGTAGCCGAGGAACTCGAACGCCTCGCCGGGGGCCACGACCCTGGTCTTCTCCGGACTGGGGGTCAATCCAAGGGCGTCGGTCAGCAACTGGAGCCGCTTGACGGCTTTTTGGGCGGAGTCCTGGGTCTCGGCGAAGACGACGATGTCGTCCGCATACCTGATGTAGTGTAATCCGTCCTGGGCCATGGCCTCGTCCAGGGGTGTGAGATAGAGATTGGCCAGAAACGGGGTCAGGATGCCGCCTCGCGGAAGCCCCACCGTGCGGGGGAGGAACTCGCCGTCTCTCAGCCGCGCATTGTAGAGGTACTTCAGATAGAGGTCCAACACCAACGGCTCTTCACGCAGCAGATCCTCGACTTGGCCCCTGAGCACACCGAGGTCCACGGTGTCCAGGAAAGAGCGGAAGTCGGATCTCACTACCCACCATTCCCTGTGGGCGTTGATGAGAGCCATGACCTGGCCCATGGCGCTGAACTGACTCCTGCCCCGGCGGTAGGAAAAGCAGTGCTCGCTGAGCACGTGGTCGAGCCGCGTGTCGACAGCGCTGGCCACAGCCTTCTGTACGACGGTGTCTGCCAGGCTGGCTCGGCAGACCACCCTATCGTCCGTGCGCCCTCTCTTGGCCTTGGTGTACTCGACGAATGGCGTGAAGCGGTAGGTGCCTGTGAGCATAGCGTCTTGGATGGCTCGGAGATTGCTGGTCTCCCTGGACACGAACCTTTCCATGGTCAGGCCATCGGCCCCTGGGCGGAAGCGGGAAGGGCCGCCACGGGGGTCGTAGTAGCGAAAACGATACGATTCGAGTATGTCGTGAAGGTGGTCGAGCCTGGCTATGGTATGGATAAGCCCCTGCCCGCGCAGACGCCACCGGTTCTTCCACCTGTAGTACTCACCCACCAGCGACTTGAGACCGAGTTCTTGCAGCAAGGGCATGGGAACCGTCCGGTGGTTGCTCTTGTTCCAGCGTTTGGTGACAGCGCCACGAATGCGGTTCCTGATCCAGTAGTCGAGCTCTCGGAACTGCGTGTCGAAGTCGCACCTGGCGAAGTAGCGAACCCAGTTGCGTGGAGTATCGCCACCGATCTCGCCGTTGACCTCGGCGATGACCTGGCGCAGAGCAGCCCTGCCCTCCCCTGTGCGCAGGGATCGACGGGTGAGCCTCTCGCTCCCATTTCGCGACGTGGCCCTTCTGATCCTCATCTTGAATTTGTGCAAGGCGCGCGGACCTATTCTTATCTCTCGTCCGTGGAACTCATATCCCAGGTAGGTGAAGCGCTCTCCTGGTGCGACCAGCAGACTCTTGCGGTCATTGAGGGTAAGCCTTAGCCCGCCGACGACGTCGGCGATCTCGTCCCTGGTCTGAATAGCTAGCGATTCGTTCTCACAGAAGGCGATGATGTCGTCGCAGTACCGGAGGTAGAAGTGGCCTTCCTGCTTCATCCGCAAGTCCAGCGGGGTCAGATAGAGGTTGGAGAGACAGTTGGCCAGAATAGTCCCGACGGGTACCCCTTTCTCGCGTGGTAGTAGTTCTCCGCGTGTCAAACGCGGGGCCCCCAGATAGCTCGAGTACAAGTCGACGATGGGAAAGTCGTGTGGGAAGACCTCGTGCAGTCGAGCCAGGATCGACTCGTGATTCAGATTCTCGAAATACGACTTGATGTCCTGCTTGACCACCCAGTACTGCCCGTCCCTGTGATGAGCGACTACGCTGGACAGGGCATCGTGTATGCTGGGGGCTTCCTTGCCGATGCGGAACGAGTAGCAGTTGTCGGCGAGGTGTGAGTCGAGTTCCGGCTCTACGACCAGGGCCAGTGCCTTCTGAACGATCATGTCCCGCACCGTGGCTGCGGATATGATCCTGGTGGCGCCCCCGGGCATGGTGATCGTTCTCTCCAGGAATGGTGAGAAGGAGTACGAACCACCGAGCAGATTCTGACTCAAGAGGCGCAGGTTCCTGTCCAAGTGATCGGCGAATTGGCGCATGGTTTGGCCGTCGCTGCCAGGATGCAGCCGGGGCCTGCGAGACCTGCTCCCATGTCTCTGCTGATAGTGGCTAAACACCTGTGCCAGGTGGTTCGGGTCAGCTACCTGTAAGATGAGGTCCATGCACACCCCTCTCCGGGCGAAGAGGTGCCTCTCTAGGCTAGCTTGTGTCGCTGATCTTCCACAGACTGAACATGAATGTGGTCTCGGCCTGTTGTCAGGCCAACCGACAGACGAAGACGAGGAGTCCGCCGTCCTCGATGCTGGCACGTGAAGGACCTTACGTCGGCCACCTGCGTTCGAAGGTCTGGTCTGTGGGCCGCGCCTGATCCTCTGGAACGCCTGAGGTGAGGAACCCCAGAGAGGACAGCGAAGCTCCTCGATGGGGCCAGTGTACGCTGTCTCCACACCCTTGTCAAGCTTGCTCTATGTCCTGGTCTGGTCGGGCGTGGTTTGAAGCTGCTCCGGAGGAGTGATACAATCATTGATACCAGTGGGTTTCTAGAGCGGTCAGAGGAGGCCAGGAAGGGACATGAGCAAGACGATCGGGGAGAGGATAGCCCAGTTCGTTCCCACGACACTGACCTTCGACGAGGGCCTGCTGGGCGAAAGGGACAGGCAGGTGTTGGGCAAGGTCGTCGAAGCCGCGCGCCTCATGGACGCGATCTTCCTGCGGCAGGTCTCTCCCCGCAATCCGGAGTGGCTGGCGCGACTGGAATCCTCACAGGCCGCCGAGGACAGAGACCTGTTGCACTACTTCCGCATCATGTACGGGCCCTGGGACCGGCTGGAAGAGCACAGGCCCTTCGTGGGCCAAGAAGCGAAGCCCCTCGGGGCGGGTTTCTACCCACCGGACCTGACCAACGAGGAGTTCGAGGATTGGCTGGTAGCTTCTCGAGAGGACGAGGAGGCATTTCGGGGCTTCTACACCGTGATCACACGCGAGGGTGATGGACTGAGTGCCGTTCCCTACTCGAGAGCCTATGCTGAGTTCCTTCAACCGGCGGCCGGATTGCTTGAAGAGGCGGCCGAGATAAGCGACAACCCTTCTCTGGCCAGGTTTCTCTTCAGCAGAGCCGAAGCCTTCAGGACCAACGACTACTTTCAGAGCGAGATGGATTGGCTGGATGTGGAGGACAGTCTGATCGACGTCACCTTCGGGCCATACGAGGTGTACGAGGACCGCTTGCTGGGCTACAAGGCTGCCTTCGAGGCCTTTATCGGCATCAGAGACCCCGAAGCGAGCGAGCAACTGGAAACCTTGATCCAGTACCTACCAGAGCTGGAGCGGAGTCTCCCTGGGTCCGATCAGTACACGGTTGGCACACGGGGCGCAAGCTCTCCCATCAGTGTGATCGACGAAGTGTTCTCCGCAGGGGACGCCAGGGCTGGAGTGCAAGCCGTGGCTTTCTTGCTTCCCAACGACGAGAGGGTGTGGCAAGCCAAGGGGAGCAGGAAGGTGATGCTGAGAAACGTGGGAGAGGCGAAGTTCCGTAGCTGCGTGGTCACTGTCGGTGCCAGGGCCATCTCCGAGGCACAGGTGTCCCTGCTGGCCTTCGATGCTCTCTACAACATCGTCCTGATGCACGAACTGGCGCACGGCATGGGCCCATCTTCGATCACTCTCCCTGACGGCACCCAGACCACGGTGAGCCTGGCGCTGAAGGAACTCATGTCCCCTCTTGAGGAGGCGAAGGCGGACCTCGCCGGGATGTGTTGCCTTCTGTCTCTGATAGACGACGGCGTCCTATCGGACCTGGAGCGGAGCTGTGTAAGCTACGTTGTGTCCGAGTTCGCGTCTATTCGCTTCGGCATCGACGAGGCCCATGGCAGGGCGGCCCTTCTCGAGCTCAACTTTCTGCTGGAGCGTGGTGGTCTCGCGTATGACGCCCGAAGCGGCAGGTTCCAGGTCGACTACGACAGGATGTTGGACGCGATCCAGGACCTGACCAGACGGGTGTTGGGCCTCCAAGCGCGTGGTGACTACGAGGGAGTGAAGCTCCTACTGGATACGTACGGGATCTTGACTCCACCATTGGAGGCCGCGATCTCAGCGATGAGTGATCTCCCTGTGGACATCGAGCCTCTCTTCCCTATCGAAGAGATGATGGAGAGTTGGTGATGGCGGAAGTCGTGGAGCGCTTTCGGGTTCCCATCGTGGGCGCCTTGTGCTGTCTCCTCGTGTCCGCTGGCGGGGTGATCTACCTGCGCCGGCCGGTGACCCAGCCCATAGAGGTAGTGGAGCCGTCGCCAATCCCCGTGCCCAGCCCTGTCCAGGTGGCTGTGTACGTCACAGGGGCGGTGCAGAACCCCGGCGTGTACCGCCTGCCTGGAGAGAGCAGGGTGCAGGATGCGCTGGAGGCTGCCGGTGGCCCGACTGCGAACGCCGACCTGGACCGCGTGAACCTTGCTCAGAGGGTTCACGACGAAGACCAGATCTACTTCCCAGAGGTGGGTGAGGAGAGCATCCCGGCCAGCAGCACGGGGGGCTCGCCGGAGGGTCTGATCGACATCAACACCGCAAGCGCGGGCGAACTGGAGGAGTTGCCAGGTATCGGCCCCGCGTTGGCTCAGTCTATCATCGATCACCGAGAGAGCCACGGCCCCTTTGGCAGCATCGAGGAGATCATGGACGTGCAGGGCATCGGCCAGGGGGTCTTCGACGACATCAGGGAGTTGATCACCGTGAGGTAGGTGGCGCCCAGTCTAGCGGGCGACCGCGCCGGGACTTGAAGAGGTCCAGTCCCAATGGTCAAGGAGTCTCGACGGTGTAGTTCACCCAGATGGGGCTCGACCAGGCCCGGTGCCCGTTGTCAAGGGTGACCCTGACGTAGAAGTAGTGTAGATCCTCTCCTACTTGCTCGGTGCTCTCGAAGCGAAGTGACGAAGCCTCCTCTGGCTCCCAGTTGGCTATGACCTCGCCGTTGTCGGTGAGCTCCACCAGTGCGATGTTGCCGTCCGTACTGGTGATCTCCCCGTTGAGAGTGACCGACTCCCTGGCGGAGAGCACGCTTCCTTGCATCTCACCATCGCCGAAGAAGTGGAGAAGAATGTCGCCGTGCGTGGTGCCATAGGTATGACGACTGAGGAGGGCGTCGAAGAGGGCGTCGCGGGTCAACTCGGGCGCCAGTATGGCGGCAACTCCTTGGGGCCATCCTGGGGCGGCCACGTGGTTGTCCGTACCTGCCACGACGCCCAGCACGATGCCGCTGCTCCAGCCGTTCTCGATGATGTCTGCCTCGTAGTCTCCCCTGCGCTGAACGATCTCCACCAGACGGTCGTAGTCCGGGTTCACGGTTGACCAGTCGAAAGGGTGTCTGGGCGCAGCGGTGTGGTGCGGGATGGTGGTGGCGAGGTCAGATCCAGGCAACGCGGCGAATAGCTCCTCTGGCGTATCGTAGTCGGGATCGGTGCAGCGCAGTAGACCGGTGGCGACCTCCGTGTTCCTGAAGTAGACGATGCGGTGGCCCCAATCGGGATAGTCTGGCCGCTCGGGGCTACAGTGCACGCCGCACCCGTGACTGGCGGTCCATTCAAAGGCGGGGAAGGATACGAACACACCATCTTGGGTGAATTCGTCTGCCACCTCCTTGGTCACTTCCCACATCCAGTCCTCGAGGAGGCGGTCGTGGTTGGTGACGGCGACGAAGTCGTGTCCCATCACTTCACTGGCATGGAGATTGGCGAGGCGCACCACCCCACGGCTGAACTCTTCGTGAAAGGCCTCCGAGGTGTGGATTCTCGAGGTGTGAACGTGGAGGTCGCCGAAGTAGATGTTGTACGGTACGGGCGTTGAGGTGGCCGTTGGGGACAGCGCGGCGGTCGGGCTGGGAACCGCTGCGGTGAGTGTGGCGAAGGCCTTCTGTGCTACTGCGGTCTCCACCTCCGGCCCTGAAGCGGGTGCTGCCTGGCAGCCGAGGACGAGAGCGGCCAGCGTCAGAGACGCCGAGAGGACGAGGATAGAAACGATGTTGCGAGCTGTCATCGCACCTCCGTTGCTCATGCGATTCCGTCGACTGGCGCAAGGGCTGCGTTCTGTCGGGTCCCTCACGACCGGTAGACGACGGGCGTCAGTGGCCAGTCCTCTGCCCGTGGCCCAACTATATCACGACCACCGTCGCCTGACCAGTGCGCTTTGTTGTCGGGGCCAGTAGTGTGCTAGAATGTGGAAGTGTTGAACACTGTGCAACTGCCAGACGTGTCTTGGTTCTGCCCGCTGCTGCGGGACGGGTATCGACCCGAAGATGGATAGCGCAGCCGCCGAGGCCGCGAGACGACAGGAGAGAACATGGAAACGGACAAGCTGAAAGACATCGCTCAGGAGGCTTTGGAGGCTTTGGAGGCCCGCCACCGCATTCGCGAGGGAGCCCTGGAGCTATCGCGCCGCTTGATACGACACTCGGCCAACACTATACGGGCTGTGCACAGAGGCGAGTTCGAGCAGGCGAGAGAGATGCTGGACGAAGGGCGAGAAGTGGTCCAGCAGTTCAGCGCCGATCTGGCTGACGAGCAGAGCATCTATGGGGCTGGATACGTGCAGGATGCCTTGAAGGAGTACGCTGAGGCGTCTATCACGTTCGCCTTGATGGCGCAAGAAGCCCTTCCCGGTCCTGGTGATCTGGAGATTGACTATCCGGCCTATCTGAATGGGTTGGCGGAGGCCATGGGTGAAATGAGGCGCTCCATACTGGACCTGATCCGCAGCGGAGACCTGGAGAGGGCGGAGGAGTTGCTGAGGATCATGGACGACGTGTATGGAATCCTGGTGACGGTGGACTACCCCGACGCGATCACACGGGGTCTTCGACGCACCACAGACATGGTGCGCGGGGTCCTGGAGAGGACCAGGGGAGACCTGACCATGGCCGTGCGCCAGCAGCGGTTGGAAGCGACGCTGGGACGGTTCGAGGGTAAGGTCGTCGACCAGTTCAGCGAAGAGTGAGGTCCCGAGGCGGCTACTGTAGGCTGTCCACAGTCTGCGTCGCGGCCTGCCGAGGTGTGCGCTCGCCCGATATCACGTCTTCCACTGCCACCTGCAAAGCCCGCGCTATCTCTTCGAATTCTGGACTGGAGGGGCGATAGAAAGCGCTCTTTAGTTGATCCTCGAGGAAGTCGACGTACTCGGCAGGCCAGTCCGTGAGTTGTAGCGCTGCGCGCCTCGTGGGCAAGTGGCTCGTGGCCTCGCTCCACTCCGCCAGGTTCTCAGGAGCCATCAACCACTCGACCAGAGAAGCAGCAGCTTCCTGGCGTTCGGGAGAGTCGGTCACGATCACGAAAGCCCAGCCGCGACTCATGGTGGCGGTCGACCCGGTCTCCGTGGGCACGCGGGCGAATGCGGTATCGAGCATCACGGAGCGGCTCGCTAGATACCGCCAGGAACTGACGTGGGTCGCCGCGATGTTGCCTTCGGTATAGGCTGCCCAGCAATCCTCGAGATCCGAGAACTCGAGCACCCTCAGAGGACTTACCTCCCACGTTCGCAGAGCATCATACATACGCAAGACTCGCTGCACAGTTGACGAGTCGAGCGCTGGTTGGCCTTCCTGGTCCACCAGCAAGCCACCCTGATCCAGGTACTGGATGAGGAAGCTGTCGTTGACCAATCCCCCTTCACCACCGGCCGGGAAGGTGTAGCTGATGGGTTGAGCGAAGAGGTCCGCCCAGGTGGCGGGGGCTTCCTCCAGAGCGCCGGTGTAGTAGATCAGGTGCTCTATGTCGGCTTCGAACTGTATCCCCATGAGTTGGCCGTCGAAGATACAGGATTCACGTGCGAATGGGTAAAGGTCCTCCGTCAATCCCTCTGCCAGCAGTCCCTGAACCGGCTGTGCTAGACCGGCGCTGACCAATGGTTCCAGCTCGAAGGGGTCTACTATGGCGATGTCTGGCATGATGCTGGGGGCTGCATAGCTGGCCAACTCGAGGAACTCTACGATGCCGCTTTCTCCGGATGTGGCTTTGGTGACATACTGTGCTTCGAAGCCTTGCTGATCCGCGGCGAACGAATCATACTGCGCTTGCAAGATAGTCCGTCCGGCGTCCGCGTCACCAGGCGCGAACTGGATCGGCCCCCAGATGGTCAACGTGATCGACGAGGAGCCAGATACCATAGAAGTGGGGGCCGGAGAAGGGGTGGTCGGAGCGCTGACGGGCGATGGCGTTGTGGGCGTTGAGTCCTGCACGGTATTGCTGGGAGTGGGAGAGGCCAGTGGACTACATCCCGCCAGTGCAGCGAGAAACAGCAAAGCGACGATGGTCAACGTGCCTGCCAGTGTGAGGAAACGAAGATCTACTTGTCTGTTCATTCCTTCACCATCCCGCGTGCACGCTACGGCAAACGCTGAGAGTCGTTCCATTATACACGAACTCCTTTGTGACCGCACCCCTCAGTGGTCGCGGCGGGGTGTTGGTGCTCTCAACAACCATCGGCTATGATCTGAGGTATCCGAATCCAGGGTCGAAAAACATGCTCAGGCTGCCGGTGGTGCTCAATGAACTGAGGAATCTCCTGAAGGCCTTCGACAGAGAAAGCCTGTCACTGGACATCGAGGAGGAGGCGCTGTCCAGGCTTGCTGTCGTGGGCCCTGTGAACTCTGGCAAGTCCACGCTAGTCAATCTCCTGTCAGGAAGACAGGTGTCGGCGGTCGCGGCGGTGCCGGGAACGACCAAACAGGTAGTCACCCAGCGGTTGGGACCCTTCACCCTCGTAGATACGCCTGGTTTCGGCGGGGTGGGAGGTGTGGATCGAGGGAACATCGCATTGGAGGCGGTGCGGGAGGCCGACGGGGCCTTGCTGCTTTTCGATGCAGCCGCCGGGCTCCGCCAGGGAGACTACGAGCTCTACCAGCGCCTGAGGGCTGAGAAGCGTCCCCTGGTCGTGGCTCTGAACAAGATCGATCTCATAGAGAGCGACTTGAGGCCCGTCGTCGCCGATGCGCAGGGCAAGCTGGGCGTGTCGGTCATCCCCATCTCCGCCCGGAAGGGTACGAACGTAGCGGAATTGTTGCTGCCCCGGATCATTGAAAAACGCCCGGCACTGGCGGTGGCGTTGGGCAGGGAGCTGCCATTCTATCGCAGGAGGATGGCACGCAGTGTGATCCGCAACACGAGTATCCTCAACCTGATCATTGGCATGGAGCCGATTCCGTTTCTGGACATACCACTTCTTCTGGCCAGCCAGGTACGCCTGACGCTGCGCATCGCTACGATCTATGGGGAGGCCATGGGTCCCGGACGGGCCAGGGAGCTGATCACCACCATCGGCGGCGGCGTTCTGCTGCGGTATGCTACCCAAGAGGCGCTGAAGTTCCTGCCGGGCCCGGGGTGGGTGATCTCGGGTGCCATCGCCGCCGCTGGGACCTGGGCTATGGGCCGGGTCGCGGTGGCCTATTTTGAGAGCAGGAAGCGGCTGTCGGCAGACCAGATGCGGGAGCTATATGGACGGCTAAAGGGTCTGCGGGGGAGATTCGGCGGGGGTCTTGGCATCAGGGGCAGGCGGTAGGGCCACGACCGGGCCTTTCGATCGGCGATTCTGGGCGTGACTGCATGGCTGTGAGCGTGGTTGGAGTTGTGGCGAACTGTGGTAGGCCCGGCCCTTTGAGGGGGACTGCGCGATGAAAACTCTCATCTTCGGCGATGACCGAGATCAGTTGGAGTTCGACGCCTTCGTGCTACGCCAGGCTGGCCTACAGCCACTGGTCACCAGCAGCGAGGAGAAGTTCCTGGGTATGTGCATCGAGGAGACGCCGGATCTCGTCGTGCTGGATGCCAGCTCCAGGGAGGTCGATTTCCTGGCATTGGTCGCCGGGGTGCGCTCCGATTCCGCGGTTCCCATTCTGCTGGCGTCTCCACAAAGCGATGAGGAGTACGTCCTCAGGGCACTGGACCACGGTGTGGACGATTACCTGCCCAAGCCCTTCGGTCCCAGCATGCTGGCGGCTCGTGCCAGGACCCTCTTGCGACGGTCGCAGTCGATGCCTCTCTCAGCGATGGGACCGGTCACCGTCGGAGGCTTGACCTTGGATCCCGAAGCACATGTGCTCCTCACTCCTGAAGGCTCATCCGTACGCCTGACCAACATGGAGTTTCGGTTGCTCTATCTGCTGATGAAGAATCCGGACCGGGTGATCCCCACAGAGACCATAGTGGAGCGAGTCTGGGGTTATGGTGGCAAGGGCGAGGTGACCCTGGTCAAGAACCTAGTTAGCCGGGTGCGTCGCAAGGTGGAGCCAGATCACGCCCATCCACGGTACGTGACCACCATCCCTGGAATAGGCTACGTCTTCTCGTCCTCAGAGGAGGCGGACGGTACTTGACCATACCATACCCTGCAATGCGTTTCGCCAGGCCCCGGGTTTTGATACCAGACTGATGCCCCGGGGCCTTTCTTGTCACCAAGGTGTTGCCGTTTTGTGACCTTGGTGGTGCGCTTGGGGCGTATACTTATGGGTTAGGGTTTGAAGGTTACTATCTTGGCGAATTTCCTCCACGTCCGCGAGCGGCTCGTGGAGGTCCAGGGACTTGAGGAAATTGTCTGAAGAGCGGTCGTCAGGTGCGTGTTCGGCGGAGCCAGGCGGGCGAGCACGAAAGCGGGGTGTCCCTGCAAGGACTCGCGTGGGGTCGAGTTCAGGCTCGGCCGGAGCGGCCGAGGCCATTGGCCGCCGACGCCCGCACGGCCGAGTCCGTTCGGAGGAGGATCTGGCCACTGGCGCCCTCCAGGTGAGGGGGCTCCAGCCTGGGGACCTACAGGGGATACTGGCCCTGGGTCGGAGAACAAGCGTGTTCACCAGCCGGGAGATCGGCGTCGTCAAGGAGCTGGTGGAGACGGAACTGAACGACCCCAAACAGCGAGACTACCGTTCCCTGGTGGCTGAGGTGGACGGCCGTATCGTGGGGTTCGTGTGTTATGGACCCGTGCCCATGACGGATGCGACCTATGACCTGTACTGGATCTTCGTGCATCCCAGCTACCAGGGGCAGGCCATCGGAAGTACGCTTCTCGCCCGGGTAGAGGAGGCAGTGCACGGGGCCAAGGGACGGATGCTGCTGGTGGACACTTCCTCGACGCGACCCTATCTAGCGGCACGTCGCTTCTACAAAGATCATGGATATCGGATGGTTGCCAAGGTGAAGGATTACTACCGAGAAGGTGATTCGCGCCTTACGTACGCCAAGCGGTTCTCGCAGGGTCAGAGCTCCCTGAGTTGAGCATGGGCACCTTGGCTATACGGGCGCTTTCGCAGAATACGAAAACAGGGGGAGTCATGGAAGAGAGAAGCTACGAGGGTTCGGAGGAGCCTCCGGGTACGAAGCCTCCGCACGCCAACCCTCGCCCGCGGGTGTGGGCCGGGGTTAGCGAGGAGGAGTGGCAAGACTGGCATTGGCAAGTACGAAACCGCGTCACTAAGCTGGATGAGCTGAAGCGTGTTCTGGTCCTGACTCCCGAAGAGGAGGAAGGGGTGATAGGCGCCAGCCGAGCGTTTCGAATGGCGATCACCCCTTATTTCTTGTCTCTGATGGACCCGCAGGACCCCAAATGTCCTATCCGCATGCAGGTGGTGCCCACGGTGCACGAGCTAGAGTTCGACCAGAGCGATCTGGAGGACCCACTGAGTGAGGAGGCCGACTCACCGGTGCCGGGTCTGGTACATCGTTATCCGGATCGCGTGCTGATGGTGGTGACGGATCAGTGTCCCGCGTACTGCCGCTTCTGCACGCGTCGTCGTCTGGTGAGCCGGGGGCGCGAGACGGTAAGCCTGCACAAGATGAAGGGGATGATCGAGTACGTGCGCCAGCACCACGAGGTTCGAGACGCCCTCATCTCGGGCGGCGACGGGCTATTCGTGTCGGAGCAGGCGCTAGAGTACCTGTTGCGCGGCCTGCGGAGCATCCCCCACCTGGAGATCATCCGCATCGGGACCAGAGTGCCGGTCTATCTGCCTCAGCGGATCACGCCTCAGTTGGTGGAGATGTTGCGTCGGTATCACCCCTTGTGGATCAACATCCACGTCAACCATCCCCAGGAGATCACACCGGAGATGGCGCGCGCTTGCGGTATGCTGGCCGATGCCGGCATACCCCTGGGGAGTCAGACGGTGCTGCTGGCGGGCATCAACGACTGCCCCAACGTGGTGAAACGTCTGGTTCAGGGCTTGCTCAAGATACGTGTGAGACCATACTACATGTACCAGTGCGACCTGTCTCAAGGTCTCGGGCACTTCCACACGCCGGTGAGCAAGGGGATCGAGATCTTGGAGCACCTGCGCGGCCACACCAGCGGCTTGGCTGTGCCGAACTTCGTCATCGACGCGCCGGGAGGCGGCGGAAAGGTGCCTCTGATGCCTCAGTATCTGATGTCTCAGTCGGACTCACGAGTGGTGGTCAGGAACTACGAAGGGGAGATGTTCTCGTATCCTGAGCCACGGCACTACGAGAGACACGATCCTGCTCGATGCCGGTTCTGCGCCGATCAACTGGGGCAGCCCAAGGTGGGAGTAGCTGCCACTCTCACGCCGGCCGAGAGCACCGGAGTGGACCCCGAAGCACTGAGTCAGCCATGGGCTGTCCTCGCCACGACAGCGCCTGGCAACGGTTCGGGTCCGGATCGGAGGCGAAGATGAGCGGTCTGAGAATCGCACTGCTGGCCAATCTGAAGAAGAATGCACCGCACGGAGCCGGAGAGCCACAAGACAGGTGGGCTGAGCTGGACTCAGAGCGGACCGTGGAGGCCATCGCTGCCAGCCTCCGACAAGGTGGACACGAGGTGACCTTCGTCGAGGGCGATGAGTCGCTGTGTGGTCGCTTGCGCAAGGGCGACTTCGACATCGCCTTCAACATCTGCGAGGGGCACCGAGGAGATTCTCGAGAATCCCACGTACCAGCCTTCCTGGAGATGCTGGGGACCCCATATACGGGGTCCAAGGTCCTGTGCCTGGCGCTCACCCTCGACAAGCCCATGACCAAGCGTGTTCTGGCTTTTCACGGCCTGCCCACCCCCCGGTTCCAGGTGTTCGACCATCCCTTCGGCAGCGTGGATTCCAGCCTCAGGTATCCGCTCTTCGTGAAGCCGGCCGGGGAAGGAACGGGGATGGGTATCAACGGGGATTCTGTAGTCCGCGATGAGAGCGAGCTACGTAAGCAGTTGCAGTGGCTTTTCGAGACCTATGGACAGCCGGCCCTGGTGGAGGAGTACGTCGAGGGGCGCGAGATAACGGTAGGAGTGCTGGGCAACACGGAGTTGCGGGTGCTACCCGCTCTGGAGATCGACCTGAGCACCTGCCCCCCGGAAGAGCGCGGCATATATACGTCGCGTATCAAGTCGGAGCTGCCCACTGTGCCCAGGTACCTGTGCCCTGCTGCTCTCAGCGATGCCCAGGTCGACGAACTGAGCCGCCTGGCAGTCGCTGCCTTCCGAGCCCTGGGTTGTTTGGACGTGGCACGAGTGGACTTCAAGCTGGACGCTCACGATGCCGAGAGGCCCTACATCCTGGAACTGAATCCCTTGCCAGGGCTCTCACCGGGGATCAGTGACTTGGTGTTCGAGGCCGAGGCGGCGGGCATGAGTCACGCTAATCTGATCAACGTCGTGCTTCTTGCCGCTCTGGAGCGATACCCGGAACTGGCGGCACGGATCCAGCCAGTGCCAGCGTTGACCGTGGCGCAGTAGAAGAATGGCTGGGCAAGACGACAGCTTTTCCTGCGGAGAAGGTTGGCGCCCCTGCGCGTCGGAAAGACGCAGTGCGACGCTGAGACGAGGGCGAGCATGAAGGTGTTGATTCTCTACAACGACGTCCAGTCAGTGGACAAAGGCGAGGCCAAGGACCTGGTCTCCGCCCAGGGCGTGGCGCTAGCGGCGAGGGCCGTGGAGGAGGCGCTGCGACCGAATCACGAAGTCGCCTGCGTGCCCGTACCCTTCGATCCGCTAGAGGTCCTGGCTGAGTACGACGCCACGGAGTGGGTAGCCTTCAACCTCCTGGAAGGTCTGGGCAGCCGCGCGGACTTGGAGCCTGAGGCCGTTGCCATCCTGGAGAGGCTGGGGTACAGACACACCGGTTCTTCTCCGGAGACGATGGCCCTGTGTCTGAACAAGGCTCGGACGAAACGCTTGTTAACCTCCCTTGGCATTCCGACGCCGCCCTTCCAGTTGTGCGACGATGCTGACGTTGAGTTCCATGTTCCGCTGCCAGCCATCGTCAAGCCTGTGGCAGAGGACGCCAGTCTGGGCATAGACGACGGGGCTGTGGTGACCACTGTGGAGGAGCTGCGCCGGCGGGTCGAGTACGTCGTGCGGACCTATCGGGAGCCAGCCCTGGTGGAGGAGTTTGTCGAAGGTAGAGAGTTCAACGTCGCCGTGTGGGGCAATGGGACCTCGGAGTGTCTGCCGCTGGCAGAGATAGACTACTCCG
>DAOUEW010000257.1:0-3953 GCA_034430275.1 Anaerolineae bacterium | reverse complement strand
CGCAACTCGTAGTCTCGCGTCGTCGTCGGACACCTCTGCCTGGAATCGGGAGACGTGACCCCCTCCCCATCGAAGTAGATGACGCTAGGCTGCCCCTCAATACGCCAACTGAAGCGCACACATTCGCCGACGCTGGTCTGGCTACGATCAACCTCGAACGAGACTATTCTGGGTGGCTGTGGGGTCGGCGGGGGGGGAGGTGGCGTCATAGTGGCAGCCAAAGGGGTCCCCATCGGCGGGGGCGAAGTGGCCGTGGGCGGAGGTGACGTCTCGGTCGGCCCGGGCGTGGTTGTCGAATCCTCTGGCATTGGGCTGGCCGGAGGTGGCGTTTCCTCAGGTTCTGGCGTGACGGTGTCCTGTGCACCCTCGCCGGAGACGGACACGGTCACGCTCGCCGGGCTGCTTGCTTGGCCGTTGACGTCGAAGGTAGTCACCGAGAGCAGGTAGGTCCCTGGCTCATCAGCGAACCACTCCACGGAGACCTCGACGAACTGCTCTCCAACCTGATCGGGCGAAACCACCCTGTACGGTTGCCGGTCCACCGACAGTTGGACCTCGGCCACGCCTTGCTCGGCGTGGGCGTGCGCGATAACGGTTAGTGTCGTGCCCACGTCGGTCTCGAACCCCTCCCCCGGCCAGTCGATCCAGGCTCGGGGTCCTCTTTCAACCGGGGCACACGACAGGGCTACCGCCATCACACCTACCAAGAGCAGGGGAAGAATCGCCGTCCAAGACCTGTATCGCACTGTCATTCTCCACCTCCTTGTCCAGGGACTCTGCCATTGCGCAAAGAGCATGGGGTTGCAGAAGCCGCCTTTCGGCTAGCGCATCAGGGCAATCTGACCGTGGTGCAGACCATGCTCTCTAGAGATTGACCGCTAGTATAGCATCTGAGGTAAACGTGTGCCATGTGACGGTCTCGCAGACGATCGGCAGGGATGGGCGTCGCGCCGATGGAAGGGAACTCTTCGAAACGACAAGTGACTCCCCCTTGCACGGCGACGGCCCGCAGGTCACGGGACGCAGCTCTTGCGCACACACACCCTCGACCGGCACCTACCCTCCGATCCAATCCCATACGTGCATGTTAACCTCTACGCGACAAGGCACGACCAAGTCGTAGCTCGGGAACACGTAGTAGTCAGTGTTGTGCAGCTCATCGTACTCGATGGTAGTCTCAGCACGACAGAGCTGGACGTCTTCGCCCTCGTGATGATACTCCCAGATATCGAACCCGATGGTCAGATCGTCCCCTTCGGGCAGAGGCACCATGGCGTAGGTGGTAGATGGAGCCCCATACCTACAGCTCCCGCAGCGAGCATGCAGTCCCAGGATGTCGTGGAAGAGGTCCCCCACCGTCACCCCCATGGAGTAAGCTCGCGGCGGAGAAACCCAATGGCCGTGTATGTAATAGCCGCACTCCTCGTCGTAGAAGCCACAGTAGGCTTCACCGGCGCCATCAAAGGAGAGCACCTCCTCATTGGCCCACAACTCGCCGTAGATAGGACCTCTTCCATCCACGGCTGGGATCGGCCTGAACCACTCAAACTCGACCGTCACGGTACGCCCGCGTGCGCATTCTCCTCCATCCCAAACCACCGTGTTGCTCCGAGGCGTGAGCGCCAAGCCACCCATCTGATAACCAGCGACGTGGAACTCACACGTCTCGTTGCACCTGGGGTCGACCCAGTGCACTGAGATCCGGCGGTCGTCGGGTGACGCGACAAGCTGCGCGCCACGGTGGCCACCGCAAAGATAGCTCACGCCGAAGTGATCTATGGCCTCCTCGTCCCCTTCCCAACTCCAGTATACCTGGGTGTCCACGCGTTCCTCGTTCACCCACGTGGGCACCAGCCAAGCGTGGGGGGCGGGAAGAGAGGACTCCTCGCAAGAACCCTCACAGATGCGGTAGTCAACCAAGAAGGTCGCGCCGAAAGGCTCCTCCTCTCGCTCCGATCGCCCACTCAGCGTGCGCCCATCCCACACCTCAGGATCATGCGCTTCTCGATACGTCCCCAGGTTCAAGGGAAGCTCTTCCCCGACGTAGGCCTCGCACTCCAAAAACACCTCGAGGGGTTCGTCCTCCGCTGTCTCCACGACCACGCTGTTCTCACCTCCCACGTCCGTGGCGATGTCCCACCGTGTTCCTCCCTCGAGTTCGTAGGGACCGTACCGTTCGTAGTAGTCGCCCACGCCGATGTAGCAGGCGACCTGGTCATACTGCTGGCCCAGGAGAAACTCCAGCCCCTCGACCTCCACGATGACCGTCTCGGGTTCCACAGGGAACCCTGGGATCGGATCCGTCACCCCATCAGGCGCCTCGTCTTCGTCCGACGTGCCATCGCCATCGAGATCCTCCCCCTCCCCAGGTGGCGGGCAACCATCGTGCTCGACGACCCCCTCCTCATCGTCGCAGAGGTCGATGTCGTCCGGCAGGCCATCGCCGTCGCTGTCCTCAGCGCCGGTGTCCGGAGCGCCGTGGTCTTCCGCCTCACCGGGCTCGTCAGGTCGAAGATCGTCAGGGTCAGCTACCCCATCTTCGTCTGTATCGGGACACCCGTCTAACTCCTCCGACCCTGCTTGATGCGGACAGCGATCATCTCTATCGCCAACGCCGTCACCGTCGAGGTCCGGGCAACCGTCGAGCTCGCTCGTGCCCGGCACCTCTGGACACTCGTCGAGCTCATCGCTGACCCCGTCGCCGTCCAAGTCCCCCGGCACAGGGCAACCGTCATGTGGGGGCAAGCCCACTTCGTCGGGGCATGCATCGTCGGCGTCGGCTATACCGTCTCCATCGGCGTCGGGGCAACCACCCGCCGTCGCTGGACCAGGCTCATCCGGACACTCGTCGCTCTCGTCCAGAATGCCGTCCCCGTCTTGATCCACCTCGGTCGTCTCCGGACATCCCTCAGCCTCGACCACTCCCACTTCGTCGGGGCACGCATCCCTCGCGTCTGGGACGCCATCCCCGTCCCCGTCGGGACAGCCGCCTGAGGTACCGAACCCAGCCTGATCCGGGCACAAGTCGCTCTCATCGGAGATGCCATCTCCATCGCCATCCGCCACCTCCACGGCATGCAGACTGATCGAGGCGTACGCCCGGGCTTCGTCCGTGTTGAACGCTCTAACACTGATCGTATGATCCCCCGGGGACGGCGGCCGCCAGACGGCGACCAACGGGAAAGGCGAGATGCCCTCAGGCAAGGTGCTGTTCTGGGCCTCCTGTAGCTCGCCATCGGCCCAGAACTCAACCCGCACCACCTTCGCACTATCACGGGCGACAGCTTGGATGAAAACCGCCTCACCCATTCGCACTTCCTCACCCTGACCGGGCGAGCTGATCAGCACCACCGGCTTGGTCACAGATCCCGGCCGCCAGAGATACCACAAGCCGCCAACGGCGAGCGTCACACAGCACAGAACCAGTAGAAGGGCTACCACGACGGTCGCTGCTCTTCTCATCAATCATTCCTCCCTTGTAGCACTGCCGTCGGCGTGCTGGCGTGCAAGACATCTGCGCCCGATCCAGGGGGGTGCACACCGTAGCACGAGGAGGTACGTCGCCCACGCGCTAAAGGAGGGCCATCAAGATGGTGGCCCAGAATCTGCCGTGAATGGGCCCCTCGTCGACGAGATCCCTACTTCCGCCGTCACCCTACCAGCCGATAGTGGACAGAAGGACCGTGAGCGTGATACTGCGGTCTTCGATTACGCAATAGCCCGGGACCAGGCACAGGCCCGACGTGTCCTCGGAGATGTCTTCAGCAGGGATCGTGTACTCCGCGTCGAAGAGCGTGTCGCTCGGGTTGCCGTCATCATGGTCATAGATCGACCCCCCAAAGGTTAGATCATCATCGGGACCAAGGTCGACCATGACATAGTTGTCGGCAGCAACGTAGTAGTTCGGGCATCCTCCTCCCATACAGTTCATGCGACTCCAGATCCACTGGAAG
>DAOUEW010000256.1:0-5477 GCA_034430275.1 Anaerolineae bacterium | reverse complement strand
GATGCCGGATTCGACGCCGTGTTCTCCTTCGGGGTGCTGCACCACCTGATGGGCGGTTGGCATCGCGCCGTGAGTGAGGCCAGCCGGGTACTTCAACCGGGCGGCTGGTTCGTCTGCACTGATCTTCTTCCGCCTCCGTGGCTGGAGCGCCTATGCAGCCCGCTGCTGCGACGACTCGATCTGCTAGAGGAGAGCCGCCTGCTATCCTGTCTGGAAGAGAATGAGCTGCGCCTGGTGTACTTCGCGTCCGCCGGCGCACCTGTGACCGCACTGATGAGGCATTGCTCTTTCGTGGCCCAAAAGCAGTGACATAGAGGAGGACAACCATGAACGGTCTCAAGAAGGCATTGTACCGATTGAACCCCTGGCTGTTGTCTTCAGTTGGTGGTGGACTCTTGGTGCTGCAGATAGTGTTGTGTGTGTTCCGCTCCAATCCAGAGGGTGTGGCCGTGGTGAGATACGCCGGATACGGGCTGTGGGCAGCCGGCGTGGCCTTCGCCATGGTGCCCATCTTCACCCTCAAGCGCAGGGGTGGAGTTCAAGAAGGCCAGAGCTACATGAAGACCACAACCCTGGTCACCACGGGCATCTACTCCCTGGTTCGGCATCCGCAAGGAGGCCTGGCCTGGTTGCTGATGAACCTGGCGGTGACCTTGGTCGGCCAGACCTGGCCCATCACGCTGCTGGGCGGAATCTCCATGATCCTCGCCTACCTCGACACATACAAGACCGACCAGTACTGCATCGAGAAGTTTGGCCAGGAGTACGAACGGTACATGCAGACCGTACCCCGGGTCAACGTTCTTATGGGAGCAATCCGACTTGTGCGCGGAAGACGTGAGGCAGACCGCGATCGATCCGCTGTCTAGGCATGAGCGCATCGATCGTGGCTCCCGCAGCACGGTCCTGCCTCAAGCCGTCTTTCCCTGAGGGCGAGCAACGATTCGAAGAGGAGTTACCTGATGAGAAGCAGACAACCGTTGGAGCATACCGTTTTCGAGGACGTAGAGAGCGTCAGAAGATACGCCCAAGGACTCAACTACTGGATGCCCCGCATCGCCAGGAGTTTCGCTGACACAATGAAAGGGTGGGAGATGAGCAGGGGCAAGGCCCTGGACCTGGGTTCCGGTACCGGAATCCTGGCCTTGGCGCTAGCCAAGGACTTTCCAGAGCTCGAGTTCGTGGGCCTGGACCTCTCGGAGGCAGCGGTGATGGTGGCGCGTGAACAGGCGGCGGGAAGCGCAGCTGCGGACAGGGTGTCGTTCGAGCGCGGCGACGCCGAGGACATGCCCTTCGACGCCGGATCCTTCGACCTCGTGGTCAGCAGCAACACCCTTCACCTTCTGAAGAATCCCAGCACTGTGTTCGATGAGGTTCAGCGAGTCCTCTCTCCCGCAGGGAGGTTCATCATTAGCGACTTCAAGAGATCCTGGTGGGCATCTCTCACCCCGCACATCAGAGCCGCCTACTCTCCAGAAGAAGTCGAAGGTCTGCTAAGAGAATCGAGGCTCCAGAACTGGAAGGTCAACGACGGGCTCCTCTGGCTGACCGTACTCTCCAACAGCTAGGGCAGGAGAAGGGTCCACAGAAACAGCCCCCGCTCTCGCGGGGGCTGTTGTCGCCGCACTGAACAGGCCGAGCGGTGCCATCTTCGGCGCCAGCGTCAGCCGAGTGGGCGCGAGTTCATTGCGGGCTACAGCAGTACGCCTGACCAACCACGGGAGAATCGAGAGGGTCTATGGCCTGACGATCGAGGTCAAGGCCTACCAGGAAGCTCCCGTTTGGACACCAGGTTACCGGTTGGTGACTGTTGATACCCGCCTGCTCCACCTTCACCCAGGAACAGGAACCCCAACCGCTGTACTTGGGATCGCCCAACGGACAGCAGAAACCCTGCCCAACCCCGGGAGAGTCGAGTGGATCCGCTCCCCCCAAACGATCCAGGTCCAAGCCCGTCAAATATTGACCATCGGGACACCAGGCGACGGGCTGGTGGCTGTTGATCCCCCCCTGCTCCACCTTCACCCAGGAGCACTGTCCCCAAGGGCTGAACTGGCCCACAGACAGCGGGCAGCAGTGCACCTGTCCGATCACCGGCGAGTCCATGGCGTCTATCGCCTGACGATCGAGGTCCATGCCGGTGATGAAACTACCGTTTGAACACCAGGTCTTCGGCTGGTGGCTGTTGATCCCAGCCTGTTCAACACCTACCCATGAGCATTGACCCCAGCGTGGCACGAACTGTGTCGCTGTAGGCTGCGCCGGTGGTGGCTGAGTCGCCGTCGGCTGTGCGGGTGGCGGCTGGGTCGCTGTGGCAGCAGCGGGCGGCGGGCTGGTGGAAGTCGGTTGCGGCGGGGCAGCCCCTTCCTCCACGTGCAAGGTCACGGTACGCACGTACGGGCCTCCCGGCGCTTCCACGATCAGTTCGTAGGTGGTAGTGCCATCCGGACACTCCTCACGCTCCCCCATGGGCGGCACCTCCTGGCCGTTGATGAAGGCCGGCCAATCGGGAGGGACTACCTCCCAGTGCAGCATGGCACACCCACCCTGTGGGATGGCGTCAGGGTCAGTCACTATCATGATGTGTTCTGGCCCGCCCTCGGGCGGCGCCTCCTCAGGGGGCACCTCTTCCGGAGGGTGTTCCTCGGGTGGGACTTCCTCTGGAGGCGGCTCCTCCCACTGCCCCTCGACCTCGATCATCACTGACTCTCTGATAGACCCGCCCGGCGCTGCTACCACCAGTTCGAAGGTCGTGGGCTGATCCAGACAGACCTCCTCCTCCCCTGACGGCGGTACCTCCCGTCCGTCCAGGAACACCGGGTAGTCCTCAGCGCCCATCACCTCCCAATGGAGCATGGCGCATCCGCCAGGCGGCACCACTACCTCGCTCGCCCACAACGCGATCTCCGGTTCCGCGCCCGTAGAGGGCAGCAGATCCGACAAGCTACAGCCAAGGGCAGCGCCAAACACCAAGAGCGCCACCACCAGTGTGAGTGCCAAGCGTCGCAGAGTCCTCTGTTCCTTCATGGGATCCTCCCTTCTGCATACCGCTGTCCATCGCGGCCGGGCAGACACGCCCTCGAAGACTTTCGCAGACTATACCAGACTGTCGCTTTTCTGTCAACCGGATCACAATCAGCACGCAGTGCCAAGGTGTGCGCGGTGCAGAGCCTGCTGCCCCGCAGCCCACCTTCCCCTCTTGGATTGTGTGGCCCGGTCAGTGTGGCTATAATGGGTACCGGCGCACAGACTTTCAAACACAAAAAGATCCCCAGGCTCAGCGCTAGCATCTCGTGAGAAGCTGTGAAGGGCCGGATTCTCCTTGTCAATCCCTGGATCTACGATTTCGCCGCCTATTGCGAATGGAGTGAGCCCCTGGGCCTGCTTTGTGTGGCTGCGTTGCTGGAGGCGAACGGCTACCAGGTCGCCCTCGTAGACTGCCTGGACAGACACCATCCACGGCTGCCCTCCAGACCCCGAGCGGATGCCTACGGCTGCGGCAAGTACCTCAAGACCACCGTGGAAAAACCGCCGGTGCTGAGCATGGTCCCTCGGCGCTATGGCCGCTACGGGCTCCCACTGAAGGTCTTCGAGGAGGAGCTGGAGTCGCAGCCTCGCCCAGACGTAGTCATGGTCACTTCCGGCATGACCTACTGGTATCCGGGCCCCTTCGAGGCCATCAAGAGAGTCAGAGCGCACTTCCCTGGAGTGCCCATCGTCCTGGGTGGAACCTACGCCACGCTGTGCCGCGACCATGCCGTCGAGAACTCCGGAGCGGACCACGTTCTCAGCGGCGAAGGGGAGATCCAGGCGCTCCGGCTCGCGGACGAGCTGATGGGCCAAGAGTCCGACTATGCCCGCTACGAGGACAGCCTCGACGCCCTGCCACCCCCGTTGCACGGGCTGCGACGCAACCAGGGATTCGCCGCCATCCAGACCTCGCGCGGCTGCCCCTTCCGCTGCACCTACTGCGCATCCTCCCTGCTCCATCCTGAAGGCTTCAGGCGAAGAGAGCCACGCCCGGTCGTCGACGAGATAGAGTACTGTCGAAGACAGCTCGGAATCCGCGATTTCGCCTTCTACGACGACGCCCTGCTCGTGGACAGTCATCGACACGTCCATTCGCTCCTCGATCAACTCCTGGAGCGAGGCCTCGATTGCCGCCTCCACACGCCGAATGGGCTCCACGCCACGTACATAGACGCAGATCTTGCCTCCAAGATGTACGAGGCTGGTTTCAGAACCATCAGGCTCGGCTTGGAGAGCTCCGACCCCGAGGAACAACGACGCAGTGGGGGCAAGGTCTCCAATGAGAGCTTCCGAGAGGCCGTCCGAAACCTCAGGGCTGCCGGTTTCGAGCCGGCTGACATCACCGCCTACGTCCTTCTGGGTCTGCCCGGGCAGTCGCTTCGACAGGCACGAGACAGCGTGAACCTCGCCCACGGCTGCGGAGCGCGCGTGCAGATCACCCTATACTCTCTCATCCCCGGCACCGTAGAGTGGGCGAAGGCGGTACATACGTGGGGTATCGACCCTCACGCTGACCCATTGTTGCACAATGACTCCATCTATCCATTCCCCTGGTGCGAGGCGAGTCTAGAGGAGTTCCAGGAGATCAAAGCCCAGGCCCTCGCCGGGAATCGTGCACTGGTGCCCGCCTGAAGGTCTGCGTCAAACGGCATGGTTTTCATACTCGTGGATTCTATGTTAGAATAACCTTGGACCCAGGCTCCACGCGATCTTGCGAGTCCCGGGTCGGGAGGTTGATTAGTGATCAAGACGGGCAGAAACGACCCCTGCCCCTGCGGCAGCAGGAAGAAATACAAACACTGCTGCCTCAAGAAGGAAGCAGAGGGCAAATCTGAAGCCATCGGCAGGGACAGGTCCTGGGACACAATGATGGACAAGCTCCTGGACTTCTCGAGAGAGGCCCGCTTCCAAGGGGAAATCCAGTCGGCTTTCGATCTCTTCTGGAACAGGACCCACACCATCGAAGAGGCCAACTCCCTGGATCCGATGCAGGCCATGAGCTTCCTGGACTGGCATGCCCACGACTATCGCACGGCTACGGACGGCAGGCGGATTGTAGAGATCTTCCTGGAGGACGGAGGTTCCACTCTCACCAGCCAAGAGCGAGAACTGCTGGAAGCGCAAGCGCGCGCGCTGATGAGCGCCTTCGAGGTTAGGACGGTGGAGGAGGGCAAGACAGTCGAGCTTGCCGACGTCTTCCAAGAGACAGAGATCCAAGTGCGGCACACGCCGTCGTTGCGAGGGATAGGCGTGGGTCAACTGTTGCTGGCCCGTCTGACCACTATGGGCAACCTGCACCGCTTCTCTTGGATCAGCGCTGTTGTGCCCCCTGAAGCGGAGGAGGACTTCAAGGACTACATCGAAGAGATGTTCTCAGGGTACCAGGAGGAGCACTTCCAGGCCTCCTGGGCGGAGTTCCTGCGGGACCGAAGCTATCTCTTCAACCA
>DAOUEW010000255.1:0-3666 GCA_034430275.1 Anaerolineae bacterium | reverse complement strand
GAGAAGTCCGGCCGCGAAGGTCAGCTTGATGGAGAGGCTGTAGCCAGGACCCAGCAGATGGAAGAACTGGGCCACGTAGTAGGTCAAAGGACTGTAGTAGTTGAGGACCGGGTGGCCGTAGCCAAAGGCGAAATCAGGGAACCACCGGGGGTGAAAGACACCACCCTTGAAGGCCTCATCCAGCGCTGCCAGCCGGTAGAGGTGGAATAACCCATCGTGAGAGTCCAGGTACCCGCTCTGGAATAGCGGCAGCACCGCGGGCAGGGCCAGCAGCACCACCCACACGTAGTTGAGGTCCCATCGGTTGGACTCCAGCACTTTTCGCAGCCTCGTCACTCCTGAAGCATCCATCTACGACAACTGGCCTGATCCGCTTGCGCAAGCTCCCTCGCTCGATTGGAGAAGCAGGCGGAGGGTGACACCCCCGCCCAGACCATCCTCAATCGTCGCCCATCATAGCCGAAAGTACAAGACTCCGGCTGCCAGATGCCTCGGTCGACGGCGGATTTCGCATGATCGACTCAGCCATCACCGTCCTCATGGAGCAGCCTGCCCTGTGTCGACCCTCGCTGGACAAAATCTGTCCACCTCCACGCCACAACATCCTGTGAGACCACCTCCTTCCCCCTTCCCGGCTACTCAGGTCGGGGATGAAAAAGGGCCATCGCGCTGAGGGCGATGGCCCCTTGTTCCTCTCGGGCGAGGGCATCAGCCCGTGATGTGTGCGGATGGACACCCGGGAAGATACGCTATAGTCCCCGGGCAGAACACAGCACAGGCGCACGCCAGCAACACGCTACTGTTTCTTCCTCCGCAGCCGTAGCCCCGTATACCCCGCCAGTCCCGCCAGTCCGCTGGCGAGGAGAGCGACCGTTCCCGCCTCGGGCACGAACTCTTCCTCTTCCTCGGCTGCCAGCACGCCAAGTACTAGCTGCTCCTCCAGCCCACAGGGCCCAACGACCGTCAGAGTCGCTGTGCCCGGCTCACTGGGCACCAGGGTGACGCTCAGGGTGCCACTGGCCTCGTTGATGAACTCCTCGACCGTGGCCCCGTTCCCGTTGATCGAGCCGTTGTCCGTGCTCACGGTGAAGGGTCCAGAACCTCTCAGGTCGCCAGGGCCCTGGCCCAGGTAGACCGCAGGCGGGCCTCCCGAGAACTGGAAGCTCGCCACGGTGGGCTGTCCAGCCGTGACCGGATCGACGCTGGCGCCTGCGCTGATACTCTTGATCCAGGGGCTGTAGTCCACGCTGTCGGTATACCAGTCTTCGACGGTGTCGCATCCGGCAGCATCTGGGCCGCCCGCACAGCCCCACCAGTTGCCGGTGGCATCAGCACTGGTGGCCTCTACTCCTGCTTCCCCGGGGACTAAACGGGTATCCCACTCCAGGCCGTCAGCGCCGTTGCCGCAGATGACACTGCCATTCACCAGGATGAAGTCAGCCTCCTCCAGGTACGACAGCTCGATCCCATCGTTCACGTTGTCCCGAGAGATGCAGGAAGTGACTTGCACTGCTCCGTCGATCTGGGTGAGCCTGATGCCATCGTCGCCATTGCGCTTGGTCGTGCAGTTGCTCATGGTCACGTCCCCGCTTGCAAGCGAGACGGAGATCCCGTCCCCGTATTCCTCCGCCTCATTATTCTCGTTGGCCGTGCAGTTCTTGATCGTTACGTTGCCGCCGTTTGCACTGGGGTTCACCGGCTGCTGTACGCTGGCGACGTGCTCATGGTCTTCGAGCTCGGCCTCCTCTGAACCATCGGCGCCCAGCGCTGCGTCGAAGTACTCGCAGTACGAACCCGTGTCAGAGACGCTGATACCCCCCCATTCGTTTGCGTTGGCCGTGCTACCTTCGATGGTCACGTTCCCAGCCACACAATAGACATCGATTCCCTCGTCGCCCCGGCTGCTATTTCCGGTGCACCCACTGATGCTGACATTGCCTCCAACGTGCTTACCCTCGATGTTCCTGTCCTCATTGCCGTTCGTGGTGCAGCCGCTGATGATCAGATTACCGTAAGTGAAATCAACCCAGATACCATCGGAGTCGTTGCTGTTGGCCGTGCAGTCCTGGATGGTGACGTTGCCTCCCGCCCTCGTGATGTGGATGCCATCCTTCCCGTTGTCGCTGGCGGTGACGTGGCGAATGACGATATCGCTGTTCACATCGAGGGTTATGGCGTGGTCGTCGACACTGTTGGCGAGGAAGCCGGTGATGGTGATGTTCCCGGAGTGTTCGGACGACGTGTGGAAAGCTGGATTCGCGCCCCCGTTCACCGTAGCGGCGCCCGGTGCGGGCGTCCCCCCCGAGTTGACCGCTTTGAGAGTCACGTTCCCTCCAGACGCCTTGTACAAGTCGACGCTCTCGTTGTAGGTGCCAGGGTAGACGTTGACGGTCACGGGATACGTCTCGGCAGAGACCGCCGCCTGGATGGAGGTGTAGTCACAACCAGTCGCGCATACCGACACGGTGGCCGCCGAAACCGGCGCAGAGAGGACGGAGAAGAGAGCCACGATCATTGCCAGCACGGCGACCAAGGGTAACATCCTGAGGGATCTTCTCCTAGACATCTTGTCTCCTCCTAGAGTGCTCTGTTGCTCCGCTAGCCCCTTCCTAGCCTGAGCCAAGCCGCTACGCCACGGAGGCCTCCGCAACAGATACCCCTGTCTGCAAGACAGCCGGTCACCAGCTCGCCTCTGAGGCCTCGATCGGGTTCTGATTTGATTGAAGCACCAACTGAGCACTCTGTCAAGGCGAGCAGGGCCAAGGGCGATGCGACTCATCCACGTTCACCTCAACAGGCACCCTCTTCCCGGATTGAACCAACCCAGTCGCACGCTTCGATACGGGCTTCGGCCTATCCTTCGACAAGCTCAGGACGCAGCTTAGCACTCTCGATAGGGAAGCACAGGACTGCGATCCGGCGTCACTATCGTACACCAACTGCGCTACCGCGCAGCCTGCGACGGCTCAAACGCCAGCGACACCGAACCCAGATCCTGGAACCCCCCGTCCGTGGCCTGGTAGACGACCACCGAGGCCCCGTCGCAGGCCAGTCCCGAGGGCATCACCACCAGATAGTCGTCCCTGACTACCTCACCCGGCACCCACCGCGACGTCGGATAGAAGCCCCACACCGGATGGGCGTGATCCTCCTGAACCAGCTCTCCTTCGTCGAAGAGCAGCTCACGCGCTCTGGTCGGCCTCACCGACACAGCATAGTCGTCACCCATCGCCTCTGAGGCCTTCCAGTACAGAGCCAGACGCAACCCTTCAGCAGCCGGAAGATGATCGTACCCCAACAGGACAAGATCGTCTCCCAGGACAGCGTCCACCCTCCCGTCCGTGGGCGGCGTATCGTAGCTCGGCTCTTGCCTGAGCGCGATCAACTGGAGACCCGAGGAAGATAGAGAGGGTCTCTGCCCCAACCGAGACAGCACCATGGCCACAGAGCCCCTGGTGAGGAACAGATTCTCCCCGCCCGACGCATACAGCTCCAGTACGTCGTCGGTGATCACCACCCGGAGATCCTGCCGTTCTCCCCACACCTTGCTCAGGTAGTTGAGCGACAGGTTCTCCTCGTAATTGCCACTGATCACGGCGCCCGCCGGAGGCACATCCGCCACGATGGCCCGGCCCAACTCCAGCGCCGTGTCCTGAGGCTTGTCCC
>DAOUEW010000254.1:0-21643 GCA_034430275.1 Anaerolineae bacterium | reverse complement strand
TTCCGATCTTGGAAGCGGGGTCAGACTCCCGTGACCAGAACGGGCACACCTCTGGCCGGAAGCGCCAATCCCTTCTTCTGGAGACGCTAGCCATCCCACCGCCTCGAGTGGGCAGGATAGAAGCTCAAGACTGGGTCTGGCGTACCTCCAGGTCCTCGGGGTAGAGCACCTCACCGCCTTCGATGGCCCGGGTATCATCCGGCAGATCCAGCGGATGGTCGGTGCCGGCGCGGATGAGCCCGCTCGTGGTGTAGGGGCCTACCGTGGGCCAATAGCCCGCCTTCTCTTCTGTGGCGAACTCCAGACGCGTGATCGCTTTGGGCCACTTGTACCCGTACTTGGAGGGGATCACCAGACGCAGGGGAGAGCCGTACTTGGCTGGCAGAAGCTCGTCGTTCATGGCGTAGGCGAACAGGACTCCCTCCTCCTGAAGCTCATCCAGCGACAGGGACTCGTAGTAGCCATCGGCGCAGTAGAAGTGCAGCCAGCGAGCTTCCGGCTCCGGATCAGCCAACTCCACCAGTGTATCGAGGTCGAAACCCTCCCATTTCGCTCTTGCCGACCAGCACTCCACGCATTTCATACGCCGGACGTCCGCCACGGAGGGCAAGGCTTGCACTTCGTCGAGGGAGAGAGTCTGCGGCCTCGTCACCAGTCCCTCCACGGATAACTGCCACTCGTCGGGGTCGGGCGCGGGGAATGGGTTGAAGTAGCGAACGTAGAAACCGGGGATGTTCTCGTTGCGCAGGGTCTCTCCTGTGGACGCGCTGCCTGGCACGGTGGGGGTAAGCCGCTCAACACCTGAGGGCGCGGTGCCGCAAGAGGAGAGGGCCTGGGTCGCCAATGCTCCAAGGCCGGTCACCGCCGCCACACGTAAGAACTGCCGCCTCGTCTTTCTGCTCATCTGGGCTCACCTCCGGGAGAGGCAACGCTTTTTCTATTCTCCCTACATTATAGCCCATGGGCCATAGTCCTGTATGTAAGGCCCCTTACAACACGGCAAGGGTCAAGCAGCAGTTGTTGCCAGCCCGGACGAGAATAATGCGCTCCCTTCTGGGTCCCCCTGGTCTTATCTATCGGGGCCTCAGGCGCGCCTCACCTCCTGGGGCCATATGGCAATCCATGTTGCCAATGAGGCCGCCGAAACGTTGACTATGGGTCCTGAATACCCTATACTATGCCCGACTCAACTCGCGTGCGAGTGTGTCGGTGTGAGAGTCCAACAATGCAGATGAGTATTGTCATCCCCGCCCTCAACGAGGGCGCCAATCTCAGGCGTCTGTTGCCTCGACTCCATCACGTCGTCTCCACCCTTCCAAGCCAGGGACATGAGATCATCGTAGTGGACGGCGGATCGACCGATGACACGGTGGCCGTGGTCCAGGAGGCTGGGGCCAGGGTCGTTAGTCAGGAAGAGCCGGGCTACGGACGGGCGCTGAAGGCTGGCTTCGAGGCCGCCCAGGGAGAGTACGTCCTCACTCTCGATGCGGATCTCTCCCACGATCCCGGTTTCGTGGAAGGGATGTGGCGAGCGAGGCAAGACGCGGAGGTGATCGTCGCCTCGCGTTACGTCTCCGGTGGCTCCGCGCGGATGCCCTTCATCCGCAAGGTGCTGAGCTTGATCCTGAACAGGTTCTTCACCAAGGGCTTGTCTTTGCCGCTCCATGACATCTCCAGTGGTTTCCGGCTGTACCGTGCCTCCGTCGTCAAAGACATGGGCCTGGAGAGCTCGGACTTCGACGTGTTGGAGGAGATACTGATCCGCTGCTACGCTCGGGGTTGGAAGATCAAGGAGATTCCCTTCCAGTACCTGCCCAGACAGGAGGGCGACTCCCATATCGACCTTCTCCGGTTCGGCTTCGCCTATCTACGAACCTTTCGGAGCATGTGGGAGTTGAGGAACTCCATCCTCTGCGCTGACTACGATGATCGCGCTTTCGACAGCAGGATTCCCCCCCAGAGGTACTGGCAACGCAGAAGGCACCAGATCGTGACGAAGTTTGCCTCGGGCGCAGGATCTTGCCTCGACGTGGGATGCGGTTCTAGCAGGATACTCGCCGGCCTGGATCGGGTCGTGGGGGTGGATATACTGGTCAGGAAACTCAGATGGGCCAGGAAGTACGGCCAGCCCCTGGTCAACGCGTCGGCCTTCGATCTGCCTTTCCGCGATGCGTCCTTCGACTGCGTGATCTGCTCTGAGGTGATAGAGCACATCTCTGCCGGGCAGAAGCCCTTCCTGGAGATGAGACGCGTCCTGAAGGATGGGGGTATCCTGATCCTGGGCACGCCCGACTATGGCCGGCTATCGTGGCGTGTCATAGAAGGCCTGTACCACCGCCTCATCCCCGGCGGATATGCAGATGAACACATTACTCGGTATACTAGGCAGGGGCTTGCATGCTTCATGGAGGAGCTAGGCTTTGTCCTCTCCGATGTGGAATACGTGCTGGGCTCTGAGATGATAATGCTGTTGCGCAAGGCTGAAGCGCCCTAGTGGCAGGGCCTTGATGGTGTGCTAACCGCGTTAGACGCCAGCCTGGGCGGCAGCCCGAGGAGGATGCCCAAAGGTGCTCGAACCCTTTTACTGCCCCACGTCAGTGGCTGTCATAGGCGCTTCGAGCGACGAGACCAAACTGGGTCACGCCGTGCTGAAGAACACCATTGAATGTGGCTATGAAGGAAAGGTCTACGCTATCAACCCCAAAGGTGGCGAGATTCTCGGTGTCCAGGCCTACCCCAGCGTGAAGGACGTACCTGGCGACGTTGATCTGGCGGTGATCATAGTGCCCGACCGTTTCGTGGCCGGTGTGTTGGAGGAGTGCGGACAGAAGGGCGTCAACGGAGTCGTGGTGATCACCGCGGGCTTCCGGGAGGTGGGCGGCGAGGGCCTCAAGAAGGAAAGGGAACTCGTCGACATCGTCCAACGGTACAACATGCGTATGCTCGGCCCCAACTGCCTCGGTGTCATAGACACCATCTGCCCCTTGAACACATCCTTCGCCCGAGGGATGCCCAACCGGGGCGAGATCGCCATGATGTCCCAGTCGGGGGCGCTGTTGATGGCCATTCACGACTGGGCCCTAGGCGAGGGGATCGGTTTCTCTCGCTTCGTCAGTCTGGGGAACAAGGCGGACATCGACGAGACTGACCTCCTCAACCTGTGGGACGATGATCCCTATACCAAAGTCATCGTGGCCTACTTGGAGGGCATAACCGACGGGCCCGAATTCATGAAGATCGCCGATCACGTAGGTAGAGAAACCCCGATCGTGGCTATCAAGGCGGGTACCAGCGATGCCGGTGCCCGAGCCGTTTCCTCCCACACAGGCACGCTGGCAGGCTCGGAGAGAGCCTACGAAGCCGCCTTCAAGCAGGTGGGCATAACCAGGGCGGACTCGGTGGAGGAGCTTTTTCAGTACGCCCTCGCCTTTGCCCAGGCCCCGCCCATCAAGGGCGATAGCATCGCCGTGGTCAGCAATGCCGGCGGCGCGGCGATCATGGCCACTGATGCCCTGGACCGAGCGAAGCTGCGACTGGCCTCTTTCCAGAGAGAGACGATCGAGCTCCTACAGGGTGAGCTGCCTCCGGGATCCAACGCCCTCAATCCTGTGGACGTGCGCGGCGACGCGGACGCTGAGCGATACCGCTTTGCCTTGGAGGCCGTGTTGCGAGATGAGAACGTTCATGGTGTCATCGCCATCCTCATCCCTCAGGCAGTGACCAAGGTGGACGAGACGGCCCACATCTTCGCCGACGTGGTGCACCAGCATGACAAGCCCGTGCTGGCCTGCTTCATGGGCAAGAATCTGGCCCAGATAGGGGTGCAGATCCTGCGCGATGCGAAGATCCCCAACTACAGCTATCCAGAGCCGGCGGTGGATGCCATGAGGGCCATGGTAGAACGCTGGCGGTGGCTCGGGCGGCCTCCCAGGACGATCGAGAGATTCGACGTTCGCCGCGACGAGGTAGAGGCGGCCTTCTCCTCCGCCCGCGCCGAAGGACGTCTCAAGGTGGGCGACGCTGAGGCCAGAAGGATCATGGAGGCCTACGGGATTGCCATTCCCCAGTCCGAGCTGGCTCGCAATCCAGAAGAGGCGGTGACCATAGCGGAACGGATTGGCTATCCGGTGGTCATGAAGATTGCCTCGCCCGACATCCTTCACAAGACGGACATCGGCGGGGTCAAGCTCAACATCATGGAAGCGACCGATGTCAGGGACGCCTTCGACTTGCTGATGTATCGAGCCCAGCGGTATATGCCCCAAGCCGACGTGTGGGGCGCCCAAGTCCAGGAGATGGTGCCTCAGGGGCGCGAGGTCCTCATTGGCATCAACCGCGATCCTCAGTTCGGACCGCTGCTGGTCCTGGGACTGGGCGGCATATACGTTGAGGTCTTGAAAGACGTCAGCTTCCGCATCGCTCCGGTCGCGCGGTGGGAGGCGGAGGAGATGATCAACGAGTTGAGGTCCTCTGCCTTGCTACGCGGTCTTCGAGGGGAGCAGCCCGCCGATGTGGAAGCCATCGTGGATTGTATGCTGCGGGTCTCACAGTTGGCGGTGGACTTCCCCGAGATCGTGGAGTTGGACATCAACCCGCTGATGGTTCAGGAAGAGGGAAAGGGCGCCGTGGCCCTTGACATGCGCCTGGTGCTGTCGTGAGGTCTCCACAGGCGCTCGTCAAGCGGTGCGTCCGCACGAGATATAGCAGAGTGTACCCGGTCCTGGTGTGCAAGAGCGAGGAGAGGTAACACAAATGGTAACACTTTACGTCGCTTCAACGTACAGAGCTTCAGGGAAGACCGCCCTCTGCGTGGGTCTGGGAAAGCGTATGCAGAGAGATGGGTTCTCGGTGGGCTACATGAAGCCGATTAGTTTGTCAGCGCGCCGCCTCGAGGGCACTGTGGTTGACGAGGATGCGCACTTCATCAAGAAAGAGCTGCAACTGAGTGAGCCCATGTCCGACCTGGTGCCCATCCCGCTGGATGAACAAGCGGTGGAATCGATCATGCGCAAGCAGAAATGGCTGGACTACCCCAAGATGCTCACCGATGTCTACAGCCGTATCGCCAAGGGCAAGGACGTGATGATCATCGAGGGTGTGGATCGCCTCAGCTCTGGCGGGCTGATCAAGCTCCCGGCCAACGAGGTCTACAAGCTTCTCGACGCCAAGTCGCTGACTGTGGTCCGCTATGCCGGGCTGCTCTCGCTGGACCCCGTGTTGTTCTACCGGCGCGTTCTCGGCAAGTCGATGCTGGGCGCGCTGATGAACGGCGTCCCCCAGAGGTTGCAGGAATCAGCCGAGGAGGTAGGAAAGCCCTACCTGCAGAAGGAAGCCATACTGGTCTATGGCATTCTGCCAGAGGAGCGGTTCCTGATGTCCGTGAGTGTCCAGGAGCTGGCCGAAGCCCTGGGGGCGGAAATGGTGACCCGGGGCGACAAGGGCAGCGAACTGGTGGAGAACCTCATGGTCGGTGCCATGACCGCAGACGTCGCCCTGAGCTACTTCCGCCAGAAGCCCAACAAGGCCGTGATCACGGGGGGGGACAGGACCGACATCCAGCTCGCCGCCCTACAGACTTCCACCAAGTGCCTGATCCTGACCGGCAACCTCCATCCGCAAGACATGATCAAGGGCGTGGCGCAGGAGATGGGCGTGCCCATCGTGGTCAGCAAGTACGACACCTTGACCACCATCGAGATAGTGGAAGGCTTCTTCGGCAAGAGCCGTTTCCATCAGGAGAAGAAGACCCAGCGCTTCGAGGAGCTTCTGGCGGAGCACTTCGACTTCACCAGTCTATACATCACCCTGGGATTGACCTAGAAAGAGTCTGCCCGAAGGGAGGAGGCCGACCATGAGTATCGTAGAAGACATCCTAGCCAGGGAGGTCCTGGATTCGCGGGGCAATCCCACTGTGGAGGTCGAGGTCTACCTCACAGACGGAGCCGTGGGACGGGCCATCGTGCCCTCGGGTGCCTCCACCGGTGTCCACGAGGCCCTGGAGTTGAGAGATGGCGATGCGGAGCGCTATGGGGGCAAGGGCGTCCTCACTGCGGTGGGGAACGTGAACGAAGAGATCGGGCCCCAGCTCGTGGGCTGGAACGTCTTCGACCAGCAGGGGATCGACGAGTACATGGTCGAACTGGACGGCACGCCCAACAAGTCGAGATTGGGCGCCAACGCCATGCTGGGGGTGTCGCTGGCCGTGGCCAGAGCAGCGGCCTCTGAGTTGGACTTGCCGCTTTACCGGTATCTTGGCGGCGTGGCGGCCAGGACCCTCCCCGTACCGATGATGAACATCCTCAACGGGGGCAAGCACGCGCAGGACTCCACCGATCTACAGGAGTTCATGGTCATGCCGCTCGGCGCTGATAGCTTCCAGGAGGCGCTGCGCTGGGGGACGGAGACCTATCACAGCCTGAAGAGGGTGCTCAGGGACAAAGGCTACAACACCGGCCTGGGAGACGAAGGGGGCTTCGCTCCGTCCTTAGGGTCGAACGAGGAAGCGGTAGAGGTCATTCTTGAGGCCATCGAAGAGGCGGGCTACGAGCCTGGAAAGGACCTCTACCTTGCCCTGGATCCCGCGGCCTCGGAGTTCTTCGAGGATGGACAGTACCATCTACGCAAGGAGGGGAGAAAGCTGACGGGAGCGGAGATGGTTGACTTCTATGCCAACTGGGTGGACCGGTACCCTATCATCTCCATTGAGGATGGTCTGGCCGAGGACGATTGGGGGGGCTGGAAACTGTTGATGGAGAGGCTAGGGGATCGGGTACAACTGGTAGGTGACGATCTATTCGTGACCAACGTCGAGCGCCTGGCCAGGGGCATCGAGGAGAAGGCAGCGAATTCCATCCTGATCAAGCTGAATCAGATCGGCACGCTGAGCGAGACGATAGCCGCAGTGGACATGGCCCAGAGAGCCGGATGGACCACGGTCATCTCCCACCACAGCGGCGAAAGCGAGGACACGACGATCGCAGACCTGGCGGTAGCCCTGAACGCTGGCCAGATCAAGGCTGGCGCTCCCTGCCGCAGCGAACGGGTGGCCAAGTACAACCAACTGCTGAGGATCGAAGAGTACCTGGAGGACACCGCTAGGTACCCGGGCCTGGAAGCCCTGCACCACATCCAAAGCTAGAGACTACCCCTAGCCAAAGGGACGGGGCGTTCCCAGCAGGAATAGCAGGGCGAAGGAAAGGACGGCCAGAACCTTCCTCTTTTTATCCAGAGGGGTGATGTCGTTCAGCGGTGGCGGGTGGTTGAGCCCACCGAGGAAGAAGACGAGCAGCGCCCACAAGAACCACCACGAGGACAGGAATCCCAGAGCGAGCATACCCAGGAAGACCCCTACGGCCACCAAACGATGGGCGGACCCGAAGAAGGCGTAGCCCACGTGGCCCCCATCAAGCTGGCTGACGGGGATCAGGTTGATGGCCGTGATGAAGGTGCCAAACCACCCCGCCAGCGCGATGGGGTGAAGTATGACCATCATGTTGTCTGGCAGCGGCCCCAGGACGACCTCGGTGATCCAGTCCACCAGCAAGCCGGTCCCCAGCGTCATGAACCCCTCTCCAGGCAGTAAGGGAGTCACCTCCGAGAGGCGCAGCCCCAATACCAGTACCACCAGCGAAACCATCAGACCTGCCAGGGGTCCCGAGAGTCCCACGTCGAGGAGCGTCTTGCGGTCTTTGATGGGCGATTCCATCTTGATCACCGCGCCGAAGGTCCCCAAGGGACTGAGGGGCATGGGGATGAAGTAAGGCAGGGTGGCTTGCACACCGTGGGCCCTCGCGGCCAGGAAGTGGGCAGCTTCGTGGGTGACGAGTATCCCCAGGAGGGCGCAGGCGAAGGGGATACCTCTCAGCAAAGCCGTGGGAGGATCTGCGAGCGGATCGTACCCCTCCTGCAAGGCGCCGCCCAGCATCACCGTTACGACGGTGGCCAGGAAGAGCACCAGGTTGACCACAGGTCGTGATGCCCGGCCTTCGGCAGGGGCTGGCGCCACCAGGATCCTGTCTTGGCCCTTGACTCTGCTCAGGACAGGCAGATAGCCGAGCCTCTTCAGTCTCTGCTCCAGCAGAGAGAAGGCGGTCTCCGCATCCGCCAGCAACCTGCCGGCAAAGGACACCACGTGCCCATCCCCGTGCACGGCGACGTTCTCTGTGAGGAACACGTCGCCCAACTGCGCTCTCAACTCGGCGACCAGCGTATCGCTGCCTACGTTCTCTGTCACCTCCACTCGACCGACACCTCCATTCCTAGATCAGTATACCACGGGAGAGCGTGTCATGGTAGGAATCGAGGGTGTGTCGTGGGTTTGTGGAACACCATGGCGACATACCCATCATCAAGCTCAACTTCACTGGGAAGACGGCAGATGATACCTATGATGAGACGAAGGACTTACTAGGAGTTGACAACTCCTTGACAGGCGCAACGTTCTTCAGGTATGCTAGACTCCTGGAAATGAGCGGCTCCTTCTTCGACGAGGTCAAGATCTACGCGGAGGCTGGCGCAGGAGGTGATGGGTGCGTCAGCTTTCGACGTGAGAAGTACGTTCCTCTGGGGGGCCCCAACGGTGGCAACGGAGGCCCGGGGGGCGGTGTCCTCCTGTCCGCCGACCGCCATCTGAACACGCTGATCAGTTTCCGCGGACGTCGCCACTTCAGAGCCGACCGCGGCGGACACGGCCAGGGCCAGAACAAGCAGGGCCAGAAGGGCAAGGACGTCACCCTGTCGGTGCCGCCGGGCACGCTGGTCCGGGATGCCGACACAGGCGAGGTGCTGGGCGATCTGCGAGCGCCCGGTGAAGATCTGCTCGTCGCGCGCGGTGGCCGCGGCGGGCTGGGTAACGCTGCTTTCGCTTCCTCCACCAACCAGGCTCCTCGCGTCGCGGAACGAGGCGAACAGGGCGAATCCCGCAGGCTGATCTTGGAGCTGAAGCTCATTGCCGACGTGGGAGTGGTGGGATGTCCCAACGCCGGCAAGTCCACACTCCTGGCTGCCGTCAGCGCCGCGCGACCCAAGATCGCCGACTATCCCTTCACGACGCTGGTACCCAATCTGGGAATGGTGAGGATAGACGACAGGGATTTCGTGATGGTGGACATCCCGGGGCTGATCGAAGGTGCTCACGCGGGGGCTGGGCTGGGCCACGACTTCCTTCGCCACGTGGAGCGCACCAGGGTCCTGATCCACCTCCTAGACGGCGCGTCTGAGAGTCCGCTTCAGGACCTCGGCTCCATCAACGAGGAGCTGGCTCTCTTCAATCCCAGGTTGGCTGCCAAACCCCAACTGGTGGTGCTCAACAAGATGGACCTGCCCCAGGCGCGGGAACTTTGGCCGTCGGTCGAGGAGGAGTTGCAGAGCAGAGGTACTCCGGCCTGTAGCATCTCGGCCGCCACGGGTGAAGGGGTGCGGCAGATGCTGTATCAGGTGTTACAACTGCTGGACAGCCTGCCTGAAGAGGAAGAGGTGGCGCCAGAGGAGATCGTCGTCTTCCGCCCACCGGAGGAAGACGACGGCTTCTCCATCACCGTCGAGGATGAGGGGTTCCGGGTGAAGGGCAGGCGTGTAGAGCGGCTCGTGGGCAGGACTAATTGGCGCTACGACGAGAGCGTGCAGAGACTACACCGGGCCCTGGACAGGATGGGGGTCACCAAGGCCATGGAAGAGGCTGGGGTGCAGACGGGTGACACAGTATTCATCGGCGAAACAGAGTTGGAGTGGTCATAGGAGAGCACGTTGGGAAGGATAGGCGTCATAGGTGGGACTTTCGATCCGATACACTATGGGCATCTGGCGGCAGCGGAGGAGGCGCGGGTCAAGGTGGAGTTGGAGAAGGTGATCTTCGTCGTCGCCGGCTTGCCTCCCCACAAAATGGACGAGGAGGTGACTCCAGTCGAACACCGCCTGGCCATGGTCGAGTTGGGCATCGCCTCCAACCCTCACTTCGAGATCTCCCGAGTGGACGCGGATCGCCCAGGGCCGTCGTACACCGTAGATACCATCTCCATCCTACAGGAGCAGTCGGGTGGAGAGGCCGAGTTCTTCTTCGTGATGGGGCTTGATTCGCTGCTGGAGCTTCCCTCGTGGCACGAGCCTCAGCGTCTGATTCGATTGTGCCGTTTGATTGCCGTCAGCCGGCCCGGATTCCAGGTCGACCTGGCTCGACTGGAAGCCAGCGTGCCGGGCATCTCCGCTCGCGTGGAGATCATCGACATGCCCGAGATGGACATCTCTTCGACGGACCTTCAGCGGCGTGTGAGAGAGGGCCTGCCCATCAAGTATCAAGTGCCCGACAAGGTGGAGAGATACATCGAAGAACATCGAGTCTACAGAAGGTCGGCAGGGACGACCCGTTGAGACTAAGCCTCTCTACCGCTTCCCTGTACGTCTATCCCCTTCGCAAGATCTTCGACATCGCTGGAGACACGGGGTTCGAAGGGCTCGAGCTCGTGGTGTGCCCCGAGGTGCTGTTGAGGGGTGCTGAATACGTGCGCCGGTTGTCACGGGAATATGCCCTACCCATCTTCACGCTCCACCCGTCGATGATTCCGGCGCCGAGGGGCAGACAGCACCACAGGCTGCTTCCCCAGATGACGCAGCTGGCCTTGGAGCTGGATTGTCAGTTCATCGTCATCCACACCCCTAAGGCCCTGAGTATGGAGGATCGGCTCGGCCAGGCGTATACGGAGGCGGTGAAGACCTGTGTAGAGAAACTGAGCGGTGCGTCGCCCAGACTATGCATTGAGAACCAAGCGGTCTTTCGTCCCGGCGACAGAAGAAACGCGCTCTGTGCCACCGACAGCCTGCGCCGGTTCGCCGACGAGCATGATCTCCCTCTGACCCTGGACACGGCCCACGCGGCCTCGTTCCCGTATGATCTGCTGGAGACCTACGAGACGCTGCGCGATAGGCTGGTCAACGTTCACCTGAGCGACTTCCGCAGTGATCTGTCCATCCCACCCTGGTTCAACATGCACAGCTACTTCAAGCACCACCAGTTGCCGGGGGATGGGGACCTGCCCCTGGGCCGGTTGCTGAGGCGCTTGAAGGCGGACCGCTACGAGGGTCTGGTGACCATTGAGGTTAGCCCCTTCGCGCTGGAAGTGTGGCGACCGGGACGCGCCCGGGCCAAACTCGCAAGCTGCCTGGAGTTCGTGAGAGGCGCGCCATGAGATGTTCGAAGTTGCCGGTGAGAGTGCACTAAGAGGCGCTCTTGCCGCAAACGGAGGGATTCAGTGTCTGAGAGTGAAACGATGGGCCAGGAGACGGAGACAGCGACGAGGAGTCGCAGCCTGGCCATAGTCATCGTGGGAATCGTGGCCTTTGTCGTGTTGCTCCTGCTTTCGCCGTTGTGGCACGTGCCGTTCCTGGACAAGATGGACGTCGTGGGGTCCGCGATATGCGGGCGCATCCCGGACCATTCCTTCCACATCGCCGGCCGCCAGTTGCCCATGTGTGCTCGCTGCACGGGCACCTTCACCGGGGCATTGCTGGGCTTCGCGGGCCTGCTCCTCCTGGGGAGGCGCAAGGCAGCCCAGATGCCCTCGGCCCCAGTGGTGGGTCTCCTGGTCGGGTTCATCTTCCTCATGGGCATTGATGGGGTGAACTCCTACCTCACCTTGGTTCTCGGAAGACCCTTACTCTACGAGCCTCACAACTTGCTCCGGTTGGCCACGGGCACTCTGCATGGTCTGGCGCTGAGCATCATCGTCTTTCCCATCTTCAACTTCACGCTGTGGAAGGAGCCGGACAGCGAGCCTGCCCTCTCAGGTTTCAAGGATCTGGCCAAGATCGTCCTGCTCCTGGCGCTCCCCATGGTCGTTGTCGTGCAGTCCCAAGTCGGTCTGCTGCTCTATCCGATAGCCGCGATCAGTGTCGCCGGAGTGCTGGCCATGCTCACCGTGGTCAACGCCATGATTCTGATCATCGGTACACGGCGAGAGGCCAAGGCCATAGCTTGGTGGGATGCCGCCTGGCCCGTCGCACTGGGCTTCGCTGCCACCCTGGTGGAACTGGCGGTTATAGCGCTGCTTCGCTGGCAGTTCAGCACGGCATTGGGCATCCCTCTCTAGCCCCCGAGACGAGTGGGAACGGTGCGTCGTCGGTTCGTCCCCAGAGGAGCGCCCTTGGGCTGCGGTGCAGCTTTTGCCAAGCGACCGGATCGATGCTATAATGGCCTAACACTCGCACAAGAGTGTGTGGTTGACACCTGGCTCCTGGAGGGCCTGGAGCAGGCGAGATGGCATGCTCTGTGGAAGGGAGGTGATGGAGCCACAGGCTCGTAGCGAGGTGTGCATCGCCGGAAGCCACTTGCATTCAACTCAAAGGAGGTAGGGTCGAAATGACTCTCGATATTGGTAGATCATTCACGTACATGTTCGAGGATGAGAGCTGGATCATGAAGATCGTGATCGGCGGCATCTTGCTCTGCATCCCCATCGTCAATTTCATGGCGCTAGGGTATATGCTGGAGGCGTTGAAGAGGTCGGTTGACGGGATGGATATCGCGCTGCCGGAATGGGACGACTTCGGCGGCAAGTTCATGAAGGGTCTGATGCTCTTCGTCATTGGCCTGGTCTACACTATACCCATCTGGCTGGTCGCTTGCGTGATATGGGCTCTGATGTTCCTGGCCGGTGCAGCGGAGAGTGATACCCTCATGAGTCTGGTGGGGCTGCTCAGCACCTGCGCCACGTGCCTGTATCTTGTCTGGATGATCGTGGTGTGGCTGGTCATGCCCGCGGCCTGGATCAGATACGCGGTGACCGAGGAGTTCATGTCTGCCTTCCAGTTCGGCGAACTCTTCAGCTTCATCAGCGCCAACGTCGCCAACTACATCGTGGCTCTCGTTCTCATCGGGGTGGCTGCCTTCGTCGCCAGCTTCGGCGTGATAGCCTGCGGCGTCGGTGTACTCTTCACCATGTTCTGGGCCTACCTGGTGATGGCGCACCTTCTTGGACAGGTACAGCGTGAGTCGCAAGCCGTCGCCTGATAGGGCATTGGAATGAGTGGATGAGCGAAGGAACGCGCTCCTTCGCTCATGTTCCCTTTCCTGCCCGACAAGCTTGAGACGAGGAAATGGCAGGCCCTTCACCTGCCCGTCCGAGCGCTGGTCGGACGGGCCCTCCGCTGGGTGTGAACGCCTCGCCGCCGACCAGTAGTATGGCCCTGGTCAGTCTGATCCTCGGCACACTATGATGGGTGATCCTGCCTCTCATCGGTAGTGTGTTGGTCTTGGTATCCGGCCACCTTGCTCTGGGGGAGATAGACCGCAGTGGCGGGCAGCTCGGGGGACGTGGGATGGCGCAGGTCGGGCTTGTCCTGGGGTACTCTGCGGTGGCGCTCGAGATACTCGGCGTCCTGATCTTCGTGGTCTTTCCGGTGCTGGACTGTGGGTTCTGCGGCGTCTGCGGTGCTTTGCCGAGTGTCTTTGGGGCTTGGACCCAGACGTGGTCCGAACTGCGCCGCCGGATATCCTTCGGGGAGAGCCCGAGTTCACACCACTTGACCCATCTCTTGGAGCCTAGATGATAGAAGCCTTCTCCGGCATCTTCACCGCTTTCGGACTCTCGGCCTCCGCCGGACTGAACGCCTACCTTCCCCTGCTCATCGTGGCGCTCGTGGCCCGTTTCTCCAATCTGATCACTCTCAACCCACCCTATCACCACCTGACCAATGGTTGGGTCATTCTCGTCATCGCCATCCTGCTCTGTATCGAGCTCTTCGCCGACAGGATCGCTGTTCTGGATAGCGCGAACGACGTCGTACAGACGTTGATCAGGCCCGCAGCAGGGGCCATCCTCTTCGCCGCCAGCAGCAGCGTGATCAGCGACATCCATCCTGTGTTGGCGCTGATCTGCGGGCTGATCGTGGCGGGCGGCGTTCACGCCACCAAGGCGACCGTCCGACCGGTGGTCACCGGCACCAGTGGCGGGGTGCTGAACCCCGTGGTCAGCACGGTGGAAGATGTGACATCGCTCACGCTGACATTGCTCTCAATCCTCGTGCCTCTGCTCACCGGATTCCTGCTGGGCGCCGTCGTGGTGATAGTGGTCTGGTGGGTGGTGGCCCGTCGAAGAAGAAGAGAGGTCGCTTCCTGAGTGCGGCCTCACACGGGGAAGTTCGTAGTGCGCGCTTTGGAGCATGGAGAAGGGCTGAAGCCCCTGCTACGACCGGGCTTCTAGCGGCGACGGATCCAGGGCAGGCGCTCGCGCCAGCCAGCGGTGGGTATGCGTCCCACTACGTTGAGCCCCAAAGCCTCGACTTCCTCTGGATCGCGGATGGTATCGTCCACGTAGTGCAAGAGAAAGGCCAGCCCCACTCCGGCAAGGAGCGCCAACCCCACCCGGATCGGTATGTCCAGGCGGTCTTTGAGACTGACCCCCAGGGAGACGACGCGGGGCGAATCGATCACGAATACCTCCGCCCCTTCTGACCCCAGTTGCTTGAAGTACTTGGCGTTGTCCTCCTCCAGCGTCTGCTGGGCTGCCTGGGCGATGGCCCGAAGCTGCGCTTCGTCGGGCCAGGTGATCTGCATGGTCAGGATACGGTGCTGCTTCTCTGCCACCGTGAAGCCCTGTATCGCACCGGCCGGCACCACGATGCCCTCGGCCGCCAGCCGTGCGCTCACGTCGGCGGCAAAGGATTCGCTCCTCAGGATCTCCGCGAAATCATCGGCGATGTATTCCGACGCCAGATACGCCGAGTAGAGGGGGTCCATGGTCAGCCTCTCACTGTCCGACTCGAGAGGGACTCCGATGGTGAACCGCATGGAGGTCTGGTACATGGGGGTCGGCTGAGAGCGGAAAACGAAACTGCCCACCAGCACGATGACCACCAGGCCGGCGATGATCCACCACCGGCGCCACAGGATCGTCCAGTATTCGCGTAGCTCCATGTGTCAGCGCTCCTTCTCCAGCCTAGGCCCCGATCTCCGGGATTCCTTGGACGGGGCCTGCCGCCCTGGCCTGGGCTGTGCCCTCCAGTACCCGCTCTCCCAGTTGGTTCTCACAGTAGATCTCACAAACCACGAGGGTCTCTTCGCTGGTCCTTCTCTGGCCCGTTACCTTGCCACTGGTGATGATGGTGTCGCCTGGCCTGATCGCCCGGACGAAGGTCGTGTCCAACTCGCCGGCCTCGTACCATCCCCTCCCGAAAGCCTGTGCCATCATCTCCGATACGTAGGCCAGGCTTATCATCCCGTGGGCAATGATGCCACCGAAGGGGGTCTCACGGGCGTACTCCTCGTCGAGGTGGAGCGGGTTGCCGATGCCCAGTATCTCCTCGTAGTCAGCGGTGGTATCGAGAGTCACGGTCCTGACGATGGGCCCAAGTTGTACGTTGTCCAGCACAGTGGCCATGGCGTGACCTCACTTGGGCCAGAAGGAAGTGGATTCGCTCCACACCACGGGTACTCCGTCCTGGTTCCGAGCGGTGCTCTCGATGACCAGAAACTGCCTGCCTTTCTTCACGTACTTGTCCACTACGCTGGCTTGGACGCTCAGGATATCGCCAGCCACGATGGGGTGGTGGAACTTGAAGCGTTGCCTGAAGTGGACTCCTCCCGACGGTAGTGCGAAGTCGGTGCGGTATGCCTTCAGCACGTAGAGCGCAGCTATGGTGGGAGGCGCCACAAGACCTCGGTACCCAGCGCTCCGCGCGCAGGAGGGGTCGCGGTGTAGCGGGTCACGGTCCCCTACTGTGTCAACGTACTTCGCTATCAAGTCCTCGTCGATGGGGAAGACCAGGGGCGAGAAGTTGTGGCCCACCTCTATCTCGTCGATGGCGAACTCCCTCATGCTATTCAGCTTACCTTCTCGTCCACGAACGCGCCAAGTCTGCTCTTGAAGCTTTCCCTGTCGAACTTGTGGGCGTGTTGTCTGATGATGGTGCTGTCGAAACGCTTTTCGTCGAAGGCGGCCACGGCCTCAGCCAGGGACTCCGCCGTCTGCTCCCGGAAGAAGAGGCCGGTCACACCCTCCACTACTGTCTCCAGCGCTCCTCCCGCAGCGTAGGCGATGACCGGCCGCCCTGCGGCTTGGGCCTCCACAGGGGCGATGCCGAAGTCCTCCTCGCCCGGGAAGATGAACGCCCGACAACGAGACAGAAGCTGTTCCACCTCGCGGTCGGGCAGACGACCAAGGAACTCGACGTTGGGCTTTGCCATGGCCTCCAGGCGCGTTCTGTCACGGCCGCCTCCCACGATCTTGAGGGGCAGTCCAAGGAGACCGAAAGCTTGCACGGCCACGTCTATCCGCTTGTAGGGGATCAGACGGGAGACGACGAGGAAGTAGTCGTCGTGGCTGTCCTCGAGGACAAAGCGCGCCACGTGGACCGGCGGGTGAATGACGGTGGCGTCGCGCCGGTAGAACTTCTTGATACGCTGTTGGACAGTCTCCGAGATCGCTACGAAATGGTCGACCCTGTCCGCTGCGGCCCTGTCCCACAGGCGCAGGCCAGGCAGCATGGGGGACAGAAGGGCGCCGGCCACAGGATTGATCCGCTCGTGTCGGGCATAGTTGTGATAGTCCCACAGGAACCTCGTGGGTGTGAGACAGTAGCAGATGTGCACTGTCTGCGGCGGGGTGATCACCCCGTGGCAGAAAGCGCTCTTGTTGCTGAGCACCAGGTCATACCCCCTCAGATCAGTGCCTTCGAAGGCCAACGGATAGAGGGGGAGAAAGGGCTGGTGATGCGTCTTGATCAAGGGTAGTCTGTTCAACCACGAGGTGCGGATGTCCCACTCGCTGTACTCTGCGGGCATAGCCCGCGGCCAGTAGATGGAGGTATAGACAGGAGCGTCTGCATAGAGGTCCTTCAGGACCCCCAGGACGCTCTCCGCACCGCCCACCTGGTTCAACCAGTCGTGAACGATCGCTACTTTCAAAGTCGCGTTTCCCTACGTCAGGTCAGGGTGATTCTGGTGCCGGTCTCCCCGCCTAGCGCTCTGGCCAGGTTCTCCGGTGAAGTGATCAAGGCCTCCTTGCCACCTTGCTCCAGGAACTCGATGACCGCCCTCATCTTGGGACCCATGCTGCCAGGGGGGAAGTGTCCCTCGTCGAGATATCTTCTGGCTTGCTCCACGGTCAAGTGATCGAGGGCTATCTGAGCGGGCTTCCCGTAGTTGAGGTAGACCTTCTCCACCGCAGTAGAGATCAGGAATAGGTCAGCCTCGAGGCCAGCGGCCAAGAGGCTGGAGGCATAGTCCTTGTCGATTACCGCTTCCACACCTCGCAGTGCACCGCCCTCATCTCGGACCACAGGGATACCCCCGCCCCCTACTCCGACGACCACGAAGCCAGCCCCTAGCAGGGTCCTCATGGCCTCCAGCTCTACGATCTCCCTGGGTATGGGCGAGGCGACGACGCGTCGCCAACCTCGGCCCGCGTCCTCGATCACCGCCCAGCCTTGCTCTCGCTCATACCGCCGCGCCTTGGCCTCGTCGTAGAAGGGACCAATAGGCTTCGTGGGGTTGTGGAAAGCTGGATCGTCTGCATCCACGATCACCTGGGTCACGACCGTGATCACCGGCACGTCGGAGTCCACCTGTTTCAGCCTGTTGCCCAGAAGCTGCTGGATCATGTACCCCAAGGCACCCTGTGTATCGGCGCCGCACGAGTCGAGAGGTACCGTGTGCAAGACGTCGCTGGCAAGCTCTGAACGTAGCAAGATGAAACCCACCTGTGGCCCGTTGCCATGAGTCACCACTACTCTCCACCCTTGCTTGACGATCTCGGCGATGTGGACACACGTCTCTTCGGTGCTGTCGAACTGGTCGCGTACCGTTTGGTGCTCTTTGTCCTTGATGAGGGAGTTGCCTCCAATTGCGATTACGGCGGTCCCGGTTACCAATAAAACCTCCTTGCGTCAACCCGTGCTGCTGAGACACAGCAAATCGGTGTGCTGTCCTCAGCCGTCGCGCAACGAGGACTACCTGGCCCTCGCTTGTGTGTCGCGACGCGAGCAACTATACCATGTCTGACTGCGTTTATCAACCATGGACCGGCATGTAGACTCATCCTGAGTGGGCCGTAGGCGATATCAAGGGGTGACCCCCGGTAGCGGAGCCTCGAACTTCGGCAGGAGGGCGCGTCCTGCTGCCCTCTTCGACGCCATGGAAGATCCAATCCGTTCCCGTTGCGGACCTGAGGTAACGATGTTACAATGCAATGCGTAGCGCTCGACACACCCGGAGGAATCAGCACCCGTATGGCAGAAGAAACCATTCTCATCGTGGACGACGATATCAGGAACGTCGAATTCCTGAGAGATTCGCTCTTGGCCCCCAGCGGCTATACTACCCTGTGCGCAACCAACGGGCAGGAAGCTCTGCGCCTGGCCCTGACGGAGCAGCCAGACCTGATTCTCCTCGACTTGCAGATGCCCAAGATGGATGGCTTCGAGGTCCTCGAAGCTTTGGCCAGGGAAGGTATGGAGATCCCTACTATCCTGATCACCGCCCATGGCTCAGAAAGCGTGGCGGTGCAAGCATTCCGCCTGGGAGTGAGGGACTACTTCCCCAAACCGTTCAAGGTTACGGAGATCATGCAGGCCGTGGAACGGTCCCTGGCTGAGGCGCGCCTGAGGAAGGAGAAGCAGCAGCTAACAGCGCGGGTGGAGGCGGTCAACCGCCAACTGGAACAGAGGGTCAAAGAGCTGGAAATCCTGTACGGGATCAGCAAATCGGTAGCGTCCCTGCTCGATCTGGATACTCTGCTGACCCGGGTTGTTGAAGCGACGACGTACGTCACCGGCGCGGAGGAGATATCCCTGTTTCTCCTGGACGCGGACACCCAAGAGCTTCTCCTGAGGGCCGTCCAGGGCGTTGGTGACCAGCAGGCGCGGCAACTGAAACGGAAATCCGACAACGCAGTAGTGAGGCAAGTCATGGCCACCGGGCAAGTGGCCATGATCCATGGTCCTCGCTCGCACAAGACGGATCCTTTGCAGGCTACCCTGGCGGTGCCTCTGAAAACCAGGGGCGGCACGATTGGCGTGCTGTGCGCCAGCAGCAAGGCCGCCATGCAGCCGTTTTCGGACAATGACCACTTCCTTCTCTCTGTGTTGGCGGATTTCGCGGCGGTCGCCATTGAGAATGCCGGTCTTTTCGCCGAGGTGGAAGAGCAGCGTGGCAAACTGGAGACTATCCTTGCCGGCAGCCAGGACCTCATTGTCGTGGCTGACGACGAGGCAGAAGTCCTGCTCGTGAATCCTGCCGCTGCCGAGGCGTTCTGCCTGGAACCGCAGCAGGCGGCGGGCAGGCCCCTCCATGACGTTATTGGCAGCGAGGCCTTCGATAGGCTCTTCAGAGGCCCCGCAGCAGGAAACGGCACGAGGAACGTAGAGCTGCCTTTCACGGATGGCCGGGCATTCCACGCCAGTCTGAGCCCTGTCGCCGACGTGGGTTGTGTGCTCATTATGCGGGACATAACCCACCTCAGGGAACTTGACAGGATGAAGTCTGACTTCGTCGCCAGCATCACCCACGACCTGCGCTCTCCGCTGACAGCCGTTCACGGGTCGCTCAGGCTGTTGCCGCAGCTTGGCCAACTCAACGAGGAACAACTGGAGTTCGCGGAGCGTGCCATGAGGAACGTGGAGCAGATGGACAAGCTCATCAGCAGCCTGCTGGACATCGGGCGCATCGAGGCTGGGCTGGAGATGGAGATGGCATCTGTTCGACTGGAGGAGGTCGTAGAAGAGGTGGTGGCAAACCTGCAAGGTGAGGCGAAGAGCAAAGGGTTGGACCTCGATGCGGTGATCGCCGACGATCTATCGTTGGTGAGAGGCAATCACACCCGCCTGGTGCAAGTGATGTCCAATCTGCTGGACAATGCCATACGATACACTCCCCCCGGAGGGAAGGTGCTCGTGCGTGCAGGTGACGATAGCGACGAGGTTTGGGTATCCGTGAGCGACACGGGCGTCGGCATCCCGGCCCACGCCAGAGATCACATCTTCGACAAGTTCTACCGCGTGGAGGGACCCGGGACGTTGGGTTCAGAGGGTATGGGCCTCGGTTTGGCCACGGTCAAGTCCATCGTGGAGAAACATGGTGGACGAGTCTGGGTGGAGACCAAGGAAGGAGAAGGCAGTACCTTCCGCTTCGTCCTGCCCAAGATGCCGGCAGACTCCTCGGAAGGCTAGCCTTCGATGGACTCCACGTCCCCCTGTGGTGATAGTAACTGGCTGAGCGTTACCAGGCGATAGCCTCTGGCCCGCAACTCGTCGATGATGGCGGGCAGTGCGTCTGCCGTTTCCTGGGCCCCCACGTGCATGACCACGATGGCCCCGTTGCAGGCTCCATCGATGGCGTAGTTGTAGACCTTCTCCGTTGTTCTGTCCTCGACCCAGTCCCAGACGTGATAGGTCCAGTAGATGGTGACGTAGCCGTTTGCCTGCACCGCCCGGCGCACCCGGTCGTCGCGGTTCCCGAAGGGAGGCCGGAAGTAGGGCTTGGTGCTGGTGCCGGTCATCTCGATCACCATCTCCTCCACCGCAGCCAACTCCTCGGCGATCTCCTCGTCGGTCAGTTCGGTGAAGTAGGGGTGTGTATCGGAGTGATTAGCCAGCTCGTGGCCTTCTGCGACCATCTGTCGTAGCAGATCGGGCGCCTCCGGCCGGCGCAGCGTGTCGCCGGTGAGGAAGAAGGTGCACTGCACGTCTTTGTGGCGCAGGGTTTCCAGTATTGACGGTAGGGGCACAAGACTCGCGCCGGCGTCGAAGGTGATAGCGATCCAAGGGCGATCGGGATCGCCTCTGGCTATCTCCACCGGGGTAATCTCGGGCGAGGTGGATGGTGCCAGCGTCGCAGTCGGAACCGGCGTGCTGGTAGACGTTGGAGTAGGCGACGGGGTGGCCGTGAAGGTCGAGGTCGGTGTGGCCGTCGGCGTGGGGGTCCAAGTCGCGGTGGGCAGAGGTGTGGGTGTGGGACTGGGTTGGACGAACTGAGAGACCACCGGAAGCTCCGCCACCGACGGGGGCTGGCAGCCGGGCATCAGACAGACCAGAGCGCACAGGATGAGCACCAGACCTAGATCATTCTTCAAAGCGTAACCTCTCTTCGACGGCACTGGCGATGTAGCCGTTGGTCAAGTAGAGATAGAGATTGGTCCCCGGACAGGAGGTGGCAGCGTAGTCGCGATGCCCTCGGATGAGCTGGGGCGAGATGTCGTACTCGTAGCAGATCCAGGCGGCTAGATCGACGATGGCGGCCAACTGCGCCTGGTTTATCTCTTGTACGTTGTAGTTGCCCATCACCGTGATCAGGGCGTGCCCCGTGGGGTCGTACTCCGTCGCCGTATCGCCCACGTATCGCAGCGGGCGGGCCTGATAGATGTTCCCCTCCAGATCGATCATGAAATGATAGGGGATGTCAACCCAGCCGCGCACCCTCCTGGACCAACTCTGGAGGCCTCTCAGACGTGCCTCGGCCCCTCCGTAGAACTCCGCACCGTCGTGATGCAGGGTAATCCTGTCCACTGTGTGGGGCACGTATCCCTCGGTGATCTCCATAGAGCCCCACTCGGCCCGGGAGATGATGGGCGGCTTTGCCGGTGGGCCCTCGACAGTGAGTGGGGGCAGCGTGATGGGCGTGGACGTAGGCGTGGGTATAGAAGTCGGTGTAGGTGTGCTA
>DAOUEW010000253.1:0-12523 GCA_034430275.1 Anaerolineae bacterium | reverse complement strand
ACGGTGCGGCCACCGATCTGACAAGCACTATAGTCCCTTGTCTGCCCTCTACGCGCGCCACGGATTGATGCCGTTTGCGCCTTCAGTAGCCAATGATCTCCTTCTTCGGCGGGGTGGGATAGGTTCTCTTGCTGTGCGAAAGTCCCATGTCCGCCAGGGCCTCCGCAGCCTTGAGGGCTAGTATCGCCGGGTCGATCACCGGGACGTCAGTGATACCTTGCTGCCTCAAGCCCTCCTCCACGTCCTGGGCCATGCCCGCCATGCCCGTGCAGCCAAAGATGATGATATGCGCCCCGTCGTCCCTCACCGCCCTGGAGGATTGCTCCACGAGGGCTTTCACGGTCCTGGCGCGATCATCTAGTTCAAGAACTGGTATGTTGATGGCCCGCACCGAAGCCAGCCGGCTGGCAACGCCAGCCTTGGTGGCGTGATCGTAGAAGGGTCTGACGTCCGCCTCTAGAACTCCGATCACCGAGAACCTGTGCCCGAGCATGGCTGCTACGTGCATGGAGGTCTCGGCGGGGCCGATGACCGGAATGGAGACCATTTCACGGGCCGCTTCCACCCCTGGATCATCCATGCAGTTGGCGACCACCGCATCCACGCCCTCCTGCTCTGCCTCCACGATCTTGGCCACCACGCCAATAGCCGCCAGGGCTGACTCATACGTAGACTCTATAGAAGCTGGCCCCTTGTCCAAGAACACAGCGCTCAGCTCCGTGTCAGGGCTAGCCACGGGCAACAATTGCTCAAGCGCTGTTGCATCAGCCTCCTTGCGGACAACTGGTTCTATCACTCGTATCTTCATATCTGGTTTCCCCCAAACTCCCCAAGTAACCAGTCACGACAGCCAGGCCCCGGCAAACAAAGCAGGCGTCTATCTATCGTACGAGGCGCTCGTCCTGTCCTCAGCAGTACGCTGCGTCCTCAATCCGTCTGGCCAGGGTTGCGCCCCTGCTACCTCCCCTTCATCAGTTCTTCGATGGGCACGTAGTCAATATCGAAGCCGAAGTAACGCGGTCCGGCTGCTCGGTCCAGGCCAAACTCGGTGCGGAAGACTTCCAGCCCCTTCACACCTACCGCCACGACCTCGTCACCTTCTTTGATCTCTGTGTTGGTGATCCCTTCTCCGCTCTCCTTGTGCGCCAGGATGACAAGGTCAGGGCTGCAAACCCACGGCTTTCCGTTCAGCCACGAGACGTGGTTCTCATTCTTGAACCATACGTCCAGCGTTTGCCCTTCGTAGTCTCCAGTGCCTTCGACGTGGTTGGTACCGAACATGTAGCCATCTCGGTCCTCCCAGTCCTTGCCGGAGACCACACCCTCGAAGAGACGCCAGCCGCCAGTGACCTCCACCGCGGCGTCAATTGGATCAGTGCCCTTCTCACATGCCTCACGGATCGCTCGTCCGAGGGCCAGGCTCTTGGTCAAGGTACCGTGAACGAGTACCTCTTTCATCTCCGAGGCGGGGAGCGGCGTACCGGCCTGAGTGGTGCTCCCGAAGGCGGCCACTGCCAGCATCTTGCCCAGTCGCTCCAACATATAGGAATCCACCGTGTACTTGATGACCGCGACGTTGCCCCACCGGTCAACATTGGCCACCGGCCAGCTGTTCTTTCCATGAATGAAAGTCGTGGCTTGCAGCTCTTCCGGGACCGCCCGGCCCGCGTAGTCTCCGTCAACCACCGGGATTCCCATTCGTGCTCCCGTCGCCAGTGGTGCTGCTGAGTTCCCTCCTCCCAACTCACAACACACCAGACACCCAATAGGATGCCCCATGTAGTTGCCCAGCTCCTTGATGGCCTCTGCCATCGAGGTGTCGCCTAGCTTGTCCTCTAGACCCATCTGCTCGATCTTGTCCATAGTCTCCTGTGTGACCGGGGCGATAGATCCCATCCCGTAGGGCGTCGCTGTCCAAACGTCATCCGGTATGTCGTCCGCATCGACCCATCCAGGGGTCAGCCCTTCTTCCAAGGCCGATCTGAGCATTCTCTCACCCTCTTCGGGGTCACCGCCGCCGCCTGTCCCCATGAACACACAGCCTCTTATGAAGTCCTCGCAGTCCTGCCACGTCTTCAATTGCACTCTTGCCATTTCGCCCTCCTCAGGTTGCACTATCGAGTTCTGGGCACTTCAGAAAGCGGAAGCAGCCCGCACCACTCCACTACCTCATCAAAACGCTCTGCTGACCGATGCTCACCCCGTTCAGCACCATCGACCTCACTCCTATCAGACAGATCACCGCACCACATCCGCGCTTCGACGGTGCAACTGGCTGCGCCAGACGCCTCAAAGGCCGAACTCCCTGACCTTATTCTCGATGGGGACGTAGTCGAGATCAAAGCCGAAGTGTCGTGGGCCGAACACCTCAAGCCCCTCTGGCGTACGAAACCCTTCCCAGGCTCTGCGTCCCACGACCGCGACCTGGTCGCCCACAGAGAAGTCGAAGCTGAGGGCGGGTTCGCCCGTCTTCAAGTCCACCATGACCATCGAGTCGGGACTGGTGACGAAAGGCTTGTCGTCCAGCCAACTCACGTGGTACTCGTTCTTGTACCAGATCCTGAAGCGGCGACCCGCGAAGCTTCCCAGGCCTCGCAGTTCGTGTGTGCCGATGCCGAAAGCATACGACTGCTCGTCCGCTACCTCCGTGGCGGTGATCTCGCCTTCGAAGAGCAGCCAGCCCTCGACCGCTCTCACGGCTTCCGCCACCGGATCAGCACCCTTCTCGCGAGCCTCTCGAATCACCGCTCCCAGGCGAAGGGCCTTGCTCAGCGTGCCCGTGGCCAACAATCCCTTGGCCTGCTTCATCGGCAGAAGGTCCCAACACGCTCCTACTGCGCCGTAGGAGGCAAGGGTCATCATGCGGCTGATACGGTCGGCCATAGCCAGGCTGACCGTCTCTTTGACAATTATCACGTCACCCCATCGCGTCACCAAGGCCATCGGGCAGAACGGCACTCCACGGAACTCCGGTATCCCCTGGTCTACCTCGGGAACCGCGCGCCCCCCAGCGTAGTCGCCGTCCACCACAGGAACCCCGAGCTCCAGGCCCACTGCGATGGCCACGCTCACAGCGAAGGCCCCGGTCTCTCCCGCGATGATGGCGCCCACGTTCACACCCTCAGACTCCTGCACAGCCCGCACGGCGGCCACAGTTGCCTCCAGCTCACCGTACTTGTCTTCCAAGCATCCCAACGCGATCAACTCCTCCGGGGACCCACCCTGATCGAGTCTTCCTCCGATGCCACAGGTCATGACCGTCCACGCATCATCCGAGAGCGTGGCTTGGTCCACCCAGCCGACGGGCTCACCCGCCTCCAAGCGCTCCAGAAGTATCTTCAGCCCAAGCCTCGGATCTCCACCGCCACCGGTAGCCTGGAAGCACAGACCACGTACGAAATCCTCGCATGCCTGCTGATTGGTTAAGACTGTGTCGCTCATTCAACCCCCTCAAGCTATGTCTGCCATTCTCGACAAATCGTCGGACGAACGCATCGTGCTGGCTTACGCCGGACGCCACGGCTTGCAAGCGCCACTCCTTCCATCTCGGCCCTTAGAATACCGTGTAGGCGCTATCTCTGATTATCTCTTGGGTCGTTCCATCTTCGTACTCCAGGACCAAGCTGGAGATCTCGATGGGGCCTCCCTTCGCATACACGGTATCCTGATGCACCACGTGGCTTGGATCGCTGAAACTGTCCACGCCTACCGTGCCTCCCAGATGGTCGCTGCGCCCGTAGGCCCAGTGCATCCCCATCACCTTCTCGTCCTCCAGGACGTTGCCGCAGATGACCGCTTTGTCGTTGCAGCCCAGCCCCAGCTCGGCGATGTTGCGGCGCGTGTCATCTACTGCCAAGTAGTCCCTCATGCTAGCAGCCTCTGGTCCTTCTCCCATCACATCTACGATGCGGTTCTCGCGCACGTCGAACACGACCAACTCGTCATCGTACATAGCAGGGATGCTGCCTTCGGTCCGGCTGGGCCGACCTTCCACTTCCCCCTCGTACGGGACGATGCAGGTCTCCCCGCTGGGCAGATTGATGATGCGTATGCCCTCCCGGCCAGGGTGAGCCTGCCCATCATCGGCGTCAGGCTCCCGATCTCGCAGATCGAAGAACAGCCGATGGCCCGTCGAGAACTCCACGCGGGCACCCACCGCCGGGTCGAGCTTCGCAGCCAGAATGGCGCACCTCTCTGCCACCTTGGAGTAATCGGCCGCCAGAGCCGTTCGCTCCATGCCTCGCGTAACGCCCGGCATGCTCGCACCGCGAAGAGTAGGTACCTTCTCACAGATCTGGATCAGAGGCGCCGTCGGTGAATACTGTGTCATAGCGACAACGATATTGGTATCGGCCAGGACCTGCTCCAACTGCACCGCCTCGCCATCCATCTCGCCATTCTTAGGCAGCGGACCATTGTGAGCTCCACTGGCCGGATAGCTCAAGAGAGGAAACACTGAGAACCCTATCTTTTTGCCAAGAGCACGGAAGGCCTCGTGCCATTCGAAGGCCATCTCACGCCGCTCTGCCCACTCCTCGCTATCGGCCAACTCTCCGTGCGGTAAGTCTGTCATCACCAAGACCTGCTCCCCAGATTGGGGCGCGAATACGTCGATCAAGAGTTGCTCCAGATCGAGGTCGTTGGCCATATCTACCCTCCGTGCCCGTACCTATGTGTACAGCTCTCAAATACCAGATTCCTTGACCCTCTCTTCAATGCGTACGTAGTCAAGGTCAAAGCCGAAACGACGCGGCCCCAACACCTCGACGCCCTCCAGCACGTAATGACCACGATGTGTCTTGCGTCCGATCACGGCCACCCGATCTCCCACCGGGGCATCGACAACAAGTGTCTATGCAGCCGTTTGTGAGTGCACGGCCATCGTAGAGTCCGGATTGGTGACGATTGACATCGGACAAACGGAAGCCACGGGAATCTCCCCTCTCGGGTACAGCTCAGGAAGCGGCTTGGGCCTGATGCGCTTCGCTCGACATTGACTTGGCCGGCTGTGCTCGGCCGAGGGATGCCGCCGCTATCACTGGATTGCGGGGCACCAGGCCGATGTGCCAAACGCCCCTCTGCCCATGTGAACGAACTCTCGATCCTGCGACTGCCACTCGAACCATCCAGGACACGCCTATAAGCCAAGATCAGAGCAGCTCAGGCGACAGATCGCATTTCTGCCCTCCCTGGCACCCCTGGGAAGGGTCGAGGAGCATCAGCCACTCGAGCCTGCGTGACACTTGCTGCCCTTGGTACCACGCAGCGTTGCAGCCGCAGTGGCAGCTCTGCTATAATGCGGTATACCAGGACTCGCAGCAAGAATATACCACGAATCGTCCCTTGCTTTCAAGTCTGCACCCGAGCACGCGGCCCAGAGGACCAGCCCTCACGCCAGGAACACCCCTCGCCCGCCTTTGCCCACGGAGACAATGTGGGCGCCTCGTGTGTTCCGTGCGCAGAGGATTGGCGCCCAATATGTGACTGTGTCTGCGCGAGTTTCAGTCGGCTTGCGGCGGGGTCTCGCCGCCCTCGATTGCTCCTCCAAGACCTTCCACCATCCTCCCTATGACGACACCACCCTTGCTCACTCTACTTGCCAGGTTGCTCACCCCTTGACACCGGTCTACTGCTCGTAGGCCACACCGCTCTTGCCGGACACACTGTGGAGTGACACTGTGAAGAAGCGGTTAAGGGCTTGTGTCGATCTCGCGAAACTGGCCGCCCGGGCTTGCGCCACGATGCCCAACGCGAGGTGTCGGTCTGTCTCAGGGCGCGAGCACGGAACTTAGCCGGAGAGACAGTCCCTTGGACAGTGCACTCATCTCGAGACGGCTGCACCAGTTCCTCGCGTACACCTGAAGGTCTCTCCCGTGGTGGCAGAGCCCCCAGCGAACAAGTGCCCGACGATGTTGTGCTGAGAAAGGGGTTGACCGACCGATGTACAGTCGGCGTCGCTACAGGAGGACCTGAACCTCGTGGGGTTTGCCGTCTCCAAGAATGGGCACGATGGTGCCCTCGATCTCCGTGCCATCCACCACGACTGATCTCACGCCCTTGCAGACGTGATCGGGGTTCTTGACCTCGATCTGGTAGACCGTCTTCCTGAACTCCCTCGTCACCTTGAACCCATCCCATTCCCTGGGGATACAAGGATCTACCAGCAGTCCCTCATAGGTGGGCCTCACGCCCAGGATGTACTGCGTGGCCGCCTGATAGGCCCAGGAAGCCGTGCCCGTGAGCCAGCTATTGCGCGCCAATCCGAACTGAGGGTGTTCGTCGCCCAGGATGTTCCCGGGATAGACGTAGGGCTCACATTCAAACTGCTCAATGATCTCGTTTTTGGTTACCGGGTTGATCTGACGGTAGTACTCGAAGGCGCGGTCGCCATTCCCGACCATCGTCTCCGCGATGATCGCCCACGCGTTGGCGTGCAGGAAGATGCCACTATTCTCCTTCGCCCCCGGCGGGTAGGTGGTGATCCCTCCTTTCGCCGGGTCGTAGCCATCATACCCTGGAGTACTGAGCTTGATGCCGCTCCACGTGTTGAGACGCCGGTATACAGCATCCAGAGCACGCTGTGCCCTCTCGGGGGAAGCAAAGCCGGAGATCACTGGCCACGATTGACCGTTGGCGTAGATCTGGCCCTGAGCGTTCGAGTGAGAGCCGATGGGGCTGCCGTCCGCGTCCAAGTATCGTACGTACCACTCACCGTCCCAGGCGTTCGCATTCACCCTACGCTTCGTCTCCTCGCACTGGGCGACGTATTGGGCTACCGCCTCCCCGTCGCCGAGGAAGCGGGCGAGTTCGATCATCTCCAGCAAGGCTTTGCCGTACAGGTTCGCCGTGAACAACGATTCTGCCCCCTCTCGGAGATTGACGGTATCGTTCCAGTCGGCGAATCCCAGCAACGGGAGCCCATGTGCACCCACGTCGTGCTGCGTAGACTTGATCGCTCGCCGTAGATGCTCGTGGACCGTGCCTGATTCGAGGGGATGCTCATCACCGTCCTTTTCGTAGAAAGCGACTACCTGGTCCAGGAAAGCCAGGTCACCGGTCTCCTTGAGATAGGCGGTGACGGCCAGCACGATCCACAGATGGTCGTCGCTGTAGTACGTCGGGGCATCCACTACCTCTCTGGAGTCACCCTCGTTGGCGACCATGGTCAGGGGGTTGAACTGATGCTTGGCGGAGCCATCTCGCGTCTGTACCTGGAGCAGCTTCTCGATCAACTGTCTGCCCTCTTCCGGCATAGCGGGCAGGACGCCCATCACGTCCTGGGAGCTGTCTCTGAAGCCGATGCCCCTCGCGCCCAAGCCAACTTGGTACAGCGAGAGATACCTGGACCAGTTGAAAGTCGTGTGGCACTGTCGAGGGTTGTGCACATTGAGCAGGCAGTTCGTAGGGGCATCGGGGGTCTCCACCTGAAGCCGAGCCAGATAAGCATCCCAGAAGACGGCCAACTCCCTAAACGACCTCTCCACCTCATTTGGGTCCCTGAAGCGCCTGACGGAAGGCAGAGAGGCCTCGACACTCTCGCTTTGGCCCAGTTGCGTGATCAGTCTGGCGCTCCCGCCCGGTTCGACAACCCCCAGGTGGTGAAGCAAAGCAGCGATGTTGTCCCCCCGTTGGGCCTCGTAGTCGCTCAGTTCCTCGTCGTGTAAGCTGAGCGGGTTGGCCCAGGTCCCACACGCGCTCAGCCCCAGGAATCGCCGGCGATCCGTCTCGAAGGAGGACGCCGGCAGGTTGGAGGTGAAGAGATTGACCTGGGTTTCCCTACGCATGAACGGATACTGCGCCAGGATGACCAGGCCGCTCTGATCACGATAGGCCCTGCTCTGCATGGTCTGGGGCACCCAGTCCGCATTGTTGAACTGACTGAGGGCATCAGGGTGGGTGTACTCGACCACAGGGATGGCGTCGATCTCCAGGGGCTGCGCGGAGGCGTTGGTGATCCGCAGATCCCTGATCAGCCGATGCTCGCCCGAGGGCACGAAGATCGTGGCCTCGGTTCTCACACCGTAGAACTGGGAGACAATGCGGGTATACCCCAGCCCGATGTGACACTCGTACAGATCGTAGGGGTCCAGCGTGGGCACATAGTAGGGTGAGAAGACCCTGTAGTCTCCGTTCTCTTTGAGGCGCAGGTAGAGCGTCTCGCCCTTGAAATCCCCATCTGGTAGCTGAGGTATGTACTTGGTGATCCGATCGAGAGCCGGATCGCCCTTGCAGATCAGGGATCCTCCCGTGTGGTCCACGATGCCTCCGAACTGCAAAGAGCCGACGTAGTTGATCCACTTGACCGGCGTCTGGGGGTTGGTGATCACGTATTCTCGGCTCTGGTCGTCAAAGTACCCGTATCGCAAGGGCCGCCCCCTGTTCGAGATCTCTGAAGCATCCCGAGCGCGTTTCAATCCACCACAGCATTGGCCGCTATCACTCGCCCGTACCAGTGCCCGCTGCTCTTCAATACTCGTCTCTGTGTCGGATAGTCCACGTAGACAAGGCCGAAGCGCTTCGAGTACCCATGCCCCCACTCGAAGTTGTCCAACAACGACCACACGAAGTAGCCCCTCAGCGGCACCCCAGCAGCAATGGCTCTCGCTGCGGCGCCAAAGTGCCCCTTGAGATACGCCACCCGTCGTGGGTCTTGGACCGAGCCATCGGGACTGATCCCATCAGAGTAGGCAGCGCCGTTCTCCGTGACGTAGAGCGCCGGGAAGCGGTAGTCGAAGTGCAGCCGGCCCAGTATTTCGTACAACCCTTCCGGATAGACCTCCCACCCCATGTCGGTACGTTCAGGGTTGGCCAGAGCTGTTTGACGGGCATTGCCAACCTCGGCGGTCTCGGTGCTGCGCACGATGGTGCGGGAGTAGTAGTTCACCCCCAGAAAGTCGAGAGCAGCGGCTATGGCCTCCATGTCACCCGGTTGCATGAAACCCATGGGGTGGCCGTAGTGGTTCACGATGTCCGCCGGATACCCCCTTGCCGAGATGGGATCGAGAAACCACCGGTTGACAACTCCATCCCGCTGCCAGGCTGCGGCTCGATCAGTGACACTGGTCGATGCAGGGATCTGGCCACTCAGGTTGAGCGCGATGCCCACCTGCGCCCCCGGCACATTGGAATGCACAACAGGTGCGGACCAGCCATGGCCCAGCAGCAAGTGGTGTGCAGAGGCTAGCGCCTCCCCGAAGTCGGTGATGCCCGGCGCATGGCGTCCCTCGAGATACCCTTCGAAAGCGCTGACGAAAGGCTCGTTGAGGGTGATCCAGTATCTGACCCGGTCCCCCAGCCGCCGAGTGACTAGGTCTGCATACTCCACAAACGCCTCGGCGGTGGCGCGAGCAGGCCAGCCACCTTCATCCTGAAGGGCCTGGGGCAGGTCCCAGTGGTAAAGCGTGGCAAAGGGCTCGATGGAAGCCTCGAGCAGTGCGTCCACCAGCCGGCTGTAGAAGTCGAGCCCTGCCGGGCTGGCCCGGCCTCGACCCTCGGGCAGCACGCGCGGCCAGGAGACCGAGAAGCGGTAGGCCTTCAGGCCGAGTTCAACCATCAAGCCAACGTCCTCCCGCCACCGGTGGTAGTGATCGCAGGCCACATCGCCGGTGTCGTCGTTGGCTATCCTCCCAGGCGTATGGGAGAAACGATCCCAGATGCTCTCGCCCTTGCCGTCCTCGTTCCACGCGCCCTCGATCTGATACGCGGCAGTGGCGGCGCCCCACACGAAGTCAGATGGAAACGAAGCAGTACTGAACATGAACCTCTCACCACGTGCTACATTGTTGTCATGCACACCCGTTTCCGGCAGCAGCGAGGCCTACGGGACAACACGAGCGGGACGCGCACACGTCAGGTCACTATACGGCGCAAACCAGTTGGCGGTCGCGCTTTGTGCGACCACTCAACGACTGTCCCGCCGGGCATCACCGGAGTATGACTTCGACCACCACCTCACGCTGGCCGGTGTCTGGCAACGGAACAACGTCCCCCTCGATGGGCTGGCCATTTACCTTCAGAGAGACCAGATTCCCCTTGCCAGTCCGCTCCACTGAGATGTGGTAGGTCACGCCACGAAAGACGCGCCTGGCCTTGAACCCCGACCAGACACTGGGGAGGACCGGTGTGATCCGCAAGCCTGCGTGGGTCGGACGGATACCCAGAATCCACTGCGTGATGGCCACGTAGTTCCAGGCAGCGGCCCCCGTCAGCCAGGAGTTCTTGGCCTCTCCGGGGCTGGGTGCATCGATCCCTGCGATCATCTGCGCGTACACGTACGGTTCGCAACGATGCACGTCGCTAATCACCTCTCGCGCGGAGGGGTTGATGCGGCTGTAGTAGTCGTACGCCCGATCGCCATGGCCCAGCATGGCCTCGGCGATCATGATCCAGGGGTTGGTGTGGCAGAAAATGCCGGCGTTCTCCTTGTAGCCGGGCGGATAGGAGGAGATCTCGCCCAAGTTCAGGTGGTAGCGTGTGTAGGGAGGGTGGTGGAGCATGATACCATGCGGGGTCGCCAGCAACTCCCCCACCGAGGCCAACGCCTTCTTGGCGCGTCCATCGGCAAAGCCCAGGCCAGCCAGGACAGATACCCCCTGGGCTTCGATGTAGATTCGTCCCTCCGTGTTCTCGTGGGAGCCTACCTTGCCACCAGAGTCGTCGTAGGCGCGCAGGAACCACTCACCATCCCAGCCATGCTCGTGCACCGCCGCCTCCATCCTCTCCGCCGCCCCCAGGGATTCCTGCACATCCTCCTTCAAGCCCCGCCACCGTGCAATGGCCGCCAACTCGTTCGCAGCCAACACGAACAGTCCAGCGATGAACACGGACTCTGCCACCTGGCCATCTTTGATGCTGGCGCTCTGGAACGATTCGTCCGGCGTTTCAGAGAAGGTGTTGAGGTTCAAACAGTCGTTCCAGTCTGCACGCCCGATGAGTGGCAGGCCATGCGGCCCAAGCCGATCCAGCGTGTACAGAAGGCTCCGGTGGAGGTGGTCGTACAGCGGCTTCTCTGTGCCCGGGGCATTCTCGTACACCACTGGCTCGTCCAGAAGGCCCCAATCGCCGGTCTCCTTCAGATAGGCGGCCGTACTCAGGATCAACCACAGCGGGTCGTCGTTGAAGCCCGTTCCTATCTTGTCGTTGCCGCGCTTGGTGAGCGGCTGGAACTGGTGATACGCCCCACCGTTGGACAACTGGGTGGCCGCAAGATCGAGGACACGCTTGCGCCCGCGTTCTGGGAGCATGTGCACGGAGCCCAGCAAGTCCTGGTTGGAATCACGGAACCCTATGCCCCTGCCGATGCCCGATTCGAACGAGGAGGCTGACCGGGACAGGTTGAAAGCAACCACGCACTGATACGGGTTCCAGATGTTCACCATACGACTGGTGTGAACGTCCTGAACCTCGACCTGAAGCCTGCTCAGAAGGCCGCTCCAGAATTCGTGCAGCGCGTCAAAGGCTGCCTCGACCTTGGCCAGGTCCAGATACCTGGCGATGATGGGGTGGACCGTCTGCTTGTTGATCCTCTGCGAGCCCGGTGGATCGAACTTCTGATCCCGAGGGTTCTCGTGATAGCCCAGCACGAAGACGATCTCGCGCGTCTCCCCAGGCTGGAGCGCGATTTCGACGTGATGAGAGCCCATCGGCGCCCAGCCCACCGCCACGGAGTCGAAGGAAGAACCGCGCTCGACCGCAGCCGGACAGTCCCAACCCCGGTACGGCCCCAGGAACACGTCACGCTGTGTGTCGAATCCAGCCAGCTCCTCCGAGCAGGCAAAGAAGGCGAAGTGATCTCGGCGCTCGCGGTATCCGGTCTTGTGGTAGATCACACCATCTTCCACCTCCACCTCGCCGGTGTTGAGGTTGCGCTGGAAGTTGGCTGCGTCGTCCTCTGCATCCCACAGACAGAACTCGATAGCGGAGAAGATGGACAGGTTTGCCTTCCCCTGGCGTCGATTGGTCAGGCTAAGCTGCCAGATCTCCAAGTTCTCTCCCAAGGGAACGAAGTAGCGAGTCCGGGCTTCGATCCCTTCGCAGGTGGAGTGAATGGTGGTGTAACCCAACCCATGGTGGCAGGCGTAGTCCTCCACTCGACGCCTGGTGGGTTGCCAGGAAGGAGACCAGAACTCCGCTGTGTCATTGTCCCTTACGTATATGTAGCGTCCGCCGTAGTCCAGGGGCACGTTGTTGTAGCGGTAGCGCGTGATGCGCCTCAGGCGGGCATCGTGGTAGAACGAGTAGCCGCCGGCCGTGTTGGAGATGAGGCCGAAGTACGCTTCGCACCCCAGATAGTTGATCCACGGCAGGGGCGTGTCCGGCTGCGTGATCACATACTCGCGGCGCTCGTCGTCGAAGTAGCCGTAGAGCATTAGATGTAACCTCGCGTCTTCGCATCTTCCATGATTGTCTCGGTAGCGGTCGCGCCGATGCGAGTCGCACCCAGCGCCCGAACCCGAAGCACATCGTCGAGGGTGCGCACTCCCCCCGCCGCCTTGATCTGGACCTCGGGAGCACAATGAGCACG
>DAOUEW010000252.1:0-2673 GCA_034430275.1 Anaerolineae bacterium | reverse complement strand
CGCAACTGGGCGATATCACCACCTACGTCCCCACCAATGTCATCTCTATCACAGATGGACAGTTGTACCTGGAGAGCGACCTCTTCTACGCTGGTATTCGCCCGGCGATCAACGTGGGCATTTCCGTGTCGCGGGTGGGGGGCAAGGCGCAGACCAAGGCCATGAGGGCAGTGGCCGGCAGGCTGAGGCTGGAGCTTGCCCAGTTCCGAGAACTCGCCGCCTTCGCACAGTTCGGATCCGACCTGGACCAGGCCACGAGGAACCAGTTGGAGCGTGGACAGAGGCTCACGGAGATACTGAAGCAGCCGCAATATGAACCAGTACCATTGGATCACCAGGTGATACTCATCTACGCCGTTACCCACAACTTCGCCGACGAGATACCCCTCGAGAAGATGCGAGACTGGGCGGATGGGCTGCTGAGCTTCATGGACACTGTACACCCGGACATCGGAAGTCGTATCATGGAGACGGAGGTGCTGGACGAGGAGACGGAGAGCAAGCTCCGCGACGTCATCGCGGAGCACCAGCAGTCCGCAGACTACTAGCTTCATGCTGGGGCATCTCCGAGAACTAAGGGGAGAAGCTCGCTCAGCCTGGGGGGATAGCGAGGCACGAGTTGGCGACAGCACGTGAGATACGCAGACGGATTCGTAGTGTAACGAACATCGGTCAGGTCACGCGGGCCATGGAGGCGGTATCGGCCTCCAAGATGCGGCGCGCTCAGGACCGGGCGCTGGCTTCTCGTCCCTACGCCGAAAGGGCATGGGACATTCTCACCTATCTCGCCAGCCAGCCTGCGGCCGGAAAAGTGCTGCACCCCCTGTTGGAGAAACGCCCTGTGAGAAACACGGGACTGGTGCTCATCACGCCAGACCGGGGCCTGTGCGGGGGGCTGCCCACGAATCTCATACGCGAAGCGGTGAGCTTCATGCACCGCACGCAGAATCCGGAGCAGATCATCACCATTGGCCACAAGGGCCTCGATTTCATGCATCGCTACGGGGGGGACGTCGTTGCGGATTTCTCTGGGCTTTCTGATCAGCCGGCCTTGACTGACATCACCCCCATAGCGCATCTGATCATCGAGGATTTCCTGAACGGTACTTTCGACCAGGTCTGTGTGATCTATGCGCAGTTCATCAACACCATGGTGCAGCGGCCCACGACAAGACAACTGTTGCCCATCGAACCAGCGAAGATGGAAGGGATAGGCAGCGTTTCCTATACCATCGAGCCGGACCCTCAGACGGTCCTGGGCGAGGTGTTGGAGGGCTTCACCGTTCTACAGATCTACCAGGCCATTCTGGATGCCCAAGCCAGCGAACACTCGGCCCGCATGGTGGCTATGCGTGCCGCTACAGAAAACGCCCAAGCGTTGGTCGAGGACCTGACCCTGAGCTACAACCGGGCCCGGCAGGAAGCCATCACCACGGAGTTGCTGGACATCGCCGGAGGCGCCGAGGCCTTGACCAAGGCGCGTGCGGCGGCTCGGTAGCGAGCAGGGGAGAGGGCAAGGCCGTCGAGTCGAGAAGAGCCAATTACTGGGAGGACAAGATACCCATGGCAGACACAGCGCGCGGTAAGGTAGTGCAGGTTATTGGTCCCGTAGTGGATATCCAGTTTCCTACAGAGCACCTTCCCGAGATCTACGATGCGGTGGAAATCCCCCGCGATGGAGATGGAAAGCTGGTGCTGGAGGTGCAACAGCACCTGGGGGATGACTGGGTGCGCTGCCTAGCCATGGACTCGACCGACGGCCTGCGACGGGGCATGGAAGCCGTGGCTACCGGAGCCCCCATCATGGTGCCCGTAGGAGAGGCCACGTTGGGGCGTCTGCTCAACGTGCTGGGCGAACCGATCGACAGACGAGGCCCGGTTGGAACCGAGGATCGGGAGCCCATTCACCAACTGCCGCCCACTTTCGAGGAGCAAAGCACCAGTGCAGAGGTCTTCGAGACAGGGCTCAAGGTCATAGACCTCGTGGCGCCCTTCACCAAGGGCGGCAAGACCGGCGTCTTCGGCGGAGCCGGCGTCGGCAAGACGGTCGTCATCATGGAACTGATCCACACCATCGCTATGGAGCATGGTGGGGTTTCCGTCTTCTGCGGCATCGGCGAACGGTCCCGCGAAGGAAACGACCTCTGGTACGAGCTACAGGAATCCGGCGTGCTGGACAAGGTGGCCCTCATCTTCGGTCAGATGAACGAGCCGCCTGGCGTCCGACTGCGCGTGGGCCTCACGGGGTTGACCATCTGTGAGCACTTCCGCGATGAGGGCAAGGATGTCCTGCTGTTCATCGACAACATCTTCCGCTTTGTGATGTCCGGGTCGGAGGTCTCGGCGCTGATGGGACGCATGCCGAGTGCTGTTGGCTACCAGCCGACGCTGGGCACAGAGATGGGTGAATTGCAGGAACGGATCACCTCCACCAAGCGGGGCTCCATCACCTCACTACAGGCAGTATTCGTCCCGGCTGACGACTACTCTGACCCCGCTCCAGTGGCGACCTTTGCTCACCTGGACGCGACCATCGCTCTCGAGCGCTCCATCGCCGAGCAGGGGCTGTACCCGGCCGTAGATCCCCTGGCTTCCACGTCACGTATCCTCGACCCCAATATCGTGGGTGAGGAGCACTACCAGGTGGCGCGGGAGGTCCAGCGGACCCTGCAA
>DAOUEW010000251.1:0-17302 GCA_034430275.1 Anaerolineae bacterium | reverse complement strand
GCAGGAGCAGGAGGTGCAACATGCAAAGCTGGAATGAGGTTCGAGCACGGCAAGAGCGCCGCAAGGATGCGCTACGGTTGGCAGAGGAGGACCAATTGGTGATTCTCACTCCAAATGGAGGAAGTGGGTGATGACACGGATCATCGTCCGCTGTGTCGTGGTGTTTGCGGTGGCTTCCTTGCTGGCTGCCTGTGGCGCATCCACGCAAGGCCCTACGACCTGGCTGGATCGCCCTCTCGACGGGGCCACGCTTCCCGTGGGGCCGGTCACGATTCAGGCCCACGCCTCCGATGTCGACGGTGTGTCCAGCTTTGAATTCTTCGTTGACGATGACCCCCTGGTCACCATCACTGCCGAGGGCTTCCGCCTCTGCGAGGCCACCGCGGCATGGAACCCCACCGAACCTGGCACCTACAATATCCACGCCAGGGCCACTGACTCCCAGGGAAATGTTGGCCCCTATGCCACATCGACGGTGACGGTGGGCCAGCTATCGTTGGCTTCGCCAACGCCCACATCGTCGCCTGTGTATGCAGCGCCCACTGCTCCGGCTACCCATGCGGCGCCGACCTCGACGCCCACACGCCCGCCTTCAGCTTCGGCGACACGGGTGCCACCCACCCCGACGCCCACACGCCCGCCTGCACCCACGGCGACACGAGTACCGCCTACTGCGACGCGAGTGCCACCTACACCTACCCCTACAACGCCACCGCCGGCGCCGAGTATCGTCTCTTTCCAGGCCAATCCACCCTCCATCGTGGTTGGACAATGTACCACCCTGAGTTGGGCCGTGGAGGGCGACGTGATCGGAGTGTGGTTGGACGGAGAAGGCGCGGGCCAGTACGATGCCAGAGACAAGTGCCCTGATCGCACGACCACATACACACTGGTGGCCAGGTCGGCCGGAGGTGAGGATACTGACTCCGTGACCGTAACGGTATCCCAGCCGCAGCCCACCGCCACTCTGCCACTCAGGGCGGACCTGGCGATAACCGACCTGCGGGCGGAGCCGCCCTCGCACCAGGTGCTTGGGGACATCACGAACCACGGGCCAGGCACCGTCACCGATGTCACAGTTCAATTGTCGTGCCAATGGGACGAATACGACACTATTGAGAATGTCCATCACCCGGGGCAAATGGGACCCACGCCCATCTTTATCGGCACCCTCAACCCAGGTCGGACGCAGGTGTTCAATACGGGCGTCATAGTCAGTCCCGGCTCATACCAGGTCAGCTTCTCGTGTAGCATACAGGTCCCGTTCAACGATCCCAATCCTGGCAACAATTCCCACTCTGAGCAAGGGTGGTAGAACAACCCCGGGGTCCTTCCTGGAGAATGCTACAAGCGGTAAGGTCCATGCATATCCTGCACAACGGAGGGTAAGACTGAAGGACATGCGCGCTAAGATGCAGTGGATAGCTGTTGCTGTTACTTCGCTGGCTGTGTTGGTACTGCTTGGGCTCTGCTCCTTGGTGTTTTGGCTCGTGCGTCAAGAGGAGCAGGCGCGCAGTCAGTTTGCCCCGCCAACCGTGCTAGTCACCGAGCCCGCGTCGGGGGAGTCGGTGCCGCTCGGCAAACATGTCTTCGTGTCCGCCACCGGCTTCGGCCGCACCCCTATCTCGCGCATGGAATTGTGGGTGGACGGTGACGCGATGGAAATCCAGGAGAGCGATCTGGCCGAGGGTGTCTCACCTTTCTATGCGCACTTCGGTTTCCCAGCCTTGCAGGGTCCTCATATGCTCTTCGTGCGCGCTGTGAATACCGCCGGCATCATCGGGCAGAGCCCGCCCGTCGCCCTCACCGGCGGGTCGCAGCCAGACCCTCAAGGGGTGCAGCTGGTGGTTCGCGCGCAATCGGGCGACACGCTGGATGACATCGCTGAGGCGTACGGCAGCGACGTGGGTACCTTGCAGGAGCTGAATCCCCACTTGGGCGGCCAGGAGCCTTCTCCAGACGCGGTAGTCTTCGTGCCAGCTCCGCCCGAAGAAAGGCCGCCGTCATCGATCGGCCCGACAGTGCCACCCTCTGTTGCTGGGAGCACGCCGTTGCTCGTTCCAGATGCCCCTTCCCTGAAGATCATCGAGCCTGCACCTTTGCCGCCGAACCTGCCCCTGGGATTCATCGCGGTTTCCCCACCCGCGGCCCCCACGGATCTGGAAGCTCAGGTGCAGGACTGCACCGTGCGCCTGCTGTGGAACGACAAGGCCACCAACGAAGAGTCCTATGAGGTGAGGATGGCGGGGCTGGGCTCGCCAGGGCGGGTCATCGCCAAGCTCGAACCGGCTGCCAGCGGCGCGGCGTGGGTTGAGTTTGCGGCACCCCAGCCGGGTTACCTCACCTTCTGGGTGGAGGCGGTGAACAGGCTGGGCCGCCAGCCCAGTAACTTCGTCTGGCTGTACGTTGATCCTGCGTGCCCTGCCGCGCTCGCTACCCACCTCCAAGTCGAGGCCCTCGACATGACCCTGACGGCCGCATACGACAAGGTTTACTGCTATCTCTCCTTTGAAGGCGCTGCCGAGGTGCGGATCCCTGAGGATGACTCGGCCTTCATCCAGGTTCAATCGCAGCAAGCGGACATCGCAGCCTGGGCAGGCGGGAGCCACGGACTCGTCGTGCCCATCCCGGAGGACAAGGCACTGGAGATCACTGGAAACTGCCTGGGCTGGTCGGGCGCACAGCTAGACTTCCTCGGTTCCCCAAGCGGGAACTACGCCGCCAACACCTGGGATGGGAACAGGCGATCCTTGCGGGGTGGGGCCGTTGAGATCGGCATCGTCATAAAGACGCTGGGAGCGCTGGACGCCACCGGAACACGGGAAGCCTACGCCTACGAAGATCCCTCACTGCCGGTTCCGTACAACGTCCGCGAAGACCAGACTCGCTCTGCATGGGAAGACGCTGATCCCCTTGAGCGCCAGCTTAGCTGGAAGTGGGACGGTGATCCCACCAAGATCGACGGGTTCCAGATTCTCCTCAACGGAGCGCCCTACAATCTCGGCTGGCTGGCTGAGCCTCCCCTCGTCAGCCCCAGCGCCCGAACCACCAGCGTCCGGCTCCCCTACTCCTGTGGTCAGCATGTTCTTTGGCAAGTTGCCGCCATCGCCGGGCCAGCCCAGTCTAGGATGAGCGCCCGGTCGCCCGACAACGATTATGATCTGCCCGGTTGCCAACTCTTTGCTGTGGTCACGTTCAAGACGCTTGATTTTCCCGCCGATAGCACAGCCGACATGTGGTACTCCATATTCGCCAACAGTATTGAGAAGCGGTACTGGAGTGACGACATTAGCATGCCCCTGAGGCGAGGCACCCATACCTTCAGAGACCTCTCAGGCTGGCCCCACTACTACGATTGGCCACCTTATAACATCCCCTCCACGGACAGCATTGTGGTGCCTCTCTCGTCGGACCTCTCACCGTCACTTCGATATGGCTGTCTCTTCAGGTATTGGAGCTGGATGTTTGGATACTGGGAGCCCGCCCTGTGCAGGCACTGGTGCGATAACACCATCTCCATGACCCGGGAAGAGTGGGCGGGGTTCAACAGCACGGTGTCTTGCACTCTGCGGGCGGCGGAATGCACCATCCCCCGGCCTGCGTTCCGTTACTTGCCCAAGGTGGAGATGAATGTGCGGGGCTTCGCTGCTCCTTTGCCCTAGTCCGTAGGCGGGGCGGGACTCCCATATCATAGTTGGATCTGTCTTTCCTGAGGGCGTAGTCGCTGCCTTTCAGCTTCTCGGAGGGGGTCTGTTGGTGCCCACTCCGCGGTTGATCTCGCGGGGGCGGTGCGGATCGCCTCCCGGCGGCGGGCCGTCTCGCTGATGCCGCCAGTCTGTTGACAGGTGGTCACCTGGTGATGTCCTGCTCGGATCCTGCCCAAGGCGCAAGCTTCGTCGTAGGCCAAGTCTGCCGTGGTTGCTCCTCTTCCTGGATGAGGTCTTCCCACCATCCTTGTACCAGAGGAGCAGCAGACTCGGGCACTATCTCTATCGGAACCTGGCAAAGATCTCTTGGCGCAAGCACCCGGACGCGTTGAAGGGATGACTGATCTTGGCTATGATCGCGCGCTCAAGAAATCTAGAGGAGATAAGCCGAAGGGAGGCAACGTGCCAAGAGTGAGGTTGTGTGCTGCGTCTGTCACAGACCTCTAGTGGGTCGAGCCAAGAGCATATGCAGATGGTGCTACTGTGCCCAGCACTGCCTCAGAGTAACCCGTGAAACAGAGCACTTCTGGCAGGCCGCATGGGTGCTGGTGGCCCCAGAACGGTACATCGCACAGCCTGAGAACGCCTGATTTTGCTTCAACGAGGATGAACCCCGCTCAGGTGGATTCGGGCACATTCTGATCAACCAGCCAAAACTAGGACCCAAACAAAGGAGGGGAGATGAAAGGAGAAAGACCGTCCAGCTTGATCATGGCCGCAGTGATCGTCGCCTTGGTGGGAGCCTTGGGGTGCAGCCTGTTGCCCATCCCTGGGCCTGATCCGGAGATAGATCCCGGGACCACGAAGAACGATCCGAAGATAGAGTTCTGGGCCAGAGAGGAAGTACTCCAGCGGGGGGAGTGCACCTACCTGGAGTGGGAGGTGAAGGGCGCTGAGGGCTACCCGGTGTTCTTGGATGGCGAGCTGGTTGGTGCCTCGGGCAGCGAATCCGTGTGCCCCGGGGAAACCACGATCTATGCGCTCGTGGTTGGCCTGCCCGGCGATTCTTGCGAGGAAAGGGTGGTCGTTCAGGTAGAGAGCGGCCCTGGCCCAGCTCCTACCAGCGCCCCGCCAATGGCTGAGTCCGGCGCGCCGGTGGAGATACCCCTCATGGCGCAGGAGGAATCGGTGGTCGCCAATACGCCCATCGTTCTGAGACTTGGCTGGACCACAGACACCTCCCAGCAGGTTGCCGATTTCCTGGGGTCCGTGGAGTTGATGGTCGCTTTGGATGGGCAGACCTTGCGGAACACGGGGGACTACTGGAGCGAGACCGAGGAGTCTGGGGACATAGACGAGGATGGAGATATGGACTATGTCACTGTGTGGCTGTATCCGGTCGGCGTTCTCAGCCCGGGGACGCACGGAGTTGAGGCCGAGATGCGGCTACAGCGGCCTGTTACCGATGGGGGCGATTCTGATGGGGACGGCGTGGCCGACGAATACTCCGGAACGTTCGATTGGTCGCTGCAAATCGTGGTCGGGCAGTAACGGCAAGCATGGGCAAACAGGCAGAGCATCGTGAGGAGCTAGCAACACGAGAAGGCACATCTCACTAGTTCTGTTGGCGATTTCTCTCGCTTGTGCGCCGAGTGGGTGTGGGGAGTTCGAGCGCTCTGCGATGGTGCGGCAGGCCGAAGTGGGTGTGAAGGAGGGAGGGGTTTTGGTTCCGTGACCTAAACACCTGGCGAACCTCCCGGAGGTTAAGGGCCTTCGGGGCTTTGCCAAAGAGAAGGAGAAGGAGATGAGAGGAGATACACCGTCCAGTCTGATTGTGGCGACAGCGATTTTGACCTTGGTAGGAGCTTTGGGGTGCAGCCTGTTGCCTGTCACTGGGGCCGCGCCGGAGATACAGTTCGAGGCCATGAAGGACATCATCGAGCGCGGGGAGTGCACCTACCTGGAGTGGGAGGTGCAGGGCGCTGAGGAGTACGCGGTGTTTTTTGACGGCGAGAAGGTTCGTGCCTCGGGCGCTGAATCTGTGTGCCCCGGGGAAACCACGATGTATGCGCTCGTGGTTGGTGCTCCCGGCGGTCCTTATGAGGAAAGGGTGGTCATTCAGGTCAAGAGCGGCTCTGGCCCAGTGCCCACCAGCGCGCCGCCACCGCCAGCGGCGACAACTGCGCCACCACCTGCCGTGGCCACGGCCACTCCGCGTCCCCCGGAACCTCCTGCCGCCACGGCCACACGGCCTCCCTCACCACCGGCTGCCGCCACAGCCACTCCGCCCCCTCCTGCTGCCACGCCCACCCCGCCGCCTCCTACGCAAACTCCTCCCCCGCCAACGAACACGCCGGAGATTGGTGGCATCACTTTTGATTTTAGCCTGACAGTCGGGGTGGAGACCGCGGGCATCAACAGTCACCAGCCGGGAGAATGGTGCCCGAACGGCACGTTTCTTGATGGCCTGGATCTCGATCGCCAGGGGGCGTACGACCCGCTGGACTCCCCCGTGGTGGGACAAGCGTCATGCGCATGGACTCCGTGGCCCTGGGGTCCGTGCTCTTGGGTGGGTGTGGAAAGGGCGGGGATTAACAGCCACCAGGCGGTGCCGTGGTGTCCTGAGGGGCAATATATGGTTAGCCTGGATCTTGACCGTGAGGAAGCCTCTGACCCATTGGACTCGCCTGTAGTCGGGCAGGCGCGCTGCTGTCCGAGGGCCCCGGCGGCATCCAGTCACTGGGGGGAGTGCTCCTGGGTAGGCGTGGAGAGAGCTGGGATCAACAGTCATCAACTGCACGCGTGGTGCCCAGCGGGTAGCTTTCTGGCCGGGATGGATCTCGATCGCCAGGGGGCGTATGATCCGCTGGACTCCCCGGTGGTGGGACAGGCGTATTGCTGCAGTCCCCAGTAGGCAGGGGGCCACGGGGGCGGTGAGGCGCGGGTTCCGGAACAAGCCAGTTGAAAGAGGCAGTTGATTGGCACACACGTCACAATGGCGCGTAGCAGCGTGCTTGGCCGACGATCCCGGCTGCAGACACACGGCAGGATGCCCACTAGATTTCTGACGGGAGGAAAGCGGAGAGGATGAGAGGAGATAGACCGTCCAGTCTCACTATGGCCGCAGTGATTTTGACCTTGGTAGGATCTCTGGGGTGCAACCTGCTGCCTATCCCGCGGGCCGAGCCGGAGATACAGTTCGGGGCCAGGGAGGAGGTCATCGAGCGAGGTGAGTGCACCTACCTGGAGTGGGAGGTCTGGGGCTCAGGGGACTACACGGTGTTCCTTGACGGTGAGCGGGTTGGTGCCTCGGGCAGCGAAGCCGTATGCCCGGAGGAAACCACGATGTATGAGCTGGTGGTTGGTGCTCCTGGCGGGCCTTATGAGGAAAGGCTGGTCGTTCAGGTTAAGAGCGGCTCTGGCCCAGTGCCGACCAGCGCGCCGCAACCACCAGCGGCGACCACTGCGCCACAACCTGCAGCGGCTACAGTAACTCCGCCTCCCCCAGCCATCGTGCCTCCTCCGGCGCCTGCGCCTAGCTCGACTCCCGCTCCCCTGGTCAACCAGACGACGCACGGTCGCATCACGTGGGATGAGATTTGGAGAGGCGAGGTTCACATCATTGGCGACGTGATTGTGGAAGAGGGGGCCACTCTGACCATCGAACCGGGGACCGTCGTGCGCGTTGCGGCGAATCAGGATGTGGAGAACCTAATGGACTGGCCCTTCGACTTACAGGAGGGTGTCAACACCGAGGATACTTACGAGCATGGAGTTCACTTCAACGAGCCGTACAGGGACGAAGGGCATCACATCTCCATCGTCGTCAACGGCATGTTGCACGCGGTGGGCACGCCGGAGCAGATGATTACTATCACCTCCGATAGCCCAACTCCGGGCATCTACGACTGGAATCACTTCGGGATGGCTCACGGAATTCTCTCCTATTGCACAGTGGAGTACTACCGCGCCTTTGATCCCGGCGACGGGACCCAGATCAGCCACAGCATCCTGCGCCACGTAGGAGAATGCGCGGTGTGCGCAAACAGTACGGTTGTCGTCGAGCACAATACCATTTCCTACGCGGGCCACGAGCTAATCGACATGCATCGGAGCTCTCCGGTGATCCGGGACAACTACCTGGGCCCGAACCCGAGACACGCTGGCATCACCATAGATGGCGGATCCCCGCAGATCCTCAACAACGTTATCGAAGGTTGTGGTCACGGTATCCATTTCATCTCACCGCCAGGTAACCCCAACATCCAGGACAATGCGTTCTCCGGCAACGGGGAGGATATCGCGAGCGACTACTGACTCTCTGGGTGCCAGCGCTGTTGGAGTGGCGGGGGCCGTATGGTGCGGTAGGTCCAAGCCCCTGCAAACCCGGGGCAGACCTGGTATCCGTGACCTTGATACTCGCCGAACCTACCCAAGTCCGCGAACCTTCGGGAAGTTTGTGGCGTCGCCGTTGTGGGTGGTAGTGATGCTGAAGCCACTGACCGATAGGCAAGGAAGTCCTTCCACGATGGGATTGCCGGCCCTTACAGATCGTTGATCATTGTTAGGAGACAACCGTACATGAGCGAACAGTCGTCGTTTCCGCAAGCCAGCATTTTCGTCGTCCGCTTCTGGCGGGAGGGATCCTCGTCGGGGGCGCGCTGGCGAGGTCGCATCGAGCATGTCCAGAGCGGAGAGAGCCTGGCCTTCCTGGACCTCGATGCGATATTGCCGTTCCTTGGTCGTTTTGGGATCGTGGCTGGCGACACGTCGAGAGGGTCAGGCTGCGGGGCGAGCCAAGACAATGTAGTCGGTGGGTTCTACTAATGGCCTGCGCCAGATTGGAGATTGAACCTCCCGAAGGCTTGGACCCTTCGGGAGGTTTGTACATTGGGAGATCGTCCGGCCGCACTCCGGCTCCACAGAGTACACCCATGCACTGGCGGAGCGGGCACAGTTCTCTTCTCCTCTGCAACCGCGCAGCCGTGTGAAAAGCATCGGCCTCGTTCCATTTCGCGTGCAACTCAAGCTCAGTGGTCACTTAGCCCGGGATGGAGCTGTGGCAAATCTGCTTCACTTGCGCTATACTAACGCAGACGTAGTCCCGGCCGCTGTAGTAGTACGACCCGTGCTTCGAATCGTCTGGGACGTTTCGATGAGTCCAGGGGACTCTCCGCGACTGGCGGGAGGCCACGGGGCTGAGAGAGTCCGAACAAGACTGAAGGCGATACTTATCACAAGGAGGTTGAGATGAACCTGAGTGCTCCGAAGATGATTACCTGGTTGGTCGCCCTCGTCGTGGGGGTGATCGGTATACTGATCCACGTGGGATCGATATCCATAGTGGCGGTACCCTTCGGGCTTGGCTTCTGGCTGGTGATGGTGGCGTTTGTGCTGCTACTTGTCGCCACCTTGATGAAGGGGTTGTAGTCGGTCAACTTGTTGGGCGGGCCGACATCTTGCACGTCGGCCCCGGTGAGGGTGCGGCCCGCCTCTCCGATTACGTGAGTGAATAGACGCATCAGATGGGCGCTGACAGGCAAATCGGTCCCCGTCCTAGGGCAGGATCAGCCTTCCACTGACAGTGGGACAGGCACCAAGCGAGTAGTTGTACAAGCACGGAGAACCCGTGGTTTCCAAACACTCAAAAAGGAGAGGGCGACAAGGAGGACGAGATGGTAAACTTCATAGTATGGATCATCGTGGGGGGTATCATCGGCTGGGTGGCTAGCATGATCATGCGCACGCGAGGGGGCCTGCTGATCAATATCATTATGGGCATCGTTGGCGCGTTCATAGCAGGCCTCGTGTTGACCCCTCTGCTTGGTATCGGCACGATCAACCAGAACAACTTCAGCTTCCCGGCTTTGGTGGTGTCGTTGCTGGGCGCCATCATCCTGCTGGCAATCGTCAGTCTCTTCCAACGGGGGAGGCGCTGACGGTCTTTCACTCTGTCCGGTAGACACCCTCGTCCGGCCGGCCCAACTGAATAACAGGCACCAATCCGGGCGACAAGCGACCTGGCTTAATGGAGTTTCTGAAGGGTGGGGCTGTACAATGTGGTAGCTGGTGCCCATGCACGGACGCGGTCGTGGGTCACGTTTCTCTGTGGAGAGGAATAGCCGACCTGCCAATATGGTGCCCAGCCGACAGATACCAGTTGCACGTTGACATCCGTTCGGCGGGGCTTCACCGCGTAGGTCTCGACGTCGCCTGCTGCTTCTGCGCAATTGTCGGGGATGGAGGCGGCTTGCAGCTCAGAGGTGCGGAGGGTGATCATCGAAACCACACTAACTGCGCGACCACGCCTGTCGATAGCTATCCTCGTCGTGATGAGCCTCGTGCTGCCTGAGGCATGAGCAGGGTCTGTTGTCTGCTTCTGCCGCGATCTAGTCTTGACAAATGGGCTTCACTTGTGCGACAGTCGGAGAGGTGTAGTGCAGGCTGTTCACGGTGGTAGGGTCTGTTCTTCGAATGGGCTGCGCTGTGTCGATGTGTAGGAAAGGGACTCTCTACGACTGGCAATCGGCCACGGGGCCAGGATAGTCATCGAACTAAAGAATCTCCACACACACTGCTCAGGAGAGAACAAATGAGACTCGGTGCTCCAAAGCAGATCACCTGGATCGTTGCCTTGATCCTCGGGGTAGCGGGGATCCTGGGCCTCTGGTAGTCATTCCGGTCATCTCCGAGATTGCCTTTTGGCTACTCGTCGCGGGGTGGCACTGCTCGTGATCGCGACACTTGTGCGCGGCTTGTAGTTCCGCATCCCTCCGTCGTTTGAGACGGTTATGGCTAGCCGAGACGCCTCTTCTCCAAGTCCTTGTGGTGCGAGATTGGCGAGAAGAGGTACTTGGGGTGCTCTCTATGACTAGCCACAGGCTACGGGAGCAAGAGAGTCACCTGTTAGTTCAAGAGAGCGACAAGCGCAAACGGAAGCAAGGAGGCACGCAATGTCAATAAGGCTTAGTGCTCCTAAGGTGATCACCTGGGTGATTGCCGTGGTCGTTGGGGCGGTCGGCATCCTGGCACATTTGGGGACGATACCAGTGCTATCAGGGTATGCCTTCTGGCTAGTGACGGCGGCGTTTGTGCTGCTGGTACTAGCGACCCTTCTCAAGGGCCTCTGACAGATAGGGAGCGTGGGCCTGCATGCTGCTGGTTGCTCCCGCTCAGGATGTGGCCCGCGTCCCGCGTCGGAGTTGCGTATCTCGCACTGGCATCATAGACAGGCAAGGGAGAAACAGATGGAGGAACTCATCAAGCTGGTCTCCAAGCAGACCGGGCTCTCCGACGACATGGCCGAGAAGGGCGTGGAAATGGTAGCTGGCTTTCTCCAGGGACAGCTACCCTCTGCGGTTAGCGGTCAGATCGGCGACGTGTTGGGCACAAGAGCGAGCAGCGCTGCGAAAAAGGCGAAGAGCACTGGAGACTTAGTCAAGCTGATCTCCAAGAAGACCGGCCTTCCAGAGGAGATGGCCGAGAGGGTCCTGGAGGTGGTGCTCGGCTATCTCAAGAAGAACCTACCGGAGCCACTTGGTGGCGCGGTTGATATGTTGCTCAGCGGCGCCGCGACTGCGGGCGGTGGTGCAGGTATGGAAGACCTCCTAGGAGGCATCCTCGGCCAATAGTACCCGTCTCGAGACTCAGGGACCCACTCCGCCAGCATGGCAGGACGGGTTTATGCCAGGTAAGAGGTCTTCTTAATAGGCCGCCACGCGGCTGTGGGCGACCTTGCCCCGCGCAGAACCGTAGCTGATCTCCCAGAAGGGTGCCCAGGCCAGGGTCACGAGCTCTACCTTGACATCTTTCCGGCGGGGCTTGAGCGAGTAGACCTCAACCTCCTCCGCCACGTCGGTCCACTCGTCGGCCAGGGCCTTGGTGGTCAGCCTGCGCTTGCGGGCGGCGGTGGAGAGGCATCTCGATGAGCGACGGCCGAAGATGCCCAACATGCCCACCACCGTCTCCCCTGCGGAGAGCAACTCCTCGCGCTTGCGACCTTCGTAGTCGGCGCGATCCCTGGCCAGTCCCTGCTCCTCTCTGGACAGGCGCTCCTTTAACCGGTCCAGCGTCTTCTAGTACTTGGCTCGCAGTTCGTCCACCTCTGCGTCCCACTGTTCGCGAGTGGCCTGCTGCGCCCACACCGCGAAGTCCTTTTCGGACTCCCCCGGCTCACCGTAGAGGTTCAGCGCCGAGCTATAGAGGAGATCCAGTTGCTCGCTATCGAAGAGATAGTTCCCGAAATCCTTCTCCAGGGCTTTGAGCTTGGAGGCGGTGCTGAGTTCCGACGGAACTGCGCCGAACAGGGCCTCGGCCTCCGGTTCACTCTCCAGGTCCCTGGGGTCCAGTTCAACCGCCGCGTCACCATCTCCACCGGCATGCCCATCTGGACCTCGTCCGGCTCGATGTCCGCTGGGTTGAGGCCGCTTCCAGTGGTGTGCAGTGCGGAAAGGAGTTGCTCAGGCGGGAGGCTCCAATAAGTCGCCAGAGTTCCGTGGGCGTCCTGTTGCCCTGTTTGTGGCGGTGTACTACGTAAGAGGCTGGCGAAGGTTTCATTTGCATAGTCCTGTCTTGGCGGTCTTGCACCGCAGGCCAGTAACCGCTGTCCAACTCTCGCTGCGATCTGGCGATCCGTCATCTTGTCAGGGGTTTCGATACCAACGATATGTCCCTTGAGTCCTTCACTCTCAAGACGCTTTTCGAGCTCGCCCTTGGCCTCACCAGGACCGAATATCCCAATAGAATCTCCGTCACGAATAGCGGCGATGACTCTATCGTAGTAGTCGTTGAGGTAGTTCCCAAACTGCCGATCGCGCACGTCCTCCGACGAGCCATCCTCGGATCCGCCGCTGGAAAACCGGGTATGCCTTTCCATGTGGGAGGTGATTTCCCTGACTACTTGACCTTCATCGCTGACAATCACAATCACAGCCTTCCGGTGGTCAATCCACAAGTCGATTCCCGTGTTCATAGAGCTGTTCCTATCCATGTCTGGATGAACCGACTTGCTTGAAATCAATGTAACCCCGCTCAACGTTTGTATCAATCAACTGCACGCGCACCCGGTCGCCGACATCCAGGCCACTCAACCCCTGCACCAATTTGCCTTCAACAGGCACATTGAGAAGCCGAACCCAGGTGCCCCTCGACGAAGCGCCGGTGACTATCGAATCAAACTGCTCCCCGATTCTCGATTCAAGCAGAAGCGCGGCAGCGGATTTGCCGACCTGACGTTCGACCTTGTTGGCAGCATGCTCTGCTTCGGTGAAGTGTTTCGCCAGGGCGCGCAGTTCATCATAGTTATACGGCGCAGCTCGGCCTTCAATGGCAGCTTTCAACAAGCGTTGGGTGATCAGATGGGGATAGCGACGATTAGGGGCGGTGGAATGGGTATAGTCCTTGACCGCGAGACCAAAGTGCCCTGGGTGCAACATCGACCAAAGGGCCAGCGCCGCAACAATTCGCCGTCATCAGCAACAAGGCACGCAGTAGATTCTTCGAGGCCCTCGTGCGCCAGTCTCACGCATGTTCGCCTATGGATTTGACCGGGCGAGGGTTGTTTTCAAACCTCGGGCCGTTTCGGCAAGTGATTTTGCTGCTGCCTGAACTCGCCCATAGCGCGCATCGGGACGATGTCACCGGCCTGATGATATTGTGCTTGGGGCGATTAAGTACGATCCACTCTGGCGCTCAACTCCGAGATGCGTTGGCGCAGTTCATCAATCTGGCGCAGCCCTTTGTCCACTCGCTCGAGTTCGCCATGCACAAAGCGCGTGTAAGGCGCAACGCCTTCTTTCATTCGCGTGACGCCATTCTCGGCTTCCTGGTCAAACTGCGTGGTCAACGCAGTCAACAGTCTCTCGCGCAGGGTTTCCATCCTTCCCCTGAAGCGTTCCTTGGCTTCCTTGCGCTTGTAAGGGATGACGAAAAAGCCGACAATCGCCAGGACGCCGGCCGACAATATGCCGGTGATGTCAAGGACACGTGAGGTGATGACGAACGCGACCAGCGCTCCCAGGCCAACAGCGCCCGCTTCGATGAGCGCAACCTGCGCTACGGCCTTTTCGACTTGCGCTGCCAATTCGCTGCCTTCCTGGTTGTGATCGTAAGTCTCGACGATTGTCTGCGCGGTTGTGCCCACCGATTCGATGAGCGCGCGCCGGCGCGCGTCCAGCGGTGTTGCCCCTGCCCCGACTATCTGATCGGCATAGTGCGCCCGTCGCCACTGCAAGTGGGTCATCACCTGCTGCCACTGGCGAAAATCCTTGTCGACCAGCCAGTCAATCAGACGCCGCACGCGTTCCTCGATCTGCTGCGGCACGTCGGCCAATACCTGCTTTTCGAACTGCGCGCGCACCCGGTCGCCGCGCATCAGATCGGCTATCTTGGTCAGGCGGAGCGTGTTGTCGAAAAAGTCGAGGCCGCGCGCTTGGAGTCGGCTCAGGACATTCTCAACTTCGGCTAGCCGCGGGCCAAGCTCGTTGCGCAATTCCTGATCATAAGCGGCGATGATAGACTCGACCGCGCTGACCGCCTCCTTGTCTTCATTCAAGTCGCTGGCCTGCTCAGACAGGACAGACTGAGCTTGGTCGACGATGTGCCCGGCCACGCCCAGGGGACTGGCGAACTTGAGTCGCAGTCGTGCTGCGTCGTCCAGTGTAAAGTGGATATAGTCTGCCAGCGTGTCCAGGCGACTGGCCTTACGCAACTGCGCGCTCTGGCCAGGATCAGGCTCGTCCTGGGCCGCTTGAGCCAGCCGCGCCGAGACCGGAAAGAACTCGGGCGCAAAGCCCAACTCCTTTACAACGTATTGGAGCACAAAATCACAGACTTCGCTTTGGGCAACCTGGTCTTGCAGAATATCAATCTTGTTGAGCACCACGACCACTTTTTTGCCCCACACCCGAATGCGTTCCAGGAATTGACGTTCGCTTTCGGCCATCGGGCGCTCCGCCGAGGTGACGAACAGCACCAGGTCACTCCGTGGCACAAATTCGTCGGTCAGGCGCTCGTGATGGCGGAGGACGGCATTCGTGCCGGGCGTGTCTACGATGTTGAGCTCGTGCAACAAAGGCAGCGGGTGCTTGTAGATCGCGAAACTCTGATCCATAATTTGCTCCCCGACCTGCTCGCCCCACTTGACCAGCGTCACACGAGAGGTTGTGGGGGTCACGCCTTCGGGCAAGACCTTTGCGCCCAGCAGCGCGTTGATCAGCGCGGACTTGCCTGCGTTGAACTCGCCCACGACCACAAGCAAAAAGAGTTCATCCAATTGCACAATGGCTTGTTGCAGCGTGTCCAACGCCTCGCGCGGCACATCAAGCTCCGATAGCGCCAGCCGGATGTCGGCCAATGTCTCTTTTTCGTCGCGCAGCAACTTTGCCTGCAGTTCGGTCAGCATGGATTGCAGCATGGGCATCTCCTCTTGGGTCCTTGAGGATACGAAGATTATATCTCGCTTCCGGGTCGCTTTCAACGGCTATGACGGGTTTCCCGAGTTCGGAACATAGAAGGCATTAAGCTACAGCATCAATACCTTGAGGGAGTAACCTTCCTGAAGCCAATATACCCCCTCTCGACGTGTATAGATATCAGTTGCACCCGCACTCGATCGTCTACATCCAGGCCTCCAACCCCCTGCACCACCTTGCCCTCAACCGGAATGCTAAGCAGCCTGGCCCAGGTGCCTTTATCCGACGCACCCGTAACAATAGCGTCAGACTGCTGGCCGATTTTCGATTCAAGCAGCAGCGCCGCCGCCGATTTGCCGACCTGACGTTCGACTTTGTTAGCGGCATCCTGCTGCGCGGCAAAGTGCTGCGCCAGCACGCCCAGTTCAGAATAGCTATTCGGGGCAGCTCGGCCCCTGGTTGCTCCCGCTCAGGATGTGGCCCGCGCTCTTGCCAGAGCGGGCGGAGGCAGGGTCTGGTTTGCGGATGGGGACTGGTACCTACCCGGGGAGTAGCCGGAGAGGGAGAGCGAAGATCAACCGAAAGATCCATTGCTGGATGAATTGTTCGGGATGCGCGGCCGCGGTTTTGATTGGGCAGCGTCTCAGCAAGAGCCTGAGCTAACGCGGGAGTCGCAACAGAAAGCGGATGGCTTCGAGAAAAGGCGCTTTCTAGATGTCGTTCAGAGTCCCGCCTCATGCTGAACCTCGCGAAGGTGCTGAATCTTCGGGAGGTTTCCTTAGTAGGCCGGCACGCGGCTGTGGGCGACCTTGCCCCGTGCAGAACTGTAGCTGATCTCCCAGAAGGGTGCCCAGGCCAGGGTCACGAGCTCTGCCTTGACGTCTTTCCGGCGGGGCTTGAGCGAGTAGACCTCGACCTCCTCGGCCACGTCGGTCCACTCGTCGGCCAGCTCCTGGGTCTCCCGCTCCATCTCCTTGGTCATCTGCTCGATCTCACCCTCGAGGCGTTTGATCTCTTCTTCCGACTCCTGCGCGTCGGCCAGGGCCTTGGTGGTCAGCCTGCGCTTGCGGGCGGCGGTGGAGAGGCCTCTCGATGAGCGTCGGCCGAAGATGCCCAACATACCCACCACCGTCTCCCCTGCCGAGAGCAGCTCCTCGCGCTTGCGGCCTTCGTAGTCGGCGCGGTCCTCGGCCAACTCCTGTTCCTCCCGGTCCCGGCTGGCCTCTAGCTTGTCGAGCTTCTTCTGGTACTTCTCTCGCAGCTTGTCCACCTCGGCGTCGCGTGCCTCGCGGGCTACTTGCTGCGCCCGGACCTTGAAATCCCGCTCGGATTCCCCGGGCTTGCTGTACAGCTTCAGCGATGGATTGTAGTAGAGGTCGAGCTGCTCGTTGTTGTACAGATGATCAATGAAGTCCTTCTCCATCCCCTTGAGCTTCGAGGCCGTGCTGAGTTCTGGCGGGACCGCCCCGAAGAGGGCGTCAGGTTCTGCCTCGTCCTCGAGATCCCTCGGGTCGAGGTCAACCGCATCGGCGTCCGCCCAGGAGATGGCTGCACCCAGATTCTCGGGCCGCAGGAGGAGGCCGACAGCCTTTTCCTCGTCGACCTTGAGTTTCCGGTCGAGGAAGCTTACCGCGCCCAAAGCGAGGAGACACGGCTCGTAGACGATGGTGCTCTCCTTCGGCTCCACGGCCTTTTCCACTTCCTCCTCCAGTTGCGATAGGGCCTCCTTCTTCCGGAGGCGCGGAGGCAGGAAGACCTGAGACATGTCCGGAGCCAAGGAGGGTGGGGTGCTACTGTAGCCCGTGGGCAGGTCGGCACCCGCCTCAGTAGCCTCCGCTGCCGCTGGTGCCACGTCTTTCGCCACTGCCGGTCGTCGGCGAGCCGCAGGAGCGCTGGGCGCGACGGTCGATTGCTGGTCGGCCATCAATTCCCGCACCTGCGTGCGGGTCAGGGGACCGCGCAGGTAGCTCATGGCCCATCGCGTTTGGAAGATGACGGGATGATCTTCGTGTACGTTGTGGAGCAGGAAGACCCGCGAGTCGAGGGCCGAGATGAAACGATCCAACTCTTTGCGCTTGAAGGCGCCGCCGGCCTGGACGCTCGCGGATTCCAGCCCGTCCAGCACGCGCATCTTGTCCCGCTCGGTCTGGAGTTTACCGATGAACCAGGTGCCGGCGTTGGTCAGACCTTTGTAGTCCAGGTCCACCGGGTTCTGGGTGGTGAGCACGACTCCGAATCCGAAGG
>DAOUEW010000250.1:0-32202 GCA_034430275.1 Anaerolineae bacterium | reverse complement strand
CGGCGAACGCATCGCTGGCCACCGCGCCGCCGGGCATGGGGGCACCCGCCACCACCGGAGTCAGGCGCTGCCCTGTCGCCAGGTCGTACATGCCCAGGTTGACCTTGTAGGTGAGGGGGGGCGCATCCACAGGTACCTCAAGGTCGAAGGCTTGAACGACCACATCGCCCTCGATCCAACTGGACACCGGATAGCCAAGCGTATCCACCTGGTCCCACGAGTACTGCCTGGTGTCCACGAGGTGGGCGAAAAAACAGTAGAGCAGGTCCGGCCTGATGGGCTGGGACACACGCCAGTACAACAGCAGGGGAAGCCGGGTACCCGCCTCGACAGATGCGGGCAGATCGTAACCCAACAGCTCCACCTTGTCCTCGAGCTCCACGGAAAGTTGGTTTGCGGGCTCTATGGCTCGCAACTCCGCCAATTCCTCAGGGCTGAGGCGATAGGCAACGAAGGCAGGCTCGCCGCGCGGATCGAGAACGGTTTCAGCAACAGGCAGACGAAAGAAGAAGCGATCTGCCAGATCCTCGCGCAACGGGCCCGCGGCCGGGAACACGTAGACGGTCTCGCCAGAAGTGTCGCTTTCTGGCAGCACGAGGGTCTGTTGCCCATCGAACCACCGGATGGCCCGTTCCTCACCCATCATGAAGGTCAAGACCTGCTGGTCCAGGTCTCCGGCGAATGGTGCCGATACACAGACTGCTTCATCGGTGACACTCTGCTCCAGATATCGCGCCACCGCCGTCAGGTCGGCCCGGTAGATGTCCCGGACTTCGACGTTCTGAGACCAAATGCCGAAGTAGTCGTGGTAGGTCCACAGGGCGTTCGCTGACAGCAGCACGACCACCGCGCCTGCCAAGGCCATCGTACCTCGATAGGCGAATCTGCGGCCCACCCAATCGAAAGAGAGATCCAGGGCTAGCGCCGGCAGGACGTAGATCGCCGTCAGCGAGCCGATGGCCCGCAGCGTCGAAGGGCTGTTGCGGGTGATGGCGGCCGGCACCACGTTGAGACACAGCCAAAGGAACAGAAACGCATACTCCGGCCTGCGGATCCTGCGCAGACCGATGACGACTCCCCCACAGAAGAGCGCGAACGTGATGGGATCGAACACGGGTCGTCCCGCCAGGTTGTACCGCCACTCGGGGTCTCCTCGAAGCCCGAACATGCCCAATACGTGCAGCATGTCAGTCACCAGGGGACCCGGCTCTCCAGTCAGAAACAGGTTGAGGTGATCGCTCAGATCGCGGGCACGGGCGGTGGATGCGGCTGGATGGGTGTACACGTGATGCAGCATGGGGAGAGCGACGATCACAGTGACGACCACAGCCAGCAAGATGCCCCTCCACCTCCGCCGTAGAAGGTCCCGCTGAAAGGGGATCTGGTAGAGAAGCAAAAAGAGCAAGATGGTCACCGGGATCAGGAAGCCAGAGGTGTAGGTGTACAAGCTCACCCCCAGACACACGCCAGCCAGACCGAAGCAAGCGATCCTTCCCGTCCTCAGGGCCAACCAGTACAGATAGATGCTAGCCGCGCCCATCATGAGCAGCGTAATAGGGCGCAAGGCGACCCGGCTATCGAAGACGTGCCAGAAGGAGATCGCCATAGCGGCCGCCGCCAGGACCGCAACCCGCCTCCCGAACAACTCCCGGACCAACCGGTAGCTGAGAACGATACTCAGGGTGGCACATACCAGAGACACGAAGCGGAGGGCGAAGAAGTTGCGGCCGAAGAGCGAGATGGACACCGCAGCGAGGTATGGAAAAAGCGCCTCCTCCCCGCCATTCGCGTCGAAGTAGACCGGCCATCCCCCATCGAGGATATCCAGCGCGAAGTTGGCCTTGAAGACCTCGTCGTGCTGGAGTCCCGGAGGCGCGGCCTCGAAGAGAAAAGTTCTGAGGAAGGTGGCTACCAGCAGAATAACGACCAGGAGTGCCGTCTCCCAGGGTACGCCAGAGGCTGCCAGCACCTCCCGCATCCGGCTCAACAGTCCACCTCCCCTACCAAAGCCACACGGAGCTGTATCACCTCAACACACACAGCGCACCGCAACTACCGTACCTGAATCGAGGTGCTATCGAGGAGGATACGGTCCCCTATCACACCTCCCTCAGCATCAACGATGGTCAGCCGGGTCATAGTCGCCAGGTCGTACATCCCTGTCTCCAGCACGTACTCGCCAGGCGGAGCATCGGCATGGACGATGATCTCGAATTCGTCAACCACGTATTCTCCGGTGATCCATCCGCTGGTGGGCAACGTGCCTCCACCAGGGATGCCGTCCTTCTGCCCCCAGATTCTGTTCTCACCGTCGATGAGATGGTTGAATACGGTATACGACGTCTCCATCTCTGCGAGGGCCTCCCAGTACAGGGTCAGGTGCAGAGTTGCTCCGGCGGAGACGTCCTGCGTGTCGAGATCGTACCCCAGGAAGCGTATGGCGTCGCCGAGTCGAAGCGACATGGGAAAGGCTATGGACTCCGGAGCCTCAGCCTGATGCTCCCTGCCCTGGACATCCACAGTGCTCAACACGAGACTCTCCCCCCAGTCCAGACCCCACCGGCGCAGCAGCACCTGCACCCCGTCTTCTGCCGCAAACACGGCGAGGACCAGTCGATAGTGCCCGCTGGGGGTCCCGGCCGGAATAGTCAGGCTCTGCTGGCCGCGTATCAACTCCCCCGCCCTCCAGCGGCTGGTCGGATAGGCAGGAACGGCCAGTGGTCCCTCCACGCTGGCCCAGGTCCGTCCCCCAGCGTCCTGTAGAGACAGAACCAGTTCGTACTCCTTCTGCAAGTCTGCCCGGGCCTCCCAAAACAACCCGATCCGCAAGGTATCTCCAGGCTGGAAGCTCTCACCGCCGAGGGAGTATCCAAGAGAGCGCAGGCCACCGGCGAAATCCGCAGTGTGAGGGTACTGCACGAAGAGAGCTTCCTCGCGCGGAGGGTCCTCAGGCGCGCGCACCTCGATCTCGGTGAGGGTCCTCTCCACGCCCTGGGGATCGCCCCGGTCGCCCAGCACATCGAGCCACTCGCCGTTTTCCAGCCGGTAGAGGCCCAGTCGAAGCTCGTACAGGCCAGGGGGTGTGCCTGCCGGAATCACGAGCCCCTGGTGGTCCGAGAGCTCACTGCCGGTGGGTTGCTCGTGGAACGGGCGCAACCCTCCCCACGGCTCCCTGTCCTCGGCAGCCCAGACCTGGCCCGTCTCGTCCACCAGCCGCAAAGCGATCTTGTACGTGCCGTCCAGCGGCTGATCTACCCTCCAGCGTAGATCGACGAACAAGGTCCCCCATGCAGCCTCGGCACTGTGAGGGGTGGCTCCATAGGCCAGCAGGCTCACCCGGTCGCCGAAGTTGGTGCCTACCTCCGTGAGGCTGGTCTCTCCGTTCGCAACGTAGCAGAGCAACCGGGTGCTATCGCTGAACCACTGGCTCAAGACCGGGTAGTGCTGCTGGGAGAGGTAGCTCTCTACCTCACTCTCCAGGATCCTTCCTAGAGCTTCGTGAGCGGGGAACCAGAGGAATCTGTGCCCGGCCGACAGCTCTTCGAGATCGCTGGCCATCCGGGCGCCGTCTTCCGCCCACAGTTCGCTGGTCACGTCCGTCGCCTCTTTGGGGGTCAGGTACAGGAAAGGCGTAGCACCCTCGTAGTAGGCTCGGAAGTATCCTATCTGCCACGGGTGCACGGCCACCACCACGTCATCGGGCCGAGCCAGCGCTTGCACCTTCCTCACCAGCGGGCGGTAGTCCTCCTCACTGTACCGCTCTACCGTATAGAAATCGGTGATGGATAGGCCACTCAACACCACTACCACCAACACTGCTAGCCAGCCCACACGGAAACGATCCACCAGCCAGGTTAGCCCTGCGGCGACCAGCAGGTAGAAGGCCGGGGCGCACAGTAGGAACAGGCGCTCGATCGCAGGAGACGTGAACGGGTAGCGCAGGTTGACCACGAAGCCCAGAGTGACCGGAACCAGCAGGTAGAGGAGAGTAAAGACCGTCGCGTCCTGTTCCTGCCCCTCGTGCGACGATCGTCGATGAAGGGACGACATACCCGCCACGACCCCCAAGAGTGCGAGCCCGACGAAGACCACTGCGGACCAGGACAGCAAGAATCTGGCTGCGCTGAGGTGGCCGACCGAGAAGGCGACGAGATGTTCCTGGAAGTAGGTGTAGAGACCTACGGACACGTCTCCTTCCTTGACCAGTTTGTTGCCCACGTACGCCACCAGCTTTGGCCCCGCGTAGGCCAACCAGGGAAGGTAGGCCACCACCAGAGCGACCTGCGCCGCCACCCACCTGCCGAAGACCCCCCTGTAGCTGCGCCAGCGGAAGAGGACGAACAGAATCTGTGCGACCGGGACGAAGGCTGCGTAGTACTGCGTATACATAGCCAAACAGGTGACCAGGACGTAGAGCAGCCACCTGGGCCAATCGCGATGAGGAGTCTCTCTCCTCTCCAGCATGGACAGGAAGCACCAGGTGGAAGCAAGCACCAGCAACGTGACCAGGCCATACATCCTGGCTTCCTGGGAGTAGTAGATGTGGAAAGGAGCCACGGCCAGAACCAGCGCCGCGATCAAGCCAGCCCTCTGACCAAAGAGACGACGGCCGACCAGGAACAGAAGAGGAATCGACAAGGTGCCAACGAGAACAGAGAAGAACCGCACCACTGCCGCGCTGGGGCCAGTGAGCGCGACCCAGAGATGTAGCAGCAGGTAGTAGAAAGGCGGATGGATGTCGATCGCCGTGCGGGCGATCATCTCCCTCACGGCGGAGGTAGCGAAATAGACCGTCCAGCCCTCGTCCCACCATAGAGGCTGGAAGTCAAGCCTCCAAACCCGAAGGACGAAGGCGAGCAGAGTGAGCAACGTGACCCAGACGGCGCTCTTGCCTCCCCAGCGCCCAACTCGCGAGGCCACGCACCATGCCCTCGAGCTTCTCAGTGACATCTCCACACCGTCCGCCATTATAGCATACACCACAGAGGCTGGGCACCATTCTGTCCCTGAGCCGCCGGCACCTGTGCGGCGAGCCGCGGGTCTGCCTTGCGCCCCAACTCCGTACCACAGCACTTGCGCTGCGGCTTTGCGGCGCCGCACGCCATTGACCGATGGTCTTCTGCCGGGAGTCCCCGGACGTTTCTCCCCCGTACTTGAGCTTTGTTGGCCATTGTTGTACAATCTAGACCACGAACTAGGAACGAGGTGCCCTGATGGAGGTTATTCTGCTACAGGACGTAGCCAGACTGGGTAAGGCCGGAGACGTCTGCAAGGTTGCCCCGGGCTTCGCGCGCAACCATCTGATCCCCAAGGGACTCGCGGTGGTAGTCACCGGGAGCGCCTTGAGCCAACTCGAGCAGAGACGCAAAGTAGAGGCCCGGCGGGAGAAAGCCCTCGAAACAGAGGCCAAGGAGTTGGCCAGCAAGCTGGAAGGGGTCACACTCACCATCTCCGCCAAGACCGGCGAGAAGGAGCGCCTGTACGGCTCGGTGACCACTGGTGACATCGCGCAAGCTCTGGAAGAGGAAACCGGCATCAAAGTCGACCGGCGCAAGATAGAACTAGAAGAGCCCATACGCCAGCTCGGCATCTATACGGTCCCGATCCGCCTCTTGTCCTACCTCAGTCCCAGCATCCGGGTGGACGTCGTAGGACAAGACGAGGAAACGACGAGCCAAGAGACTGCTGATGAGGAAGATTGACCATAACTCGCCTGAGTACAACTTCGTGAGGCAGCTTCTGGAGAACATCAAGTGCGTCGTCTGCTCAGAGCCCTACGACGAGAGCGACGTGACGATCATGGGTCAGCAGGATGAGCTGTGGATGCTGATGGTTTCGTGCCATCACTGTGGCACTCAAGGGATCATTCTGGCCATGGTCAAGGAAGACGAGCAGGTTGAGTTACTCACCGATCTCAGCCCTGACGAACTGGAGCGGGCGAAGAGCCTCCCTGCGATCAGCAGCGACGACGTCCTCGACGTGCACTGCTTCCTGCGTGATTTCGACGGCGACTTCGCTACGCTCTTCAGAAAGGATCTAGTCGACAAGTAGGCTTGGAGCAGTTCAGCTTATGCCTTTTGCAGAGAGTCGCCGTTGGTGGGAGGCGGCTCTCTTTGCTTTCCCTCTCCGCCCCAGCGTGTCATCCACCGGCTAGTATTCCCGAGACAGCAGGTGCCGGTTGCCGATGTGAACGTTGATCAAGCCGGCCTCTCTGGCAGCCTTCTCGCACTCGTCCGCGTGCCCCACCGACGTTCGGGGCAAGTCCGGCAACAGAAAGTGGGGATGGAAGCCCAGCAGCGAGTAAGGGATATGGGGATCGAGGGACGCGATGAAATCCGCCAACTGCCCCACCTCCCGGCTGTCCACGTAGCCCGGCACCAACAGGGTGCTGGCTATCAACAGGGGCGGCTGCGCTCGTTCACCGATCCTCTGCGCCACCCTGGCGAAATTGTCGAGCGTGCGCTCGTTGCTGACGCCCGTGAGCGCGGTGTGCAGACTCCGGTCGTAGGCTTTGAGATCGAACTTGATGCAGCCGCCGGACTCCACGGCGAGCTCCACCGCCCTGTCCAGCAGCCTGGGGTGCATGGAGCCGTTCGTCTCCCAGCAGATTCTGATGCCATGCCGCGACAGGATCTCGGAGGCCGCAAGCGCGTGGAGCATCTGGGCGGCCGGGTCGCCACCGAAGTAGCACACGCAGTAAGTCCGCGCATCGGCTGCCCCGGCCAGCTCCTCCGCCGATGTAGCCTCGTCTTCCGCAGACATAGCCCTGTACTGCCAATTCTGGCAATACAAGCAGTTGAAGGTGCACGCCCCGTAGAAGACCGCCAGGTTGTTGAACCCGTGCTTCTGCCTCCCCTCACAGACCCATGCCGCCACGCAGTTGGTGGGCAGCGGATCGTGATACCAGTGCAGGATGCCCCTGGCAGCGGTGCCTGCCAGGTGGACCAGCCTCCCCTCTTGATTCGTGCGCAGTCCACAGAACCCCCTTCCGCCCTCGGGGATGCGGCATTCGTTGGCGCAGAGGCGGCACGCGACCCCCTCACGATCTCGCGGAGGAGCCAGCGGCAAGCCGAATTCCCTTCGCGACGCCTCTTGCAGCTCACGTATGTGGGCCATCACCCGCTCGGGATAATCACGAATACAATCGGCGCAGGCAGCCAGGTTCTGCGCCACCAGAGTGGACTTGCCGCATACCTGGCACCGGCCCCCAGCTACCTCACCCATGACCCCTCGCACGCAACCCAGCTCTGTCCACTTTCGGCACCCTGTCCCTCGACAACTACCTCAGGTCATGGAAAGGCGAAGGCCGCCTCCAAGAGAAAAGCCGCCTGCTCTCACAGACGGCTCTATTGGCACACGTGGGCTGTCTCACGCCCGCTAGACCAAGACCTCTTCGTGTACTATCACCTCGCCGGTACGGAGGTACCTCGTGAGATCCTCCTTTGCCCGGTCGTAGTACTCGATCAGAGCCTCGTCTGACTCCTTGTTCATGCCGATGATCCGTCTGCCACAGGCGGGACACCCCAGCGACGCCTTGTAGCTGCCGGGGTTGCACCTAAGGCAGCCGCACAATCTGATCATCATCAAAGAGAAGGCCAGTGCATCCTCGTGGGTCTCGGGAAGGTCGGCGACGCGCTTCACAAGACGCTTCCACCGTCCGTTCCCCACTTCCATGAGAGCAGAGACGCTTTCGTGCGGGAAGAGCAGTTCAGCCCGGAAATACACTGTCTTCATCTGGGGCCCTCACCTCGCATCAGTCGTACGTGGAACAGGTACCAGCTTCGGCTGGCTTTTGGTTAGAAGTGGCCCGCCACCCTCGTCGACCTCTTTCTACTGCGCCGACGAAGCATGTTGCGCTTACCAGGAAATGTCCCGCCATAGAAAAGTGGGGTGAGCACCAAGGGCCTCACTCCCACGGGAGAATCCACTATCATTTTACCAAATTTTCCCCTCGTTGTCAAGGGTTTGTTTATACTCGCTCAATGGGATGTGCCAAACACGCCACATTTTGTATGGATTCTGCTCGATCCATACCAGTCCTGGGTGGTGGTGTCTGTGTTGCGGAGGCTGCCCGTGGGCCGTCGTAGGACTACAGTAGGGAAAGGTCCCTGCCCGGTCCCTCGGACTTATGCTATTGACTTCACTCATAGACTGGCGTATGATCTTCCCGCCGAAGAGGTCTACCTGCCGTGTCCCACGGCCATCCGACACGTGGGGTAGGCTAATCATCCATAGCGGAGATGGATCTCAGTGACACGCAGAACCGAGGACCTGGGCGGGACTGAGTGGCGGTTCGGCCTTGTCGCACCGGAGCCCCTCGGGGCCAGACTCGACGACCGAGGGGAGGTGGAGGAGTGGCTGCCAGCCACCGTGCCCGGCAACGTGCGGACTGACCTCCTGGCCGCGCATCGTATCGAGGATCCCTTCTACGGTGCCAACAACGAAGACAGCCAGTGGGTGGATGCCCACGACTGGTAGTATGCGCGGCCTCTCCACCTCAGCCTAGCGCCCGGCGAGAGGGCGTTTGTCTCGTTCGAAGGGATAGACTACATCTCAGCCATCCACCTAGACGAGAGGGAGCTCGGACGGCACGAGGGTATGTTCTCTCGCCAGGTCTACGAGATCACCAGCCTGGTGAGGCCCCACGGTTCCGAACTGGCTGTGCGTGTCTGGGGCTCCGATTCCCTGCCGCAAAGCGAGCTCTCCTGGTGGGAAAGCCTCTGGGCGCCGGTGGCTAAGGCCCTCCGGCATGGTCGGGAGGCCTTTCCCCCTCGCTCCGCCACCTTGAAGTGCCAAATGGGCTTCGGCTGGGATTTCGCTCCTCGTCTGAGGACCATGGGCCTGTGGGACGACGTCGCCTTCATTGTCACACGGTCGGTGTTCCTTCGGGACTTGTGGATCATGGCGCACCCCGACGACAACGACGCGCGCGTGAGCGTTCACTTCACAGTAGACTCAGATACCTCCCAGGACGTCCTGGTGCGGGTGGATGTCCGGAGCCGCCAAGGGTTTGGCCCCCAGACCTGGCACCGAGAATCCCCTCTCCACCTGAAAACGGGTGAGCAGACCGCGCACGTGGGATTCGACCTGCCGGAAGCTCGCCTCTGGCAGCCGTGGGACCGGGGAGAACCCTACCTCTACGATCTGACTCTCCAGATCGAGCGCGCGGGTGAAATGCTGGATTCCCTCACCCAGAGCTTCGGGGTCCGCAGCGTGGAAATGGCACACAATCCGGGCACGCCCAAGGGGAACCAAGACTGGACGGTGGTTCTCAACGGGACGCCGGAGTTCATTCGCGGGGCCAACTGGGTGCCCCTCGATGCCCTGCCGGGGCGGCTGACTCGGGCCAACTACGAAGGCGTGATCACCATGGCCAGAGAAGCAGGGATCAACCTTCTCCGGGTATGGGGGGGCGGGCTGCGCGAGAAGAGGGCCTTCTACGACCTGTGCGACGAACAGGGCATCCTGGTCTGGCAGGAGTTCCCGCTGGCCTGCCTGCTCCTGGGGCACCTGCCGCGCTCTGCCCGCTTCCGCGACCTCTTGGTCCAGGAAGGAAGGAGCATCGTCCGCCAACTACGCAACCATCCCTCGATCCTGCTGTGGTGCGGGGGGAACGAATTCAGCTACCACCGCAACCGCCGACTCGTGGACTCCTTGGAGGCAATCGTCCGCACTGAGGATGGAACACGCCCCTTCCGCAGGACCTCGCCTCGGGATGGAGCCATCCAGAACTGGTTGGTGTGGCATGGCAAAGCCCCCGCGCGTGAGTACCTCAGAGACCGTCCTCAGTTCATCACCGAGTTCGGGCTCCAGGCGCTGCCCGACCTGTCCTCCCTCTCCCGGTTCCTCCCCGCTGACGAGCTCTACCCTCCAGGCGCTGGTTGGCGGTACCATTGCGCTCAGTTGGAGAAGATGCAGCGATACATCGATCCTCTCTCCCCTCACAGCCTCCAGGAGTGGATAGAAGCCTCGCAAAGGGCGCAGGCCCAGGCCCTGTAGATCGCTATCGAACACTTCCGCCGCCGCAAGTACCGCACTAGTGGCGCCGTGGTCTGGCAGCTCAATGACGCCTGGCCAGCCATCTCCTGGAGCCTCATCGACTACTACCGCCAGCCGAAACTGGCGTATGAGCGGCTCAAAGCGCTGTACCATCCCGTCCTCATTTGCCTAGAGTTTCCCATCCGCGAGTACAGGCGTGGCGACCTCTTCCGCGCCCGCTTGTGGGCCATCAACGACCTCCAGACGGACATGCCCGATTGTATGCTCGACGTGCGACTGGACGAAGTCTCGCTCTTCTCGGGCAGGATTTCACTGCCGCCCGACTCCTCCCAGCCCGTGACGTGGGTGGAACACTTGCTGACGCAAGACCCAGGGCAGGCCCAAATCACTCTGCGTCAGGACGAGAGAGTCGTCTGCACCAACGTATACGACCTGCGGTACCATGACTCGAAGAGCACGGGGATACTGGAGAGGCTCTACGCGAGGGTCGTCCGCTGGCTGCTGGAGTAGACAGCGTTTCGCCGGGATCCAGCACTCCCAGGTATCGACCCACAGGCACGTGACCGCGCACTAGCGCTGAGACGACCTTGCTATTGACGGACGCCCCCTCGACATCCGCTCTAGCCCTTGCTGGTCCGTTTCCCCACACGTTGCCACGTTGGATCGGGGGTATCGTCCAGCACCGGTGGGTTGGCGAATCCCTGCCTTGACTTTTCTTCGCCAAACGTGCATAACTCTCCCCTCCGAGGTGACCTGAGCCGCTATGCAGATGGTCACTCTCGCCTATTCACATCGGACACCATAGCAAAAAGGAGCAACTGTATTGGAATGAAGAAATCGACAACGCTAGCAATGGTGCTCACTATGGCAATGGTCATGTTAGCCATCTTGATCGTGGGCTGTGGCGGTGGAGAGCCTACGCCCGCTGAGACGGCCACCTTGGCTCCCTCGGCAGCCACGACCATCCCTCCCACCCCGATCCCAGACCAAGCAGACCTGCCCCTCGAGTATGCAGAATACGACGACCCTTCAGGCGTATTCTGCATCGACTATCCCGCCGAATGGACGCTGGACGACCGTTCGCGCTCGGATACGATATCCATCTTCTGGTATCCTGAGGAACCGTATGCGTCCGCGTCGCTGTTCTTGACCCAGCTTACAGGGATAGCGGATCCACAGGCCCAGATGCACGCCCTGATCGACGAGTGGATGGTCGACGCGTCCGCGTTTGCCACAGACGACGCCTATGAGGAGCTGAGCCGGGAGGATCAGGCAGACGGCAGCGTTCTTCTCCGCTTCTACTACACACGTGAGGAAGAGCCAACGCAGGCCGGGTGCTTCTTCGAGATCCAGGATACCCTTTTCTCCGCTCTGTGCCTGGGCAGCTCAGAGGATAGGTGGGACGAGCACGCCGAAGTCTTGAACCACATGATCGATAGCTACGTCCTTTCGCTCGGCACCGAGGCGGGGCCAGCCTCCAGCTACACGGCGTTCATACACCCCAGTGGAGTATTCAGCATCGAATACCCGGAAGGTTGGCTCGTGGAGGACCTGTCGACCGAGGGGCAAGACATCTTTATCAGCTTCTCCGGCGAGACCGGGGCCTTCGTCTTCGCGCAGCTTATCGACGTAGGCGAGACGCTGAGTGCGCAGGGCTTGAATGACTTCGTCAACGTCGCCATCGCCTCCGGCTTTGGTCAGGCCCAAGGGTTCCAGGAAGTGAGCCGCGAGGTCCAAAACAATGGCGGCGTGTTGGTCCTGTTCAGATACATAGCGAATGGCGAACTGATGGACGTCGGCGTGCTCTTCGAACCTCGAGGCAATCTGGTCTCCGCCTTGACCATTGGCGCGCCAGAGCAAGTGTTCAGCAGTCACGCAACTGATTTCGACCACGCGGGCAACAGCTTCGCGGTAGACGAGACCGCCTGGCCCTACTAGTAGCAGCTTGGCAGCCTGGCGGCTGGTCGCTGCGCCCAGAGCACTAGCCAGAGAGGATATGGGAAGACACCAGACCCCCATGTCCTCTCTTCATGACGGGTGCCTGGTGGCTGTTGCTCGATTCAGTTGAGGAATCAAACAAGAAAGCATATAATGCTCCGGGCATAGGACGATGAACATTCTGGTCACAGGTGGCGCGGGCTACATTGGGAGCGTGGCTACCGAAGTACTGATCGAGGCTGGCCACGAGGTGGTCGTCTACGACAGCCTGCTGTACGGGCATCGTGAGGCTGTGCACCCGGGAGCGGTCTTCGAGAAGGGCGACCTGGCAGACACAGACCGGCTGAACGACGTCTTCGACGCACATCCCATCGATGCGGTGATGCACTTTGCGGCTCACAGCATCGTCCCGTTCTCCATGCGCGATCCCTTGCCCTTCGTGAGGGACAACATCAGCAACGCCATCAATCTGCTGGAGGCCATGTCTGCCCACGACGTGAAGAGGTTCATCCTTTCTTCTACCGCCAACGTATATGGTGCTCCGGAACGAGTGCCCATCGCGGAGGACGCCAAGCTCGCTCCCAGCAGCCCCTACGGCGAGTCCAAACTGATGATCGAGAGGATGCTCCCCTGGTGCGAAGTCCGGTACGGGCTGCGGTACGCTAGCCTGCGCTACTTCAACGCAGCGGGGGCATCGGAGACCTGCGGAGAGGACCACAGCCCCGAGACCCATCTCATCCCTCTCGTCCTCAAGGTCGCCCTCGGTCAGAAGGATTCTTTGGATATCTACGGTGACGACTATGCCACGAGGGACGGGACCTGCGTGCGCGACTACATCCACGTCGCGGACCTAGCCCAGGCACACGTCCTGGCGCTGGAGGCTTTGGACCAGGGAAGCTGCGTGTACAACCTCGGCAATGGTCAGGGTTTCACCGTGCAGGAGGTGGTGGCCACAGCGCGAGCGGTCACCGGGCATCCTATCCCTGCGGTGATCGCTCCTCGCCGCGCAGGGGACCCGGCGACCTTGGTAGCCAGCTCCGACAGGATTCGGCACGACCTCGACTGGCAACCGCGTCTTCCGCACCTGAAAGACATCGTCGAGAGCGCGTGGCGCTGGCATCAAGCCCACCCAGACGGATACAGCCAGTGACTACACCCCACAGGCGAGAGCGGACCACGGGCTGAAGGATCGCAGCACTACGCGCCTCCTAGGAGGAGTGATGGCCGAGATCGTGAACTACCCCTTGCTGGCCCTGGTGGGCCAGGAAGAGATGAAGACCGCACTGATCCTGGCAGCCATAAACCCACGACTCCGCGGTGTGCTCCTGCTGGGACCACGGGGCACGGGCAAGACTACGGCAGCTCGAGGCCTCATCGACCTGCTCCCGCCCGTACAGCAGAGTAGCTGCCCCCACGGCTGTGATCCCCGGCTAGCCGCCATCTCCATGGAGTACATCTGCCCAGACTGTGCCGAGAAGCTGGAGAAGGGCGAAGAGATCACCTATCTGGCTCCCATGCAGTTGGTCGAGCTGCCCCTCAACGCCTCCATGGACGATGTGATCGGCGGACCCAACCCCCGAGTCGCCCTGGAGCAGAGTCGCTGGCAGTTACAGCAAGGCATACTCCACTATGCCCACCGCAACGTCCTGTACGTGGACGAGGTGAACTTGCTGGACGAGGATATCGTAAACTGTATCTTGGACGCAGCGTCGAGAGGCTACTACGTGGTGCGACGAGGCAGGTTGATCGGGACCTTTCCCTCCGAGTTCCTGCTCATCGGCTCCATGAACCCCGAGGAGGGCAACCTTCGTCCACAGCTCATGGATCGTCTGGGATTGCGGGTCGTCGTTGCCCCCGTGCAGGATGCCCAGCAGCGCCTGGATGTCTACGAGCGGAACCGGCGCTTCGCCGATGATCCCGTGTCTTTCGCCGCCAGCTACGCGAACGAGACCATAGCTCTCGCGGACGAGATCGTCAGCGCCAAAGATCTTCTGCCCAAGGTGACCATTCCGCCGCGAATGGCCGAGTCGGCCATGAAACTCATCAACTCCCTGCACGTCCAGTCACACCGTGCGGAGATTGTGCTCCTGGAGGCCGCTCGGGCGCGGGCCGCGGCCGACGGGCGAGAGGAAGTTGCGGAGGAGGACGTCGCGGTGGTCGCGCCCCTGGCGCTGCGCCAGCGCCGGAGCGACTACATGGAGCGCTTCGTGAAGGACAGTCACAAGGAGGACGAGAGAATCGCCAATGGGGTCAAGAGAATCCTGGGGATCGAGAAACGGTAGATGCGGTTGGGGATCAACGGGTTCTTCTGGGACAGGGAGAGCACGGGCAGCGGCCAATACACCCGCCAACTGGCCTATGGGTTGCTCGATCTGGAGGCCAGACCCGAATGCTTTCTCTTCAGGCCGAGCGACGGCCCTGGCGATAGAACCGTCCTCCCGCAACAGGTGCAGATCAGGGAGCGCCTGTTGGCCACTCGCCCCGCGCTAGGCGAGAACGTCGCCAAGCTCTGGTTCGAGCAAGTCTCCTTTCCTCAAGCCTGCCTCCGCGAGGACGTAGACGTCCTTCACGTGCCCTACTTCGCGCCGTCGCTACTCGGGGCGCGCAAGACGCTGGTCACCATCCACGACCTGATCCCCCTCCTCCTCCCCGCCTACCGGGGCTCTCTTCTGGTACGCGCATACACTGGACTGGTGGCGATGGCCGCCAGACGAGCCGCCGCCATCCTTACCGACTCACACGCCTCTAAGAAGGACATCGTCAGGCTTCTGCGCGTACCAGCCCAGCGAGTGCGGGTGGTGCACCTCGCAGCGAACGAGGTTTTCCAGCCTGTGGTGGAAAGCGCGAGGCTGTCTGATGTCCGACGCAAGTACGGCCTGCCGGAGGAGTACGTCTTGTATCTCGGTGGGTTCGACCAGCGTAAGAACCTGGAGACCCTCATCGCCGCCTACGCCGCCGTGAACGCGAATCTGGACAGCAAGATCCGGCTCGTCATCGCCGGATGCCTGCCGACACACGACTCAGACTTCTTCCCCGACCCACGCCCCATGGTGGAGAGGTGGGGCCTACAGGAGAAGGTGGTCTTCACCGGATGGGTGGATGAGGAAGACAAGCCAGCCCTGTACAGTGCTGCCACCCTGTTCGTCTTCCCGTCCCTCTACGAGGGGTTCGGCCTCCCTGTCCTGGAGGCTATGTCGTGTGGCACGGCCGTCATCACCTCCAGCTCCACCTCCCTGCCCGAGATCACGGGTGATGCAGCCCTGCTGGTTGACCCCGGCGACGTGGAGGGTCTGGCGGCTTCCATGACCCTTCTGCTGGAGAGTGCGCCCCGCAGGGAGGAACTGGCGTCTAGGGCACTCCAGCGGGCCGGACTCTTCTCCTGGCAAGAGACCGTCGCCCAGACGCTGGACACGTACAGGTCGGTGGCCGCGTCTCGATCGCCAGTCCCGGACAGCACATGAAGGTATTGATGATCTCCAAGGCCTGCGTCAGGGGCAGCTACCAGAAGAAGCTGGAGGAACTGGCCAAGTTCCAGGACATCCAGCTTACGGCCATCGTGCCGCCATACTGGCAAGAGAAAGGCCACCTGATCCCGCTGGAGCGCAGCCATACCACTGGCTATGACCTCACAGTGGAGACGATGGCTTTCAACGGCCATTTCCATCTCCATTTCTATCCCGGACTCGGCGAGCACGTTAGGCGGGTGCGACCCGAGATCGTGCATGTCGACGAAGAGCCGTACAACTTCGCCACCTTCCACGCCGTCCGTCTGGCGCAGAGTGTAGGTGCCAACCCTCTGTTCTTCACCTGGCAGAACCTGCTGCGCCGCTATCCGTTCCCCTTCAACTGGATGGAGCAATACAATTACAGCCACTGCGCCCATGCTATCGCCGGCAATGGCGACGGGGAAGATGTGCTCCGCGGAAAGGGCTACCAGGGACAGGTAACCCTCATCCCCCAGTTCGGCGTCGATCCCGACCAGTACAGTCCGTCTATCGCCCAGACAGGTGTGGACTCCTCGTCCTTTCGTATCGGTTACGCCGGTCGGCTGGTCGAGGAGAAAGGAGTAGACTTGCTGTTGAAGGCGGTAGCAGGTCTGGGGGCCAACTGGCGCCTGTCCATCCTGGGAGAAGGTCCAGACAAGGCCCGCTTGATCGAGCTGACGAAAAAACTGGGCATAGAGGGCCGGGTCACGTTCCGGGAGCCTGTGCCTACTTCGGAGATGCCAGCCCACTATCGACAGTTGCAGGCCCTGGTGCTACCCTCCAGATCGCGCCCCAATTGGAAGGAGCAGTTCGGGCGCGTGCTCATCGAGGCCATGGCCTGCGGCATCCCTGTGGTCGGTTCCGACTGCGGGGAGATTGCGCACGTCATCGGCGACGCAGGCCTGATCTTCCCTGAGAACGACGAGGAGCAGCTCAGGGCTTCTCTCGACCGGTTGATGCGGGATGAGGAGTTGTACATCTCGCTAGCGATCAAGGGACGCCAGCGCGTGATGCACCACTATACGCAGAGCATCATCGCCGAGGCGACGCACCGTGTCTATCTCAGCATGGCCGAGTCGGAGCAGCGATGATTCCTGCACCCTGGTCCCGGTGTTGCCACGGGGGGCTCTTGACCACTTACACTCATGTGAATATAATAGCGACGTAGTATGCACGTTGGCCTGAACGCCCACCTGCTCTCTTCTTCGAAGAGCTACCGTGCCGCAGGCATCAACTGGTACATCTACAACCTGCTGCAGCATCTGCCCGACGCAGTGGACGAACACAGCTTGACTGTGTTCCTGGGCGACAGGGAGGCGAGTCGATCCTTTCCGAGACTGCGGACCAGGGTGACGACGCTGCCCACAAGGAATCCCGTGGTCAGGATACTGTGGGAGCAACTCTGGCAACCTGTAGAGCTCCGACGCGAGGGCATAGATCTGCTGCATTCCCTGGCTTTCGTCCAGCCCTTGGCTCTGGGTTGTGCTGGAGTAGTGACCATCTATGATCTAAGCTTCTTTCTCTTCCCGCAGCGGCTGCCGTCTTGGAGGCGCGCGTACCTCAGGTGGGGCACCGCCTCGTCGGCCCGGAGAGCCACGCGTGTCATTGCCATCTCATCCAGCACCAAACACGACATCGTAAGGTTGCTAGGCGTCTCAGAGAGCAGGGTAGATGTGGTAGCCTGTGGGGTAGACGACGATTTTCGCCCCATCGAAAGCGAGGAGCAGTTGGAGGCCCTGCGTAGAAAGCGGCACCTCCCGCCGGAGATGCTGCTGTTCGTGGGCACTCTCGAACCCCGCAAGAACCTCACAACCCTGTTGCGCAGCTATGCCTTGTTGAGACAACGATTCGATCCTCCGCCGCTGGTCGTCGGCGGGCCCAAGGGATGGCACCACGAAGAGGTCTTCTCCCTGGCGGAGGAGCTGGGTTTGCAGGAGCACGTGCTCTTCCCTGGCTACATCCCGCGCGATGAACTGCCCCTTTGGTACAACGCCGCGTCACTCTTCGTATACCCTTCACTGTATGAGGGCTTCGGACTGCCTCCCCTGGAGGCTATGGCCTGTGGCACCCCGGTGGTCGCCTCGAACACGTCTGCCCTACCTGAGGTGGTAGGCGATGCGGGCCTGCTCGTGGAGCCCACCGATGCCGAAGAGATGGCCGGCGCGATGTACCGCGTCCTGACCGATTCGGAGTTGAGAGTCACCCTGCGCGGGAAGGGATTGGAGAGAGCGAAGGCCTTCTCGTGGCAGCGAGCAGCTCGGGAGACCGCTAGGACGTATAACCGTGCCATGAGTGGTTCCACAGGTTAGGAGTCGACGTGTTTGGGACGTACAAACGCTGGTCAAACCTGATTCTGGTTCTCTCCGACGTTCTCCTGATCAACGTCTCTTTCATACTCTCGTACCACATACGGTACGAGTTGCAGTGGGTTCGAGCTGTGGCCGAAGCATACTACGTACCCTTCAGGTCCTACATCCCGGTGTCCATCCTCCTCACCGTGATCCTGCTCATGGTGTTCAAGACAGAGGGTCTCTACGACCGGCGACGCGGCTCCTCCTGGCTGGACGACATCTACATCATATCCACGAGCACCCTCGTGGGCATAGCCATCATGATCTGCATCTTCTTCCTCTACCGCGCCTACTTCTACTCGCGGCTCATCTTCTTCTATGCTGTACTCCTGATTGTGGTGTCCATGAGCCTCAGCCGCCTCATCGAGCGACAGGTCGCGGCGTATCTCAGGCGTCGAGGCATCGGCGTGGATCGCGTGCTCATCGTCGGGGCCGGCACGATAGGTCGCGCCATCATGCGTAGCATCCTGGCCCAACCAGAACTGGGATATCGCCCCGTCGGCTTCGTCGACGATGACCCCAAGAAACAGGAGAGCGACATCGGTCCCTTCAAGGCCATGGGGGGCACGGCCGAATTGGCGGCGATCCTGAGGAACCAGGCCATAGACCAGGTGATCATCACTCTTCCCTGGATGTCGCACCGCAAGGTGCTGGGAATCATCACCGACAGTGAGAGACAGGGCGTGCGAGCGCGCTTCGTTCCCGACCTGCTCCAGATGAGTCTGAGTGAGGTGGACACCGATGTCATGGACGGCATCCCCCTCATCGGAATCAGGCAACCCACCCTCAAGGGGTGGAAGATCGCTTTGAAGCGCTTCATCGACATCGCCCTTTCCTCTACTGCGCTGTTGCTGCTCTCCCCCTTGCTGATGCTGATAGCAGTGCTCATCAAGCTCGACTCGCCTGGCCCCGTCTTCTTCAGACAGACCCGTCTTGGTCGTGCAGCGAGACCCTTCACGTGCTACAAGTTCCGGTCTATGAGAGAGGACGCCGAACAGGTGAAGCCACAGCTCACCAAGCTGAACGAGGCCGAGGGACCCATTTTCAAGATCAAGGGCGATCCACGGATCACACGAGTGGGCAGATTCTTGCGCCGCTTCAGTATCGATGAGTTGCCCCAGCTCATCAATGTCTTCCGCGGTGACATGAGCCTGGTCGGCCCAAGACCGCCGCTCCCCCGTGAGGTGGAGGAGTATGAAGATTGGCATCACGAGCGACTGAGGATCCCTTCAGGCGTGACGGGTCTGTGGCAGGTTATGGGCCGAAGCGACCTGACCTTCGATGAAATGGTCATGCTCGACCTCCACTACGCCGAGAACTGGTCGCTGTGGCTGGATTTCAAGATCCTGCTGAGAACGATCCCTACTGTCCTGTTTGGTCGTGGCGCCTACTGACCAGACCCTGCCTCTTCGCACCGCCTGGCTGGGTCTCACGGGTCGGGCCACGGACGAATCACCCCTTCAGGCCGAGTTGCGAGAATGAGAACACTCAGGTTGCCGGGAGTCATCGACATCCACGTACACCTCAGGGAGCCCGGCGGCACCCACAAAGAGGACTTCTCCTCAGGCACCGCTGCGGCCCTCGCCGGAGGTGTCATCGCCGTTCTCGACATGCCCAACAACACCCCCCCGGTGGTTGACCGGTCGACGCTCGATCAGAAGATAGAGATCGCCAGACAAAAGGCCCGGTGCGACTATGCCTTCTACGTGGGGGCCTCGATGGAGAACGCCACCGCTCCCGTGATAGACCCCCACGTGGCAGGACTCAAGATGTACCTCGACGCCACTTACGGCCCGCTTCGTCTGGCCTCTCTAGCTGCACTGTTGGGGCACTTCGAGTCCTGGCCCAGGAACAAGCCCATCGCGGCCCACGCCGAGGGGCTGTCCACGGCGGTGATTGTCGGACTGGCCCAACTGTACGACCGACCGGTCCACATCTGCCACGTGAGCCGGAGATCGGAGATCGAGCTCGTGAGGCGGGCCAAGGAGAGGGGCGTTCACGTCACGTGCGAAGTGACCCCTCATCACCTCTTCCTCACACAGGACGACGCGCCCTCGCTGGGAAACCTCGCCTACATGAAGCCCGAGTTGGGCACACAGGCGGACAACGATGCCCTGTGGGACAATCTCGGCATCGTCGATGCTGTGGCGTCCGATCACGCCCCCCACACACTCGAGGAGAAACAGAGCGATTCGCCGCCTCCGGGGATCCCCGGCCTGGAGACGACGTTGCCCCTGCTGCTGAACGCAGTCCACAACGGCCGGCTGTCGCTGGAGCGGGTGGTGGAGTTGTGCCACGACGGGCCAGCCCGGATCATGGGCTTGCGCCCGCCCGACGATTCCTACGTGGAGGTGGATCTGGATGCCACGTGGTCCATCAGAGGCGCAGATCTCCTCACCAAATGTGGCTGGACACCCTTCGAGGGTATGACGGTCTATGGCCGCGTACGGAGCGTCTATCTGCGGGGCACCAGGGTCTACGAGCCCGGCAAAGTCCTCGCTGCACCTGGGTCGGGTCGCCCCCTCTCGCTGGCCTGAAGGAGCCTGCTACTTCCAGGTCATGGCCGGAACCGTGGCCGGCCGAGCGTAGGGACCGTTGCGAAATTCATCCCAATAGCCCCTCTGCTCGACCACCGAGTACGCGAAGATGGCCTGCCCTTGACACCCGGCGTTCCTCGCCATGTTGATCCGGGCCTCGATCTCCGCGAATGACGAGTAATCAGCGTGGATGCCCGCATAGACGTGGCGCCCATAGGACTCCGCGCTGAAATCGGCGACCAGGGTCTTGAAGCGGCTTCGGCTATCCTTGACGGCGGTCCCGTACAGCATCGGCGCGATGAAGTCCATCTTGCCTATCTTCAGCCAGCCGCGGGAGTCCTGGGAGTATCCAGCGTACCCTTCGTAGGTGCTGCTCCCGTACGTGACCCACTGCCACTTGTCCTTGTAGATAGGCCACACCGCCCCGGACAACGCTACGCCCGACCTCAAAGGCAACACCTCGTCGTAGATGCGGCGCACGAGCTCGGTGATCTGGGCACGCTGCCACGCGCGACGATCGCTTACGCCCTGTTCCTTCCTCAGCCGGTCGCCCACCGGATCGTAAGAGTAGTACGGTCCCGCATACCTCACGTAGTCAAGATGCAGCCCATCTACGTCGTAATTCAGGACGATGTCCCGACATACAGCCACGAAGTGTTCGGTGACCGCGGGATGGCCTGGATTGGCGGCCAGGTAGCTCGTGTTCAACCTCATGGGGTTGCCGCTGCTGTCCCACTGCACCCACTCGTTCCCGTACAGGCTGTTGAACGTCTTGTACATGTGGCGCGGGGTGCTGCCTGTGGGCGGAGTCTCGCCTAGCCACGAGGGATAGACGTTGATGTAGGCGTGCAACTGGAGCCCAGCGGCGTGTGCTTCGTCGATAGCCAACTGGAGGGGATCCCACCCAGGATACCGGCCCAGAGTGCCCGTCAGCCGGTCGGCCCAGGGCTCGTACACAGAGGAGTAGTAGGCATCGCCGTTCCCTCTCACCTGGAACAGGAGAGTGTTGAAGTTGGCTGAGGCAGCCTTCCTTACGATGGTCCGGACATCGGACGCGGTCTTGTAGGACCATCGAGGGACCCAAAGCGCTCGTCCCTCGCTGGATGGTATCGCCGCTTGCTCGATTGAGGGTCCGGTTCCCTCCGTGAGCGGATCGTCTGTGGGTATCTGGCTGGGTCCACCCGCCTGCTCGCCAGGCAAGGGGAGATACTCAGGATCGTAGTCCGCAGCAACGACAAACTCCTGGCCGGTGGGCGTTCTGCCCGAGGTTGCAGCCAGAAAGCCCAGCACTGCCACGAGCAGCACCACTACCGCGCCCAGGACGAACTTCGCCGTTCTTCCCATACTATGACCCCCCTTTCCACCGTTGGAGCGGACATCCCGTCATGGTGGATGCCTGAGAGTCGAGTCAGCCCCCGCTGGGTGCAGCCTGTTAGTTCAGAAAGGGCTTGAGATTGCGGCTGCGGCTGGGATGTCGGAGGCGCCGTAGAGCCTGAGACTGGATCTGCCTGATCCGCTCCCTGGTCAAGCCCAGCTTCTCCCCCACCTGCTCGAGAGTGTAGTCTTCACCGTCTTCCAGGCCATACCTCAGACGGAGCACACGCGCCTCGCGCTCAGACAGGGAATCTAGAGCATCCTCCACCCGCTCCCCCATCAGGCTGCGCGAAGTCATGGACGAAGGCGTCGGCGTCTCCTCATCCTCGATGAACTCCGCCAGAGTGCTCTCCTCTTCCTCCCCCACTGGCGTCTCCAGGGAAAGAGGTTGGCCCGCCACATGCATCAGTTCGCTCACTCGATCTGCTGGCACTTCCAGTTCTTCGGCCAGCTCTTCGTTGGTGGGCTCTCGTCCCAGCTCCTGCGCCAGTAGCTTCGCGGTCCGATGAACCCTGTTCAACTCGTCCACGATGTGCGCTGGCAGTCTTATCGTGCGCCCCTGGTCGGCCACAGCCCTGAGAACCGCCTGGCGAATCCACCAGGTTGCGTACGTGCTGAAGCGGTGGCCCCTATCAGGGTCGAAACGCTCGACAGCCTTGATCAGGCCCAGGTTGCCCTCCTGCATGAGGTCCGACAGGGGCAAGCCTCTGCCCAGATACTTGCGAGCGATGCTGATCACGAGACGAGAGTTAGCCTCTATGAAATGGCTGCGGGCTTCCTGCCCCTGCCTGGCCTTCTCCTCGAGCCGCTCCCTCTGCTCCGGGCCTAGGTCTTCCTTGGTGAGCAATACCTCGGCGGTCCGCCCCTCGCGCAGCTTCAAAGCAAGCTCCTGCTCATCCTCGGCGCTGAGTAGCGCAATGGTCCCCACTTCCCTCATGTACATCGAGATCACATCATCGCTCTCTATGCCTCTGAGGGAAGCTCGACCTGCTCTTCCCACTGTTTCTCCGTCAAGCTCGCTGACGTCGAGCTCTCGCTCTTCCAGTAGTTCCAGTTCGTTGACTCTCATTTCTCTCCTCCTGTAACAGCCGTCCTAACAGACAACTGCTAACTGCATGAGGAGCGTTGAGGATTCCTTCATACCTGCTGCCAGTTCCTAGTCAGCCTCCTGGTCCTCGCTTGGGCAATGTACCTCGGAGAACCGCGGGACGAATCTGTCCAGTTGCCTCTTCTCCAGCCTGTAGTAGACACGAAGACCGTCCTTCCTGTTGGCCACCAAGCCAGCGTTCTCCAGAACGCGATAGTGGTGAGACATGGCCGGCTTGCTCTTCCTGCAGACACAATCGAAGTCCTCGCAACCGAGTTCTTCGCTGATTATCAGCATCCTGATGATCTGGTAGCGTGTCGGATCTGCCAGGGCCTTGAACACCTTGATCGCTTGCTGTGAGAAGTCGGAATCCATACGCACACCATGCGACTATTTCTACGTTTTTAGAAATGCTTAAGCATAATAGCACCAATGAGTACCTCTGTCAAGGCGCAGGAATCGGCCACACCACTGCTCTCCCGCGCACAGGCACCCTCTACCTCCTCTTTCTCCTCAATCCTATCTCTACTCGTCTTTCCATCAAAAATCAAACAAAAACGGCGTCGGTAGGCACCCACGCCGTTGTCCGTCCTCATCGGCGGCGTCCTCAATACACGTACTTCCTCCACACCTCGTGACCGTGCATCTTGCCCAGCAGCACCACCGCCGCGTAGCGCGGCGCTGCGGGTCGTGCCAGCAAGCTCATGCCCGCCTCCTCTGGCAGACGGCCTCCCTTTCTCTGGTTGCAGGGTATGCAAGCGGCCACCACATTGTCCCAGCTATGCCCCCCGCCCCGCGAGCGAGGCACCACGTGATCCAGCGTGAGCTTTCCCTTCGTTGGTTGTGCCCCACAGTACTGGCAGGTGTATTGGTCGCGTGCTAGAATCGTGCGCCTGGTCAGCGGTATCAGCAATCGATGCGGAACACGCACATAGTAGACTAACCGGATCACCAGAGGCATCTCTAGAGCCATGTTTTCGGAACGGATCTTGGCTCGAGCAGCCTCTACGACCTCGGCCTTCTCCTTGAGCAGCAGGACGATGGCCCTGCGCACGGAGACGATGTGGAGGGGCTCCAAGCTGGCGTTGAGCACCAACACGCCCCCCGATAGCCTACTCTGACCGCTGACGAAAGCTATACCTCTCTCCATGCGTGAACGGACGGCATCGGTCCCCGTCCCTTCCAATCAGATACAGGGGAGGCAGGATTCGAACCCGCAACCTACGGTTTTGGAGACCGTTGCTCTGCCAGCTTGAGCTACTCCCCTTCGTCTCCGAGATCTCTCCATTACCTGACGCCTATGTTAGCACAACTGACCAAGGCTTGTCAAGCACAGGTGCCAGCACCCACAGCGCGCTGCACGTTTTCGTTCCCCATGGATTACCTTTGTGGCGCTCTGCACCGCTGTGTATAATACGAAATGGGGTCCCTCCGCATGTACAGCCTCGACGACACCATCACCGCGATATCCAGCCCTATTGGAGAGGGCGGCATAGGCATCGTGAAGATGAGCGGCCCCGATGTGCTGCCCATCATTCGGGCCATCTTCGCGCCAGGTGCCGCTGAAACTCCCGCCGACCCAGCCTGGGAACCTGTTTCGCACCACCTCTATCACGGCCACATCGTGGACCCGGAGACCCAGGAGACGGTGGACGAGGTGCTGATCTCCTACATGAAGGCGCCCCATACCTACACCCGCCAGGACGTGGGAGAGATCAACTGCCACGGGGGTCTTGTTCCCTTGCGGCGGGTGTTGGAGCTGACTCTGCGTCGGGGAGCGCGCCTGGCCAGCCCGGGCGAGATGACCCTCCGAGCGTTCCTCCTCGGCCGGCTCGATCTGGCCCAGGCGGAGGCGGTCCTCGACGTCGTACGGGCCAAGACCGAGGCCGGGCTGCGCGTGGCTGTCGAACAGTTGGGCGGGCAACTCTCGCGGCAAATACGCAGCGTGAGACGCGAGCTCGTCGAGGTACTGGCCTATCTGGAGGCAGCCATCGACTTCCCTGAAGACGAGATCCCAGAACAGAACGTGGGACAGGCCTTGAGCCGGGCCGTGGAGGCCCTGGAGGCACTCATCGCCGGTGCCGACCAGGGTTTGATCTACCGGCAAGGGATCAGGGGCGCCATCGTGGGCCGCCCCAACGTCGGCAAGTCGAGTCTCTTGAACCGCCTGCTCCGTACGTCCAGGGCCATCGTCACACCTATTCCTGGGACCACCCGTGACACGCTGGAGGAGACGATCAACCTTCAGGGCATACCACTGATCCTCGTGGACACGGCAGGCATTTCCGACAGCGCGGACCTGGTGGAGAAACTGGGGGTGGAGCGCAGCAGGCAGGCCCTGGCTAGCGCGGACCTGGCGCTGATGGTTATCGACGCCAGCGAAGAGCTCCTGGATTCCGACCTGCGAATCGCCGGTCTGGTGGGCGACAAGCCCGCGGTCGTCGTGCTCAACAAGACAGACCTGCCGGAGCTGGCGAAGACACACCACCTCCTACCGGGAGCGCAGCAGGTCAGGATCTCAGCCCTCACCGGCGACGGCTTGACCGACCTGGAGCGGGGCATCGTCGAACTGATCTTCTCGGGTGGTGTGGTAGCCCCCGACACGCTTCTGGTGACCAACCCCCGCCACAAGCAGGCCCTCCTGGAGGCCCTCGACCACGTCAAGGCGGCCCAGCACGCAGCCAAAACGGGCTTGCCCACCGATCTGCTAGCCATAGACGTCACCGCGGCGGTCGATGCCCTGGGGGAGATCACCGGCGAGACGGCCACAGAAGACCTGCTGGAGGTCATCTTCAGCGAGTTCTGCGTCGGCAAGTAGCGGCGGCGTGGGCCTGCGGCCTGTGATGTGTTATAATCGCCCTGCAACGCACATGACTGAAGACGAAATGTACATGCGTGAGGCCCTGGCAGAGGCCCGGGCTGCATTCGAGCGAGGAGAGATCCCTGTAGGCGCCATTGCCGTCCACAAGGGCTACGTCGTGGGCCGGGCGCACAACCGCAGGGAGGAACTGGCCGATCCCACGGCCCACGCAGAGATCATAGCTCTACGGGAAGCCGCGCAGATGCTCGGTCGTTGGCGGCTGTCGGGGGTCACGCTGTACTGCACATTGGAGCCGTGCCCCATGTGCGCCGGGGCCATGGTCCTCGCTCGCTTGCCCCGCCTGGTGTATGGGGCGGACGATCCCAAGTCCGGAGCGGTGACCTCGGTGTTTGACATCGCGCGCTCACCCAGGCTCAGCCACCAGGTCGAGGTGACGAGGGGCGTCCTGGCCGACGAGTCCAAGGAGTTGCTGGATTCCTTCTTCGGGGAGCTCCGGGATCGCCAGGAGTAGGGACCGGCTCTCTTCTTGCCGCGGAGGGGTGCCAGAGTGGACGATTGGGGCGGTCTCGAAAACCGTTGTGAGGGCAACCTCACCGTGGGTTCGAATCCCACCCCCTCCGCCAGCCCCGTTGTCCAGGAGGCCTAGATGTCGAAGCGCCCTGCTGACGGGCCGCTCCTCCTCATGACCCACCAGCCGATGCTCCCTGTGGATACTTGTTCCCTGAGAGGGGGGCTTTCACCATGCTACCCGATTTGAATACCAAGGACATCGACATCGAGAGTCTGGCCCGGCAGGCTCTGGAAGACCACCAGGTGCGTTCAGAGCTATTGAGGGGCCTGTCGGACAAGCAGGAGAGAGTGGGCTACAACTGCGTGAGAGCCCTCTTGCTCCTGGGTGAGGAGCGCCCACAGTTGTTGTACCCCCACTGGGACCTCTTCGTCGAGCTGCTGCGCAGCGAGAACACCTACTTCAAGTTGCGCGGCGCCAACCTGATCGCCACCTGCGTCGCTGCTGACACGGAGCACAGATTCGAGGGCCTCCTGGACGAGTACTACGACATCCTGGATGGGAGCGGTGTGATCGCGGCGTCTTATATCGCCAGGAACTCCGGAAAGATCGCTCGGGCCAACCCGGTCCTGCAGGACCGGATCACCAGCAAGCTCCTGGCCATCGACGAGACCCACCACCCGGCCGAACGGAAGGACCTGATCAAGGGTCAGGCTCTGGAGGCTTTCGAGGAGTACTTCGAGACGTCGGAACGGAAGGGAGAGATCCTGGAGTTCGCCAGGGCCCAACTCGAGAGCAAGAGCCCGAAGACCCGGAAGATCGCGAAGGCGTTCCTCAAGACCTGGGGAGACGTCGCGTAGAGGTAGAGGCGGTCTCTGACAGCGCAGCCTACGCGATTAGAGCGTGGCCTCTCCCAGCCCCTCCATAGCCTCTGGCGAGTGGACAGCGATCTTGGCGGCCACCACCGCCAACCCGGCGTACAGCCAGAAGAGCGACACGGAGTGAGGGAAGTCCAGATTGAAGAAGTAGTGATCGACGATCCCCCCCACCATCGCTCCAAACAAGGCCACCGACAGCCCCAATAGCAGGGCTTCGCCCTGTGAATAGGGCTCCAACCGCCGCCAGGTAATCCACACGTACGCGAAGAAGACCCCCATGATCAGCAGGAAGGCCCCTAGCCCGATGAGCCCCATCTCCTCGGCGATGAGGAGATACACGCAGGATACGCCGATGTAGATGTCGATGGATGGCGTGCCTCCAAAACCGACCCCGAACCACGGATAGCGGGAGATGAGCCTGAAAGCGTCTTTGTACTCCCCCATACGCATCAGGGTGGCTGTGTCCTCGATCAGGAAACCCTGCTGGAGGTGCAGTACGTATTCCCTGGTCTGAGGCAGAATAAGGACCAGGACCACGGCGAGGGCGATCACAGGCAGTAAACGACGATACCTGAGCACAGCCATCAGCAGTATCGCCGCCCCGATGGCCACGAAGGCACCCCTGGAGAAGGTCAGCATCAGACAGACCAGCATCACCGCCAGCATGGGGGCCACGAACTCCTTCCTGATCAGCGGCCTGCGGACGAAGAGCTGTGGCACGGTTAGAGAGACCACGAGGATCAGCAGTCCTCCCAGCACATTAGGGTTCACTGACGTGGATATGGCTCGCATGGGCAGGTCAGGGTTGTCTTCGATGAACTGGAGTACGCCCCACCCGGACGGATAGTGGATCACGCGCAGCAGCGACAACAGGCGCACCGTGAGCGCTCTGGGCAGGAAGTACAGAACTACTCCCATCAATGACGCCAGGAAGCCCGCGAGGATGATCACCACCACGATCTGTCTAAGCTGCCGGTAGTCGCGCACCGAGTTGGTGACCACGTAGAACAGCGAAACGGCGATGATGATCTCCACGAAATGGCGCAGCGTGTCCTTGGTGATCCCGGCATTGGCGCTCCCGGCGATGAAGACAGTGAAAGCCAGCAAGATGAAGACGAAGATCGGTAGATCGAGGGGAGAGGTGACGGAACCTTCCTGGGCGCGTGTGAGAAGCCGCGCTACCCACACCCCGAACACGGCCAGCAGCGCGACGTCGAGAAACGTGGGGTAGAATCCGATACTGAAGGGAATGGCACCAAAGGGCAATAGGCAGATCACAGCTACGAGGGCGAAAAGGCCAAGTTGAGTGCTCCTCAGCATCGCCAGGCCCACCGCCGCCGCCCCCAACATAGCCAGGATGATGAGGGGGTGCAGGAGCACCAGCAACAGAGCGCCCGCCACTCCAAGAATAATGCACGTAGCCGCCACCACCACGCGCAGGGGCCGTCCACCGCGCAGCACCATACCCTGCACGCTTTGCGTCAAGCCCTCAAGCCTTCGGCCAGCGATCATTTGCGCGCCACACAGATGACTGATAGCCCAAAGGGGAGATCGACCTTCTGGAGCAGGGCCCGTTCCAGAAACAGGACCCGGGCCAGCCAGCGGTTGAGGACGCCAGGCAACTCCCGTAGATCCGACTTGGCCTCGCTGGCAGGCTTGTCCGGTATCTTCTTGGCGATGCGTACGGCGGCCGCGACAGGAAACAGCAGTGTGTTGGCGTGGGCGATACGTTCCACCATCAGGCCTACCTTCTCGGCCTCCAAGGCAATATCCGAGCGTGTGTAGCGCCTCTTGATGTGGACCGCCAGGTCGTGCTCGCTGCGCAAGGGGTTGTAGGCAGGGAGGTTGACGATGACCCGTCCGCCGGGCTTGAGGACCCTGCCCAACTCCCCAAAGGCCGACTCGTCATTCTCGATACAGCATATCACGTCGAAGGAGGTGACCAGATCGAAGACTCCGTCTGTGAAGGGCAGATCGGTGAGCGATGACTGCACCAGTTCGCACCCCTCTACGTCGCGCTTGGTCGCCAACCGGAGCGCCTCCGACGAGACATCCACTCCCACAACATCTCCGTATGGCCTGAGGTGGCTGAGCATGGCCCCCGTACCGCAGCCGGCATCCAGGATCTTCAAGTCTGTTCGGGTCTTGTAGTGACCATCGAGGAGCGACAAGAAGATGCTCCTCATGCCCACGTACCACCAGTACGTGTCCTCGATGTCGTACATGACCTGGTACTCTTCGATCTTCATTACACCAGGCCCTTCTCGTACTCGAATTCGCGGACCAGACTGCTCACCTCGCGTATCTGATCCTCGCTCAGTTCTGGAGCCACCGGCAGCGTCACGACCTCCTCCGCGCACCTCTCGGTCACCGGCAACACCCCCGGACCTACGCCGAGGTCCGCGTATGCCTCCTGGAGATGGACCGGCACCGGATAGTGTACCAGAGCTCCCACGCCCTTCTCACGCAGGTACGCTTTCAACTCATCCCGCCGTTCGGACCTGACAGCGTAGATGTGATAGCAGTGTTTGCCGTACTCCGCATGATACGGAGTGACCACCGCGGCGTCCCGCAGCAACTCATCGTACAGCGCGGCGTGCTTCCTCCGTATCGCATTCCACTCTTCCAGATGGTGGAGCTTGACCCTCAGAATGGCCGCCTGCAACTCGTCGAGACGGCTGTTCAGGCCCTTGACGGAGCTGACGTACCTGTCCGCCCACCCATACTGGCGCAAGAGAGCTACCTGCTCGGCAAGAGTCGAATCGCTGGTCACCACCAGCCCTCCGTCCCCGTAGGCACCCAGGTTCTTGGTGGGGTAGAAGCTGAAGCAGCCCACGTCGCCCAGGGAGCCGGCCTTGCGTCCCTTGTACTCCGCGCCGTGGGCCTGGGCCGCGTCCTCCACCACCTTGAGGCCGTGCTCCTGCGCTATGGCCAGAATGGGATCCATGTCCGCCATCTGCCCATAGAGGTGGACCGGCAGTATGGCCTTGGTGGCCGGTCCGATCTTGTCCTCGAGTTGCGAGGGGTCCATAGTGTAGCTGCGCGCGTCTATGTCCACGAAGACTGGTCTCGCGCCTGTCAGCTCGATGGCCACGACGGTGGCCACGGCCGTGTGGGAGACCGTGAGCACCTCGTCACCGGGATTTACCCCACACGCCACCAGCGCGAGATGGAGCGCCTCCGTGCCAGAGCCCACGCCGATCCCGTGGGCAGCACCCACGTAGGAAGCGAACTCCTCTTCGAACGCCCGGACCTCATCACCCAGGATGAACCAACCGCTGGCGAGGACACGCTGGACCGCTATGTCGATCTCACCCTTGAGAGAAAGATACTGGGACTTGAGGTCGCTGAAATGGATCACAAGGCTACTCCCAGTAGTGCTCCTTGTGCTGGCGATAGTACTCAATCGTTCTGGCCAGACCCTCGCGTAGTCCGACCTGCGGTTCCCACCCCAGGGCCTCGCGGATCCTCGAGAAGTCGCCGTAGTAGTCCCCGATATCGATACGCTTCTTCTCGGGCGGGAAGGGGATCAGCTTGTAGGAAGCCTCGGGGCACAGTTCCATCAGCGTCTCCACGATGTGCAGCAGGCTGACAGGCTCCGGGCCACCCAGGTTGTACACGCTTCCGTTGACCTGATCGGTCGCTCCCGCCAGCAGAAAGGCCTCGACCACGTCATCTACGTAGTTGAGATCCCGCAACTGCTTTCCGTCGCCGTATACCGAGATCTCCTCCCCGTCTATGGCCAGGCGGATGAACCAGCCGATGAACCCCTGGCGGTTGTGCTTCATCAACTGGCGAGGTCCGTACGTGTTGGTCAGGCGCAGTGAGGTGGCGCGAATGCCGTACACGTGGCTATACAGAATATGATACCACTCCCCAGCCATCTTGTTGATGCCGTTCACGTCCGTGGGATGCAGGAGATGCTTCTCGTCCACCGGCAGGTAGTCCGGAACGCCGTAGATCTGTCGGGTGCTGGCGTGGATGATCTTCACCGACGGGTTGTTGCGCCGGCAGGCCTCCAGGAGTGAGAGCTGGCTGCGACAGTTGATCTCCAGATCCGTGTAGGGATCACGCATGCTGTCGATGTGACTGACCTGACCGGCCAGGTTGAAGATGTAGTCCTGTCCCCTGACCAGGTAGTCCATGCCGCTGCTGTCCCTGATATCGGCGATGTTCACCCGCAGCTGATCCCTGATGCCCTCTACGTTGAACAGGTTACCCCCGTAGTCGGGGATCAAGGAGTCCACGATGAGCACGTCGGCCCCACACTCCACCAACCGGTGCGCCAGGTTGCTGCCGATGAACCCCAGGCCACCGGTGAGCATTACCTTCTTGTCCCGATAACTGTCTCTAAAGCCCATCCGCCGGTTTGTCCCTGCCCAGGAGTTGGGGTAGTCGAAGATGCCGCCACAGTCGCAGCAGATCGAGGCCCACGCGCGCGATGCGCCGGAAGTTGAAGAACTGGGACTGCCCATACGCGCGATGGTAGTGATGCACCGGCACCTCGCTGATCCGGTACCCACCGTCCCTGATCTTCTTCATCATCTCCACGCAGATCACGCCGCTGTCCGATTCCAGGCGTACCCGGTCGAACACCGACCGTCGCAAAAGCCGGAAGTCGCAATCCACGTCCTTGAGGTGTATGCCGAAGGCCAGATTGGTCATCCAGTGGTACAGACGACCGATGATCACCCGATGTAGCGGATCCGAGCGCCCCATCTTGTACCCCTGCACCATGTCGATGGAGTCATTCATCACCCGCCACATAGCCGGCAGGTCCCGGACGTCGTACTGGGCATCCCCGTCGGTATAGAACACGAACTCCTTGCTGGCCTCAGAGAACCCCGTGCGCAGCGCGCCGCCGTACCCCTTGTTCTTCTCGTGGTGGACCACCCTCACCTTGTCGTACCGCTGCTCGAGTTCGTCCAGGATCTCCCTCGTATAGTCAGAGCTCCCGTCGTTGACCACGATCACTTCGTAGTCATCTGTGAGCCGCTCCAGCACCAGAATGGCCGAAAGGACCATGCTGGCGATGGTGCCTCCATCGTTGTACGCCGGGAAGAAGGCCGAGATACCATTCTTGGAGTCTGACTCCATGTACTACCCCCGCATTGTACACGGCCTGTGCTAGCACAGACCGTGTCTCGAAGCTTGCCAATTGGCAAGTATAGCCCACGGCCCTGCCAATTGCAACCATTTGGGACTAACGGGGGGTGGTCAGCCC
>DAOUEW010000249.1:0-3887 GCA_034430275.1 Anaerolineae bacterium | reverse complement strand
GTCAACAACCAGCCTCTCCGTTGACCTGTACGTGTATGGCCAGGGTTGGGCGACAGAGATGCGGTTCCGCAACGCGGGCGGGACCTGGTCAGCTTGGGAATCCTCTTCCTGTAACAAGGCATGGACGTTGTCCGCCAGCAGTGGGTCGCCCGCGACGGTGTACGCTCAGGTCAGGCGGGGCTCGACCGTGCTCGAGAGCAGCGACAGCATATACCTCGATCTGCCGTTGAGGGTGGCGCCTGACTCCTTGGTGTTCCTCTCTGTGCAAGGTTCTGCGCCGACGATGCCGGCCGAGTACGGGATGAACATCGACACCTTTGCCGCCTGGACTGCCAGAGCCGATCAAGGTTGGATCAAGCTGAGCAAGGCTGCGGGATCCGGCCAGTCGACCGTGGTGGTCTACTTGGCGGGCTTCCCGACCACCGTGGGGACGCACACAGGGACAATAACGGTCGACTCCGGGGCATGTCTGTCGATGTGCAGGTGGCCCTCGCCGCCACCAGCGGATCCCTAGAGCAGAGCCACGTCCCGCTGATGGCGAGGGACCAGGCGTAGGAAGACTATCAGCGCCCTGTCCGGGGAGCTGATGGAGAGCAGTTCACGGGCAAGACCTTAACAGTACGTCGGTGATAAAGGCAAACCCATCGAAAGGTGGGGACGCAAAGCCACGGGCCTAAGGTTCAGAGCGAACTAAGGTAGCCGGGTTGCCTCCGAAGAAAAGCTAGCGATTCAGCGCGCTCTTTTTTCCTTTGGCACCGTGGTTGAGAGCGCGTTTTCTTTCGTCCCCACCGTTGTCTCGACGGAGGGGGCGAACGTGAGAATCAGACTATCTCTAGGTCTAATCGTGGCGGTTCTACTGGCGACAGCCAGCAGCGTGTTCCTGCAGCTTCCGGCTGTGGCCCAGACGGAATCACCTGAACCGGCTGCGGGCGGTGAGTATCCGCTCTGGCAAGCGGAAACCATCACCACCACCCTCTTCACCTCGCTCACCCAGACGATGACGCTTGGCCCCACCGTCCCCCAGACCGTCTCACTAACCACGGAAGAGCCAGACGGGGACCTCTTGCCCTCCACCGACCCCGAGGCACTGGACTCGGGCTTTGACGACCTGGATGTATTGCTGGGCGTGCCGATGGAGGTGATGGAGTGGGAAGAGGAGCAGGCCAGCGAGGCGGGCGTGAGGCTAGGCGCCAACTATGACTATCAAACCACACTCGACTGGCGGACCTTCGGTGGTGCAGACTGGACCACACCCGTCCGCAATCAGGGCACGTGCGGGGCCTGCGTGGCCTTCGCCACCACTGGGGCTATCGAGTCGCGACTGGAGATCGGACTGAACGACCCGACTCTGAACGCAGATCTTTCCGAGGGCCACTTGTTCTTCTGCAACTCAGGCGCGAGCTGCGCGAAGGGCTGGTATCCAAGTGCGGCATTGGACTCGGCGCGCGACACGGGCATCACGGACGAGCCGTGCTATCCCTATGACGTAAGCGAGCAAACATGTACTCTGTGCCCCGACTGGGAGGACAGGGTTACACGGCTCGACGATTGGGTAGGTCTCACCAATCAGGCTGACATCAAGCAGACTCTGGCCGACGATGGGCCCTTCGAGGCGACGATGCTGATCTATTCGGATTTCTTTGGCTACACAGGCGGCGTCTACAGGCACACCTCGGGCGACCTCAGAGGTGGCCACGCCGTCACTATGGTGGGCTACGACGATGAGGAGGGCTACTGGATCGCGAAGAATAGCTGGGGCAGAGGTTGGGGTGAGAACGGTTGGTTCAGGATAGCGTATGGTGAGTGCCAGATCGACAACTACGCTTACGTTCCCATCGTCGACGTACCTCTGCCCTCCTACCACCTCTACCCCAGCGTATCCCCTACGAGCGGCGGGACGATCGTGTCCGAGCCGCTGGCCTGCGTTGTGGATGGGTGCGAGTCGGGCACCCAGGTTGTGTTGACTGCGGTGCCTGTGGAAGGCTACGAATTCGTGGGATGGGATGGTGACGTTGTTGGAGACAGCGAGTCAATAAGTGTCGTCGTCGACTCCGACAAGATCGTGACCGCGCGCTTCGCCCCTGACCCTGGTGGCCTTGACCTCAGGACCTTCGTACCCTTCGTAGCAGGGTAGGTCCCCCAATGCCCGTGGGGCCAGCACTTCTGCTGGCCCCACGCGAACACACCGCCGAGGGAGCGGACAGTCCTGCTGTCCGCTCCCTCTCCTTTCTCTGGCCGCCGCTCGGGACTCCTTCAGACGCGTTTCGTTCACTGCCCAAGAACGCGGTGCAAGCGCCGACTTGACTGTTAGAGAGACGTGTAGTATGATAATTCTTAGTCTATGCTCGGAATTACGCCATGAAGCTATCGGCCAGAGAGCAATACGGTCTCAGAGCGATGATCGAGCTTGGTCGGCGCCACGGCCAGGGTCCCGTGTCGCTGGGCGACGTGGCCGAAGCCCAAGGTGTCTCCCTGGGCTACCTGGAACAGATTTTTCCGTTGCTGAAGGAAGCGAACTTGGTGGAGAGCACTCGGGGCGCCCGTGGCGGCTACGAGCTTTGTCGTGCGCCGCGCCAGATCACGGTCGGTGACGTAGTGAGGGCACTGGAAGAGGGATACATCATGCCCCTGAAGTGTATCCCTCACGAGAGAAACGAGGAATCGTGCGGCCGACAGGGTTTCTGTGCGGCCAGGGATGTGTGGAGGAAGATGCACGATGGCATTGTCGAGGTGCTCGATTCCACCACGCTGGAGGACCTCATAGAGCCTATCGGCGCAGGCAGATGACACAAGCGTGGGTTGTGGAGCAGGCTCGTAGCCTGGGAGAAGCGGAAAGATGATGGAGGAGAGGAGAGTGCTGTATCTCGACCACGCGGCGACGACGTCTGTACACCCCCAAGTAGTGGAGGCCATGCTGCCCTACTTCGGTGAGCGGTATGGCAACGCCTCCAGCCTGCACTCTCTGGGGAGGGAGGCACGCGAGGCGGTGGAGCAGGCACGCGCTGACGTGGGCGGGATCCTTTGCTGTAGCCCTCAGGAGATAGTCTTCACCAGTTGTGGAACGGAAAGCGACAATCTGGCCCTCAGAGGTGTGGCGTGGCAGAATCGGCGCCGGGGCGATCATATCATCACTTCGTCCATCGAGCACCACGCTGTAAGCCACACCTTGGAGCAGATGGAGAGGCAATTCGGCTTTGAGGTCACTTATCTGCCCGTGGATGAGTATGGACAAGTAGACCCGGCAGACGTGGAACGGGCGATCACCAATACGACTATTCTGATCAGTATCATGTATGCGAACAACGAGGTGGGCACGGTAGAGCCGATCTCTGAAATAGGACGGATCGCTCATAGCCACGGTATCCCTTTCCACACAGATGCGGTACAAGGCGCGGGCTCTCTGAGTCTGGACGTGGACGAGCTGGACGTCGATCTCCTCAGCCTCTCGGGCCACAAGTTCTACGCGCCTAAGGGGGTGGGGGTGTTGTACGTGCGAGAGGGCGTGGACCTGCTGCCATGCCAGACAGGAGGCGGGCACGAGAACAACCGTCGTTCAGGCACAGAGAACGTGGCCGAAATCGTAGGACTGGCGACCGCCTTGAAGCTCGTTGAAGGGTGGAGGGACGAAGAAAGCCGGCGGCTGGCGGGGCTTCGAGACCGTTTGATAGAGGGTGTGCTCTCCGAAGTGGACCACTGTGCATTGATGGGCCATCCTGAGAATCGATTGCCCAACAACGCAAACATCGCTTTCGAGTACGTGGAGGGCGAGGGCATACTGCTAGGACTGGACATGGAGGGTATTGCAGCTTCCAGCGGCTCCGCGTGCTCCACTGGATCCTCCGATCCGTCTCACGTGCTGCTGGCGATGGGAGTGGAGCCGGGTATGG